>JAJVHT010000139.1:0-1695 GCA_022072515.1 bacterium
ATGCTCGCCGTGATTTCCGTTCTGGCCAATGGCGGATTTTATTATCAGCCGTTTTATCCCAGCTCGCGGCAGGAGTTTCAAGCCTTCAAGCCGGTTTTAAAGGAGACAATTCATTTCGGCGACGAGTTGCGAATTGTGAAAGAGGGTTTGCGGCAAAGCGTGGCCTACGGCACGAGCGCCACCGCAAAATTATCCCAAGTTACGATCGCCGGCAAAACCGGCACTTCTTCGGAGTATTTTGGAGCGAAAACCGCGGCGTGGTTCGTGGGGTTTGCGCCGTTTGAAAAACCGGAAATCGCCGTCGTCGTTTTTTTGGAAAATGGCCGCGGCGCGATGGATGCCGCGCCGTTGGCGAGGGAGGTGTTTAGGAGTTACTTTGAATTGAACTAAGTGCTTTTTTTACCAAAGCAAGTGCCTTCTCAAATTCCTTTTCTTCGGGAAATAAAGAGGTGAGTTCATCTAAATCATCTTTTGCATCTTTTAACGATTCTTTCGTTGCACCTGCTGCAATTGTTTTTTCGTATAATAAATATGCCGTTTGGTTTTGCTCAGCAACGAGATAATAGATTGCCAGATTAAATGCCTCTCTGAAACTGCCACCGGTTTTTTCATAGTCAATTTTCCCCAATTTAATTGCTTTTTCCAAGTTTTTAGTAAAATCTATTAGCATCCCACATTTCTTTTGGGTGATGCCCAGCAGATACCAACTCCAATCATTCTCTGGATCAATGGCAAGGGCAGATGAAAAATTTGCGATTGCTTTTTCACAATTTCCCATAAGTCGATAGATCTCACCGCACTGGGTATAAGCCCATTTATATTTTTCATCTAATTCAATGGCTCGGTTGAAATCTCTGAGCGCGGCGTCGTAGTTTTTCATCAAGCGGTAGGTCTCACCGCGCCGGGTATAGCCCATTGATATTTCATATCTAATTCGATGGCACGGCTAAAATCTTGAACAGCCGCCTCATAGTTTTTCATCGATTTGTAAGTTTGACCACGACTGGCTATTGCCCATTTATATTTCTCATCCAATTCGACGGCGCGGTTGAAATCTTTGATCGCAGCTTCATAATTTTCCAGCAAGCGGTAAGTTTCGCCACGACTGCTGATCACCCATACAACTTTCTCATCCAATTCAATGGCGCGGTCAAAATCCTGGAGAGCCACTTCGTAGTTTTTCATTGCGCGGTAAGTCAAAGCACGACAGCCAATGGCCCATTGATATTTTTCATCTAATTCGATGGCGCGATTAAAATCTTCGAGTGCGGCTTCATAATTTTCCATCAAGCGATAGGTTTCACCACGGCCGGCTATCACCCATGGAACTTTCTCATCTAAAGCGATGGCACGATCATAATCTCTGAGCGCTGCTTCGTAGTTTTTCATTGCATTGTAAGTCTGAGCACGGCTACCTATCGCGAATTGATATTTTTCATCTAATTCGACGGCGCGGTTGAAATCTTTGATCGCAGCTTCATAATTTTCCAGCAAGCGGTAAGTTTCGCCACGACTGCTGATCACCCATACAACTTTCTCATCCAATTCAATGGCGCGGTCAAAATCCTGGAGAGCCACTTCGTAGTTTTTCATTGCGCGGTAAGTCAAAGCACGACAGCCAATGGCCCATTGATATTTTTCATCTAATTCGATGGCGCGATTAAAATCTTCGAGTGCGGCTTCATAATTTTCCAT
>JAJVHT010000139.1:1795-6911 GCA_022072515.1 bacterium
GGAGAGCCACTTCGTAGTTTTTCATTGCGCGGTAAGTCAAAGCACGACAGCCAATGGCCCATTGATATTTTTCATCTAATTCGATGGCGCGATTAAAATCTTCGAGTGCGGCTTCATAATTTTCCATTTTCTCATCCAATTCAATGGCGCGGTCAAAATCCTGGAGAGCCACTTCGTAGTTTTTCATTGCGCGGTAAGTCAAAGCACGACAGCCAATGGCCCATTGATATTTTTCATCTAATTCGATGGCGCGATTAAAATCTTCGAGTGCGGCTTCATAATTTTCCATCAAGCGATAGGTTTCACCACGGCCGGCTATCACCCATGGAACTTTCTCATCTAAAGCGATGGCACGATCATAATCTCTGAGCGCTGTTTCGTAGTTTTTCATTGCGCGGTGAGTCTGAGCACGACTACCTATCGCCCATTGATATTTTTCATCTAATTCAATGGCTCGATCATAATCATTGAGTGCCAATTCGTAATTTTTTAGTGCTTGGTAGGCTGCACCCCGGCTGGCTATCGCCCATTTATATTTTTCATCTAATTTGATAACGTTGTCAAAATCTTTGAGTGCTGCATCATAATTTTTCATCAACCGGTAGGTCTCACCACGACCAAATATTGTCCATTTGATCTTTTCATTCAAAGTAATAGCGCGTTCATAATCTTGCAGTGCCGCTTCATAGTTATTCATATTGCGGTAAGTTTGAGCACGACTGCCAATGGCCCATTGATATTTTTCATCCAATTCAATGGCACGATCTAAATCTTTGAGTGCGGCCTCATAATTGTTCAACATTCGGTAGGTCTCACCACGATGGGCAATTTCCCATTTGTATTTCTCATCCAATTCAATGGCACGGTCAAAATCTTTGAGCGCAGTTTCACAATTTCCCATTAAGCGGTGGACATCGCCGCGCCAAGCAAAGCCCACAGCCTTTTTATTTTCGTCTAATCCCTTAAATTCAAGCAGATTAGAAAATACGTTTACTACAATTGGATAATCATCTTTTTCATAGGCATTTAATCCGTTCAGAAGTCTTAATCCCCAATTTTTTATTTTATCTGAATCGTTATCAATACCAGCTTGGATAATCCTTTCGACTACTTTCTGAGCCTGCGATCTTTTCTCTTTCAGCGCATCCAAGAATAGATTCAGCGCACCAGCCAGAGCATTCTCTTGTAATGCACTTAGCCGGTGGTAAAGTGAGAACCCTTCATCGCTAGCAACAGTTGATTCACGATCTCGACCTTCCGTGCTTGATTCCTCGGCGGTCTTTTCTTTCAGAAAATAAGCAGCTAAACTTTGGTGCAGCTCACGCCACTTTTGTGGATTGTTTTTGTGCGCATAACGCAGCATTTGGCTCCGCACGACTTCGTGATAAACCCAACCATCTTTAACCTGTTTGACGAAAGGCATCTTTTTCAACCAAGCGAACAAGGCGTTAGCTTCTTCTGCATTCGTGATGACTTCCAAAATGTTCTGATTCAGGATCAACGGGAAAGCGCCATAAAGGGCGGCTTCCCGCTGCTTTGGATTTTCCACCCATTTTAAAAAACGCTCAACCGCCTCGCCGCTGGGGTCACCTATCTCCGCAGGATCGTCCGGACTCTGGCTGGCCAAGGTTGCCAATAGGAGTGGAATGCAGCCGGAAAGCTGCATAATGACCCGAATGGTTTCTGCATTGGTGATTTGATGATTGCGCAGATAAGATTCGGCATCCGGTTCAGAAAGTGGATTTAAGTCGATACGATTGATCACCGGCTCAAAAGCCGTCCAGTTTTGATCGAGCGGGTCGCGCCCAGCAATGACAAAGATGATATTGGCTGGCAAGACTCCGAATCGGCCATCTAAAAGATCACGCAGCCATTGGTCTAAATAAATTGCGCTCTTTTCAAAGGTATCAAAGAACAGGGCTATCGCATTGTTTTCTGCAATCTCTTTGAGATTTTCCAGAAATAACGTTGTCAGCACCTCATTTGGCTTGGAAACCAATTCCACATCGTCTTTATTTTTAAACTTGCGAGCAAGATAACTGGCAAATTCACTTACTTGATCCCCCAAAGCATTTTCATCAATCATTTCAGCGGCCCCACCAACAACGGGCGTACGGCGCAGCATCTTCACGCCACCAACGGTAATTGTTCGCCCCAAAAACCCAGCAAAGCCCTGTGGAGCTTCGGGATCAGCCTCGACTTCGCCTTTTTTCTCGCGGTAGTCTTTGTATCGTTTGGAAAAGCTTTCCAGCTTGTGGCCGTTCGTAGCAAATTGATCTGCAAATTCACCGAGCACTTGTGGAACATCTTCCTGCCATTCATCGACCATTGCAGCAACGAAGCCTGTTTCAGCAGCCATCGCACGAAAGCGCTTCATCAACGTGGTTTTGCCAATGCCACCCTGTCCGCTACTATGAACAATGAATTTCCGTTCCGGATCTGTCGGTGAGAGACTAAGATTTTTCCGGAAAAAATCCAATTCTTCTTGCCGTCCGACAAAGTCGGTGTTCCGGCGTTGGTTTAAAATGTCTTGAAAAGTCAGTTTAGGTCCGGCCATAAGTTTTTTCTTTATGTTTGCCTCCGCTGTTTAATCAAACAAGAATTTTTAAAAGAATCAAGATG
This sequence comes from bacterium, assembly GCA_022072515.1. Taxonomy (GTDB): domain Bacteria; phylum Zhuqueibacterota; class Zhuqueibacteria; order Zhuqueibacterales; family Zhuqueibacteraceae; genus Zhuqueibacter. The sequence continues at coordinate 4,418 of JAJVHT010000139.1, forward strand.
TTTTTGCTTGGTAGTTTTTCATTAGAGACTCCGAAATACCAGAACTAAATTGGCCATCTTCCCAAAACTGCAAAAAGTTCATCCCTCAAATCTTATTTTTAAGAAGCTTCGGTAAAAGCCGCTAATTGTCATGCGTTAAGTTATTGATAAACAGATGACAAAAATTCAACGTGGCGGCATGAGGTTTGTATTGGGCTTTCTTAAATTCAGCGCTGGCAGTCAGGTATTTTCTCACGGAGGCTGGAAAAATGAGCTTCGCGATCTGGGAAAAAATTTTGTTGGCCATCCTGGTTATTGGGACGATCACGATTTTTGCCAGGGAGCTTGCCAAAAAGATTGCATTAATCAAAGCCGGCAAGCCGGATCGCGTGCGTACCGACCGTCTTGGCGAGCGCCTACGACGGGTGGTGCAGGAAGTTTTGCTGCAATCGCGCGTGATTGGCGGCCGGCCGATTGTCGGCCTCATGCACACCGCGGTGTTCTTCGGCTTCGTGCTTTTTGGTTTCGAAACGATTGACCACTTTCTCGAGGGTTTCGACCTCCCCTTTCTGGCGCCGATTTTGGGAGCGGCCTTGCCGATTTATAAAAACCTGCTTGCGGTATTTGCGGTGTTGGTGAGTCTCGCCATCATCGGCTTGGCGTTTCGCCGTTTTGTATTGGTGAAAATTTCGCCAGATCCCAAATCCTACAGCTCCGGTCTCGTGGCGTTGCTCATTCTCCTGCTGATGTTGACCTATCTCAACGGCATCCAGGCGCGGCCCTGGCTGGAAAAAGCCAATTGGTGGCTCCATGCCGGCATCATCATCGTCTTTCCCCATCTCATTTTGCGGAGCAAGCATTTTCACATTGTGATGGCGCCGGTCAATATTTTTTTCCGCACCCACCGGCTCGGCGATTACTTGCCGCTCAATCTCGACATGGAAGCGCTCGCGGCCACGGAGGAGGTGACACTCGGTTTGGAAAAGTTGGCCGCCGTGCCGTGGAAAATGCGCATGGATTTTTTGAGCTGTGTGGAGTGCCGGCGCTGCACCGACAATTGCCCGGCGAATATTTGCGGGCAGGAGCTTGATCCGCGCGGCTTCATTCTCGACGGGCGCAAAACGCTCGCGGCAAATGGCGCCGACACTGCCGTTATCGGCAACGTTATTTCCGAAACGGCGCTGGGCCAATGCACAAGCTGCGGCGCGTGTGAAAATATTTGTCCGGTCGGCATCGAGCATCTGCAATTGCTTATCGGCGCCAAACGCGCACAGGCGTTGGCTATCGGCAAGGGCATGGTCGCCACGGACTTTCTGCAAACCATTGAGCGCTATGGCAATCCGTTTTCGGCGGCCAACGAGGTGCGTGCGAAACTGATTGGAGAATTGCAAATTCCCATTTTCGCCAAGGGAAAAAGCGAATGGCTCTTGTGGCTTGGCTGCGTCTGGGGCTACAACAACGACGCCCGCAGCGCGGTGACGGCAATGATCAACGTGTTGAAAAATGCGAAGGTCAATTTCGGCGTTTTGGAAGACGAAGCCTGCTGCGGCCATCATTCGCGCCGCCAGGGCGAGGAGATGCAGTTTCAAACATTGGCGCGACAAAACATCGAGAAGTTGCGCGAGCAGGGCGTAAAGAAAATTCTGACGCCCTGCCCACATTGCCTCCATTCGATGCGGCGGGAATATCCGACGTTGGACAACAGTTTTGCGCCGCAGGTGAAGCATCATTCCGAATTTCTCACCAGCCTGCTTGAAAGCGGGGCGATTCGCCTCAACGGCACGAATGGCGACAATAAAACGTTGACCTATCACGATCCCTGTTATCTGGGGCGCTACGAAGAAATTTTTGACGCGCCTCGCACCGTGCTGACCGAGGCCGGCTACAAACTGCGCGAGTTGCCGCGCCATCGCGATCGCGCGCTGTGTTGCGGCGGCGGCAGCGCCGGTTTCGTGCGCGAGCAAAAAGTCAGCCGTCGCGTCGATCAGGAACGCAAAGCCGAGATTGCGGCCTCCGGCGCCAAATTGCTGGTCACCGCCTGTCCGGAATGTAAAATGATGTTGAATGCCGCTGTTGAGGAAACCAAAGATTTGGCCGAAATTGTGGCCGACGCCATGCACATCGTAAGCAACTCTCCCTCGCAACGACAAAGCGAAGTGGAGCAGGAGGTTGGTATGAGCCACCAAACCGTGCCTTCCACGGATGCCGCCGCAACCATCAAAGCGTATTTTCTGGCGCATCCGGCGGAAGAATTGCACCTGCTGGAGATTGTTCAAAAAGCGCACCTGAGCGGCAATCTCGCGGAATTGCAGCGCGCCGCCGACCTGCTGATGAAAAACGGCGATCTGGTCATGACGACACGTAACGGGGCGCGTTATTATCGCCTCGCCGCAAAGCCAGCGTCATAAAATTTAAGAATAAGGAAACGTATGCCATCTATGGAAGAAGTTTGGTATTGTTCGCATTGCGGACACGAAGTCAACGCCAATGATGAATTTTGTGTCGCCTGTGAATC
>JAJVHT010000139.1:7011-14205 GCA_022072515.1 bacterium
CGCGTCTACCAGTTTCACCATCCCGGCTTGCTTGATTGAATAATTATAATTTACAAGATTTCCCGCCAATGTCAAGGCCATTTTCCGCAATTTTTGGCGCCGCTTTTCCGCCGCCTCCCAAATAAAAACCTTGAGAAAAAGCCCAAAATCTTCTTATCTTTATATGGTCAGGGGATAAACCACAAAAAGGACATGCCAATTTTTGCAGAAAGGAGCAAGATGACCAAACGCATCTTGTTGGTTGACGACGAGCAAGACATTCTTGATTTGCTGAAATACAATCTCGAAGCTGAAGGCTATGAGACGCTGACGGCGGCGAATGGCTTGCAAGCGCTGGAGTTGGCGCAAAGCTGTCCTGATCTCATCATTCTCGATGTCATGCTGCCGGGCAAAGACGGCTGGGAGGTGATCCGGCAACTTCGCCAAACGGAAAGCACGAAACACATTCCCGTTATTTTTCTCACCGCCAAGGGCGGCGAGGTGGACGAAGTGGTGGGATTGGAACTGGGGGCGGATGATTATATCATTAAGCCTATCAGCATTCGCAAGCTGTTGGCGCGGGTGAAAAACGTTTTACGCAAAACCACCAGCGCGGCCGCGGAAGCCGACACCCATGCGATCCTGCGGTTGGGAGAGGTGGAAATCAACCCGCTCAATTATTCTGTCAAAGTCGCGGGCAAAATTGTCGCCTTCACCAAAAAAGAGTTTGAAGTGCTGGTTTATTTGGCCAAGCGTCCGGGCCGTGTTATCACCCGCGATATTTTGCTCAACGAGATTTGGGGCGACGATGTCGTGGTTATCGACCGCACGATCGATGTGCACATCCGCAAAATTCGCGAAAAGCTCGGCGATGACAATATGTATTTGATTGAGACGATCAAGGGCGTGGGCTACCGGCTCAAAGCGGATGAAAATTAAAATGAAGTTTTCCCTCCGTCAGCGTCTTGTTTTCACGCATCTGTTTCTGCTCTTTATTGTAACAATCATCGTGGGTTTGATCATTATCAATGAGCTGCAACGCTACTATACCTCCCGCCTGTTTGAAGAATTAAAAACGCAGCTTAATGAGATCGAGCATTTGCTGACGACGTCCGCTTTCGGTTTCGATGAACGCGGCATTAAATATGGCCAATTGACCGGTTATGCCCGCGTCGGTCAAATGCGCCTTACGCTGATTGATTCAACGGGCAGAGTTGTCTTCGAGTCGGAAGTGGCGCCGGATTCCCTGCGGCAAGTTGAAAATCATCTCGCCCGGCCGGAAGTGCAGATGGCGCTCAAAGCCGGGTTTGGCCGTGACGAACGTTTGAGCGCGACGGTGAAACGGCGTTTGTTTTATGTGGCGAAAAGAATCCCGCCGCCGTTGACGCCTTTTCCGTTGCTCGCGCAAGTTCGTTTCATTCGCCTGGCCATCCCGCTGATCGAAGTCGAACGCATCCTCAATGAAATTCGCTGGAAAATAGTGGCGGGCAGCTTGTTGGTGTTATTCTTCACCGGCCTCATTAGCTATTGGGTGTCGAGCCGTTTGACGACGCCGTTGCAGGAACTCGCGCGCACCGCCGATTTGGTCAAACAGGGGCACATCGAGGCGCATTTTCAGCGCGCTTCCGACGACGAACTGGGCGAGTTGGCCGATCTGCTGAATGACATGCTCGCCAAAGTGCGCGACGACTGGGAGAAAATCCAAAAGTTGGAGACGATGCGCAGCCAATTTCTTGGCAATGTATCGCACGAATTGCGCACGCCGATTTTTGCGGTGCAAGGTTATCTCGAAACGTTGATGGAGAATAACGTCGCCAATCCGCAATTGCAGAAGAGCTTCGTCGAAAAGGCGTACCACCAAGCCGCGCGCTTGAATGATTTGCTCACGGATCTCATTGACATTTCGCGCATCGAATCCGGCGAGATGCAAATGAGCTTTCAGTATTTTGACTTGCATGAGTGGCTGAACAAACAAGTTGCCGATATGCAAGGCATGGCGCAAGAGCATCAGGTGCTGCTGACATTGTATCGCTCGCAGTTTTATCGTCCGGCGGCCGTTTTGGGAGATCGCGAACGTTTGAATCAAGTAATGACCAATCTCATCGTCAATGCGATCAAATACAATGTTCCGGGGGGCAAAGTCGAGGTGGGTTATCGAGATAAACCGAAGCACATCGAGATTTTTGTGGCCGACACCGGCCGTGGCATCCCCGCCGAGCATTTGTCCCGGATTTTTGAGCGCTTTTATCGCGTCGACAAAGAACGTTCGCGCGCGGTCGGCGGCACCGGCTTGGGCCTGGCCATCGTCAAACACATTGTCGAAGCTCACGACAGTGAGGTGCTGGTGCAAAGCGAAGTGGGCAAGGGATCGATTTTTAGTTTTGTGCTGAAGAAAAAATAAAACACTAATCGTGGCTACTCCTGGACGTTGTCTTTCCGCAGGCAATCTGCAACGGCTTTGTCGGTTTGCGGTTGTGCTGCACGGGCTTTTCGCAACGGCGGCTTTTTCCCAGCCACCTTTGCTCTCGCCGGTGGTTCGCGAAACGATGCAAACAATCAGTGGCGAAGTGATGACGCGGCACTTGAATTTCCTCGGCCACGATTCTTTGGCAGGCCGCGGCACGGGAACGCGGGGCGGAGAAATCGCCGCGGCGTATATCGCCGGCGAATTGGCCAAACTCGGCATCCCGCCCGCTGGCGACGAGGGTTCCTATTATCAACAAATCCCCATGCACGGCAGCCGGCCGTTATCCCAGTCCAATTTTCAACTCGTCACCAAGCGCGGCGCGATACAACTTGAGTTGGGCAAAGATTATTTGCTCTACAATACCGGCGCGCAAACCTTTATCCCCAAACCGGTGCCGCTGGTGTTTGCCGGCTACGGCATCGTCGCACCGGAATATGATTACAACGATTATCAAGCGCTGAACGTTGAAGGCAAAATCGTCGTGTTTCTTTCCGGCGAACCGGCGGCGCTGGATCCGGCGTATTTTGCCGGCGCGCAACCCACGATTTACTCCTTTCCCGAAATCAAGCAAAAAACGGCGCTCGCGCGCGGTGCCGTGGGCAGCATCATGATTCCGACGCCGCGCCAAGAGCCGGGCCGCGATTGGCAAGCCTGGATAAATGAATTTGCCTTTGAAAACATCAATTTATTTTATTCCGTCAGCGGTAATCTCAGCCTGGTCGTGAATCCACAAACCGCCGACCTCTTGTTCGATGATGCCCCGTATTCGCTGAAACAAATTTTTAATATGGAAGCAGCGAACAATCTGCGCAGTTTTCAACTGGCGGTTTCCGCTTCCTTTCGCGGCAGTTTTCAGCAGCGGGATTTCTTGGCGCCCAATGTCATTGGCCTGTTGCCGGGTCGCGAGGCGCAACTGCAAGATTCTTATGTGATCGTTTCGGCGCATTACGATCATCTTGGCATCGGTCCGGCGGTTGAAATGGATTCGATTTATAACGGCGTTTTTGACAATGCCGCCGGCGTGGCCGCCGTATTGGAAATCGCGCGCGCCCTGGCGGCACTGCCGGAAAAGCCGCAACGTTCCGTGCTTTTTCTCTTTCTCACCGGCGAAGAGAAAGGCCTGCTCGGCTCCGGTTACTACGTCGATCATCCCGTCGTGCCGCTTTATAAAACCATTGCCAATCTCAATGTCGATGGGTTGGCGATGTTCGACACCTTCAACGATGTCGTCGGCGTCGGCGCCGAGCTTTCAACGCTGGGAGAGTTGTTGGAAGCCGTCGCGGTTGAGCTGAGCCTGCGCGTTTCGCCGATTCCGGCATTATTCTCCAACACAGTTTCTTTCGCCCGCTCCGACCAAATTTCTTTTGCCAAAGCGGGGATTCCCGCTCTGCTTTTGATGGAAGGCTTGGACTATCACCACACCTCGCGTGTCGAGGGCATCCAACGCCTGATTGATTGGGGCCGGCAGATTTATCACTCGCCGTTTGATGATCTGCACCAGCCGATCAATTGGGCTGCGGCGCAGCAACATGCGCAAGTTCTTTTTGCCTTTTGTTATGCGCTGGCAAATGCCGCCACCGCGCCGCAATGGCAAAAGGGCGTTCCCTATTTGGCTGCGCGGTTGCAATCTATTGCGGAGAAACGCTGAATGTAAATGTTTGTAGTGACGCCTTATGAGTTTTGACGTTCAAATTCGGTAATGCCCACCTCATAAGGGATTGATTTTATGCGGCATTTTTCGCAATCCGGTTACCGATTTTGATTGTCAAAGTTGATTAGGCGTTCTCATCCCGATCATATAAATGAAACTTATTGACACAGAATTTTATAAACGCCTCGAGTTATTTCTTTTGCTGCTTCTGGGAATTTTTCCGGCCTGCCATTCCGGACGCTCTCTGTCAATCAGCAACACGCCGGTGATTCGTATTAAAGGCTCGGATACCATGGTGCTGCTCGCCCAAAGTTGGGCGGAAAAATTCATGCAGCAACATCACGGCGTGGCGGTTTATGTGGAAGGCGGCGGCACCGCGACGGGCATCGAAGCGTTGATCAAAGGAGACATCGAAATTTGCACGGCGTCGCGGCCGCTGCGGCCTGAGGAAGTTCAGCGTTTGGCCAGAAAGCAGCAAAATGTCGGCATCGCGCATCTGGTGGCGAAAGATGGATTGAGTGTTTATCTGCATCCAAACAATCCGGTGCGGCATTTGACCCTGGCGCAGGTCAAAGGCATTTACACCAGCCAGATCACCAACTGGCGCGAGGTCGGCGGCAAGGATGAAACGATTGTCGTTTTGAGCCGCGCGCCGAGCTCCGGCACATATCTTTATTTTCAAGAACACGTTTTGGAAGGACAGCCGTATGGCGCGAACGCCAGCAATATGCCGACCACGGCGGCGATTGTGCAGGAAATCGAAAAAAATCCGGCGGCGATTGGATACGGTGGGTTGGCTTACGGCGAAAACCTCGTGCACTGTAAAATCAACGGCGTCAGCCCAACCGCCGAAAATGTGCGCGCCGATAAATACCCGGTTGCGCGCTATCTTTATTTCTACACGATCAAAAAACCCGAAGGTATCGTCAAATTGCTCATCGACTGGGTTTTAAGTCCGGAAGGGCAACGCGTCGTTAAAGCGATTGACTACATTCCGCTTTTTGATGTGCCATAGTTGCAGCGCCCAACCGATGAAAGTATCGTAACTATTCAATACCGCCCGGGCGCTCAAATCTGCGTGCAAAAATAAATTGGCGCGGTATAACAAATCTCAAAAATAGGAGTCCGGGCGGTGAAATCGCTGAATAGTTTCAAAATATCTGCAAATTTTTCGACATTCCGGCCGTTACTCAAATTTTCGCAAAACTAAAAATTTTCCCGCCTATTTTCCCAAGTTTGAGAAGGGAACTTCCCACCTTCCAAGTTTAAATCATTGAAAAATTGAAACCCGTCCGCTGGCACGTGAATTGGGTGTTCTTGTCACGTATTTATTTATGAGTAAATGTTCATATAGTCAAATAGTCATAGTGAGGTTTATATGAAAATTCAAATTTTCGGTCCGGGTTGCTTGAATTGCAAGTCGCTCGAGCAGCGCGCGAAACAAGCCGCCGCGGAGCTGGGCCTCGCGGCGGAATTTGAGAAAGTGACCGATTATCTGCAGATCGCCGAATCCGGCATTTTGCGCACACCGGGTCTGGCCGTTGATGGCCAAATCATCAGCCAGGGCCGTGTCAACAGTGTCGAAGAAATCAAAACCATGCTGCAAAAATGCGCCGCAGAATCGAGGTGAATGCCATGATCGCCTATATTGAGGCTCTGCGTTTGCGGTGGCAAGATTGGCGGCTGGCGATCGGCGCCGGCGCCGAGGAGTGGAAGAAATTCATTTGGCTCATTGCCGCGTTCCTGGCTTTTTATTTCTTGCCCATCACTTCTGCCGGCGCGACGCGCGCATTCGCCGGTGGCCTGGCGTTGCTGCAAGAATATGCGCGCAAACATGTACTGACCTGTTTGGTGCCCGCCTTCTTTATTGCCGGCGGCATTGCGGTTTATGTGAAGAAAGATTCGATTCTGCAACTGCTCGGGCCAATGGCGAAAAAATATATCGCTTATCCGGTGGCCGCGATTTCCGGCGGATTGCTGGCCGTTTGCTCGTGTACGATCTTGCCGTTGTTTGCCGGCATCTACAAACGCGGCGCCGGCATCGGCCCCGCGGTGGCGTTCTTGTTTACCGGCCCGGCGATCAACGTGACCGCGCTCATTCTCACCGCTTCGGTCATCGGCGCCGATTTTGCCATCGGGCGCTTGTTCTTCGCCATGACGATTGCCATCATTGCGGGAATCGTCATGACACTCGTTTTTCGTGATCACGATCGCAACAACGGAAGCACGTTTTCCGCCGGCCTGGGTGACGATGCGCCTTATTCCAATTTCGCGATTATTGCATTTTTTGTTTTGCAACTGATCATTCTGGTGGTTTTTGGGCTCAGTATCGCAAAGGGAGTGAAGTACGTTATCGGGAGTTTATCTCTCCTCGCGCTTTTAATGCTCGTGTTCAGCCGGTTTGCCGCCGAACATAACCGCCGCTGGATTACCGAGACTTGGGATTTGTCTAAGAAAATCATGCCGTATTTGTTCATTGGCATTTTTGCCGCCGGCGCCATCGGCGAAATTTTGCCGGAAACATTCGTCACTTCAACCGTCGGCGGCAATTCGGTTCTGGCAAACTTCATCGCTTCGGTTTCTGGCGCGCTGATGTATTTCGCCACGCTCACGGAGGTGCCGATCATCCAAAAACTGATGCAACTGGGAATGGGCCGCGGCCCGGCGATGGCATTGTTTCTCACCGGCAATGCCTTGAGTATCCCGAGCATGCTGGTGCTGTTCAAGCTGATGGGCGCAAGGAAAGCGGCGACTTATATTTTAATCGTCGTCGTACTGTCTGTCGTCGCCGGAATGCTGTGGGGAAATTTCTCTCTAAAAATGACGTAACCCTCGCCCCTTGCCCCGCCCCGTCTCCATAGCTTTCTATGGAAGCGGGACGGGGTGGGCGATTGTGATAGCCGCTGAAACCAATCTTTGAATAACGACCCGCAACGGGTCGGATCACGGAAAAACGGAGTGTAGTTATGGCCAAAACCACGCATGATTTCAAAGCCGCGATTTTGAAAGCGCTGGCGCATCCGAACCGGCTGCGCATTCTCGAAACGCTGCGGCATGGCGAAATCTGCAATTGCGAAATCGGCCCCAAGCTGAAGCT
>JAJVHT010000139.1:14305-17260 GCA_022072515.1 bacterium
CCAAAACCACGCATGATTTCAAAGCCGCGATTTTGAAAGCGCTGGCGCATCCGAACCGGCTGCGCATTCTCGAAACGCTGCGGCATGGCGAAATCTGCAATTGCGAAATCGGCCCCAAGCTGAAGCTCGAACAATCGAATCTCTCGCGGCATTTACAGGCGCTGGCCGACGCCGGACTCGTTTTGGCGCGGCGCGACGGCGTTCGCATGATGTACCGCGTGGCTGATCCGCGCGTGTTCAAAGTGCTGGATTTGGCCGGTGCGATGGCACGAAAACACTTCACTGAGCGCGCCGCGTTGTTGGAGATTCTATAAGCCGCAACCCGGTTATGCAAAAAATACCTTGACTGTGCGCTATTTTTTATTTATTTTATATGCTTGAAATCGCATATAAGCATACAGGAGAACCAGTGAACAAACCGGCGAAAATTTTTAAGGCGCTCGGCGACGAGACGCGCTTGCGGCTGGCCAATCTGCTTTTGCAGACGGATAGAGAAATTTGTGTCTGTGAAATGGTGGATGCTTTGGAATTGCCGCAGTATCAAATCTCGAAGCATTTGACTATACTCAAAAATGCCGGTATTTTGCAGGCCAGTCGCAAGGGGACATGGGTTTACTATCGTCTCGATGACGAATCGTCGCCGTTCTGGCGTGATTTTTTAAAAGTGCTTGGCCGCCATTTGAAGCAGCAGGCATTTGTCGATGATGCCGCCAAATTGCGGCAACGTTTGGCTCTACGTCAAAACGGCCAATGTGTGGTTGGCTTTGTTGCCGCCACCGCAATCAAAAATAAATTTCGAACAAAAAAAGCGGCAAAAAATTTATGAACCAAAGACAGCGCGTCATTTTCGTTTGCACGCATAATTCCTCTCGCAGCCAAATGGCCGAAGGGCTGCTGCGCCATCTCGCCGGCGACCGCTATGAAGTCTTCAGCGCCGGCACAGTGGCGACGAAGGTCAACCCGCTGGCGATCAAAGCGATGGCAGGGAAGGGCATCGACATTTCGCAGCACACGTCGGATCACATCGATAAGTATATGGGGATGGAATTCGATTACGTCATCACCGTGTGCGACAACGCGAATGAGTCTTGTCCCTATTTTCCCACCAACAAAACAAGGTGGCATTGGAGCTTCGAAGACCCGTCGGCGGCAACGGGAACGGAGGAGGAAAGATTGGCCAAATTTCGCGAGATTCGGGATCAAATTGAAAAAAGACTGCAAGTTTTATTATAGCCGTATATGCTAATTGAAATTGTTAGAGTTTAGTGATCTCTGTATTGGGGCTGTCATTCTGGAAGAATCTTTGTAACTATTCAGTACCGCCCGGGCGCTCAAATCTGTGTATAAAAATAAATGACGCGATATAACAAATATCAAAAAATAAGCGCCCCGGGCGGTGAAATAGCTTAATGATTACGAATCTTTTTTGTATTCAACCCGATTCTTTGATTGCAAAAAGATTCCTTCGGAATGACAACGTGGTTTACTGAACATTCACATGAAAGAAGATACTATGCCAGGCGCCAAATTTTTGGAAAAACTTCAGAATTTCAAATCACTTCCCCTGTTCGTCCTCATCAGCATGGTGATCGGCATTGCCGTCGGCAAAATTTACGGCATCTCGAACTTCGAGTTGACGCCGCCCATCGACGCCATTATCGCGATTTTCCAGGGCACTTACACTTTCTCGCTGGCGAATACGCTGGCGCTCGGCGTCGTTGTGGGCTTGTTTTTGATGATGTATCCGGCCATGACCAACATCAAGTTTGAAGATCTCGGGCGCGCCGTGAAATCACCCAGACAATTGCTGGTGGTGCTGTTCTTCAATTTTGCCATTGCGCCGTTTTGGATGTTGCTCCTGGCCAACTGGTTCCTCGAGCCGGGCAGCGATTTTCACACCGGCTTGGTGCTTTATGGCCTCGCGCCCTGCATTGCGATGGTGATTATTTTCACGTTTCTCTCGTTCGGCAACACCGCGATGGCCATCGTGCTGGTGGCGATGAATTCCATTTTGCAGATGATTCTCATTCCGGTGTATGCCAAGTGGCTGTTGGGCGAGGTAAGTTTTGACGTGTGGCTCGTGGCGGAGAGCGTTGTGCTTTATCTCGGGCTGCCGCTGGTGGCGGGGTTTTTCACGCGGCGCTGGGGGGTGAAAAAATACGGCGAAGCAGGTTTCAAAAAAGTGAAGACGTATCTTGACAGCCTTTCGATCATCGGCCTGCTGTTCACGCTCGTCGTGATGTTCGCGCTCAAGGGCGATCTCATCGTCGCCGAGCCGGGCATTATTCTCAAGCTGGCGATACCGATGACGTTGTTCTTCTGGAGCATCTTCGTCGTGGTGTATCTCACCGGCTGGAAACTCGGCTTCAATTACAAAGACGCGACGGCGGTGGCGTTCAATTCCACCGGACGCGATTTTGAAATTGCCATCGCTATTGCGATTACCGCATTCAACCCGACCGTCGCACTGGCAACCGTGGTCGGCCCGCTCATCGAAGTGCCGGTGATGCTGGTGTTGGTATGGTTTGCGCGCGCCAGCCAGCAACGGTTGTTTGGCGAAGCGTCAGCATCAATGGAATCCGCACTCGCGACTCCCACAACCGAACGGCAGACGGTTTGAATGCAGAAGAGGTTGGAATGGCTGCGTATGCCATTTCATGGGTTATGTAACCATCAGGAAATTCGATTCGCGGCCCAAAAACACCAATAACCTTAACCTGTTGCTGCTTTAAAATGCAAAAGCGAATCTTGCTCGTGGACGATGCGCCAGACATTCTCGATTTGTTAAAATACAATCTCGAGGCCGAAGGCTACGAGATTTTGACGGCAACAGACACGGTGCGGGCTTGGGAACTGGCGCAAGATGGGCCGGACTTGATCATTCTCGAAGCCATGCTGCCCAACAGCGAGGACGGCTGGGGGTTCATTTGTAAATTGCGCCAAATGGAAAACACC
>JAJVHT010000126.1 GCA_022072515.1 bacterium
CGATGCCGCCGCAATGCCAGTGCTTGGCTACTTCAAAAAGTTCCGCGAAGAGTTCGAATCGCATGCAAAATTCGGCAAGTGTCATACAGGAGAGTTTACGAGCTGGAAGCCGGCGGTGAAGGCGTAACTTGAGTGTCTGCATTTGCGATAGGTAGGGATTAATCGGTCATGACACCTTTACAGCTAAGATTTGTTGATAATGCTTTCAAGCATGGTGTCACCGAAGATGAGATATGGGAAGTGTTTTTAAACCGCAATCTGCCTTGCCTGATTGTTGTTTACAAAAAGAGCGGGGTGGAAAAAATTTATAATGCGTTTGGGGCATCAGAGGCAGGGCGATATTTGGTTATTGGCTTTGTAAAAGAAACAGAGAAGACCTATCGTATTATTCACGCGGATGACATGAAGGATTTTGAGCGAAAACGTTTTAAGAAATTAAAGCAAAGAAGAAGATGAAAAGAAAAGTGCCTTCAAAAATCCCGAAGTTCAAAAATGATGCAGAAATCGCCGCATTCATGGAAAGCCACAGCGCCTTTGATTTGGTGGATGCAGGCCTTGCGGAAATCATCCCGACACCCTTATTTCGGCGTGCTCAAGAGCGGGAAAAAACGCTGTTAAAAGACAAACGCATTCAAGTTGCTTTTAAAGACACGCGATCGCTGCGAAAAACTTTTTTTCCCTTTATCTCATCAACACGAATTTTTTCCGTTATTGATACGGATTCTGCAGGCATCCTTTTAAGTTTGCCGGATGCATTAACGACAGAAAATTTCTACGTTCCGTATCTGAATATTAGCGGAATTAAAATATTGCAAGAGACGAAAAAAGGACTGCGTCAGTGAAATCAATACAAAAAACGACACAAAGCCGCGCGGTTTAGACAGATCCTTATGAAAACTGCAACGAAAAGAATTTTTTTACTGTTCTGATGAGAGAAAAACGGCGAATTTTAAATTGCTCAAAAGCAACGGCATATTAAATCAAACGGCAAAAAGAAGCAGAAAACGATTCGAGAACATTTGATTACAACCCAGAACACATAAACTTGCAAACACCCATGCCCCTCATCACCATAGACGGAAAACAAATCGAAGTCGAAAAAGGCGTCACCGTTATTCAAGCGGCGGAGCGCCTCGGCATCAACCTGCCGCGTTATTGTTATCATCCCGGTTTGAGCATTGTCGGCCAATGCCGCATTTGTCTCGTGGAAATCGAAAAGATGCCAAAACTGCAAGTCGCCTGCTACACGCCGGTGACGGACGGCATGGTCGTGCACACCCAAACGCCGAAAGCGATGCGCGGCCGCAAGGATGTGCTGGAGCTTTTGCTCGTCAATCATCCACTCGATTGTCCGGTGTGCGATCAAGCCGGCGAGTGCTACTTGCAAGATTATTACATGAAAATCGGCCAGTACGACAGCAAAATGGTCGAGGACAAAAACAAGAAGCACAAAGCGCTCGACATCGGCCCGCACGTCATGCTGGATTCCGAACGCTGCATTCTTTGCACGCGCTGTGTGCGTTTCTGCAATGAAGTGAGCAAGAGCAACGAACTGGGCATTTTCAACCGCGGCGATCATGCGGAGTTGCTGCCGTATCCCGACCGCCGTCTCGACAATAATTATTCCGTCAACACCGTCGATATTTGTCCGGTCGGGGCGCTGACCGAGAAAGATTTTCGCTTCGAAGCGCGCGTCTGGTATTTGCAACAGACGGACTCCATTTGCCCCGGCTGCAGCATGGGCTGTAATGTTTCGGTTCACACCAACACCGAACGCGATCATCACGCCGAAGGCCGCCGCGTCGTGCGCTTGAAGCCGCGCTACAATGCCGAGGTCAACAAATGGTGGATGTGCGACTTCGGGCGTTATTCTTATCAACCGGTTGATGATTCTTCTCGCATTACGGCGCCGATGCTCAAAGATGGAAAAGGCGGCTGGATTGAAACATCTTGGGAGGTGGCGATTGAAGCTGTTGCCGCCAAAATCAAAAAAGCACTGCCGCTCAAAAAGAACGCACAGGTCGGAATCTGGGCGTCGCCGCAGATGACGAATGAAGATCTGTTTGTGTTGCGGCAATTCAACCAAAAGCTGGGTTTCAATCAGGTGGCGATCGGTGTCACGCCGAAAGAAAAACCGTTCAGTGATGAGTTTCTGATTAAAGAAGACAAAAATCCCAACACGCGCGGTGCTGCGGCCTTGGGATATAATTTGGATATGGAAGCCTCCCGCGGTATATATCGTTTGGCATTCGACAACCAACTGGCCGTGTTGATCATCTTTCATCATGATCTCGCGGCCGGTTTTGATCCACAACATCTGGCGACAGCGCTCGGCAATGTGCAGACGCTGGTGTTCGTCGGGCCCAATCGCAATACGACCAGTGAATTTGCCCATATTCTGTTGCCCGCCGCGTCATGGCCAGAAAAGGAGGGCACATTCACCAATTTTGCGGGCCGTGTGCAGCGCCTGCACCAAGCAGTTGCACCGCTGGGTGACGCGCGTCCAGAATGGCAAATCTTAAAACTCCTTGGCAAAGAGTTGGGGATGTCTGTGCCGTATCTCGAAGCTGCCGATATTTTTGCAGCCCTCGGACAAAGTGTGCCCGCGTTTGCTGGATTGAATTATGAGAGGGTTGGGAATTCCGGCGCAATGTTAAAAGGTTAGCCGGTTCGCCTGTTGGCCCGTTTTTTAACTGGCTGATCGGCCAACCTCAAAAGGATGATTGACGATATGGCTGAAATTGGAATTGCTGTTGCAAAGATTCTCTTCTTCGTGTTTGTTTTTGTATTTGGCACGGCGGCATTACTCACCTGGGTCGAACGCAAGCAAAGCGCCGTGATGCAAGATCGTATCGGCGCCAATCGGGCCGCGATTTTGGGCCTGCGCGTTTGGGGGTTGTTTCATATCATTGCCGACTCGCTTAAAATGTTTTTTAAAGAGGATTTTACGCCGCGAGGCGCGGAGCGCTTTCTCTTCTCCATTGCGCCCGGCATCACGATGTTTTTTGCGTTGGTGGCCTTTGCCGCTATTCCCTTTGCTGATAAATTGGTCGTTGGCGGGCGTGAAATTGTGATGCAGATCGCCAATTTGAATGTCGGCATTCTGTACGTTTTCGCCGTCATGTCGATGGCCGTTTATGGCGTGGTCATCGGCGCGTGGGCCTCGAACAACAATTACTCGCTCATCGGCGGTTTGCGCGCTTCGGCACAAATGATTTCGTATGAAGTCGCCATCGGCGTGTCGATCATCGGCGTGCTGATGGTGTATCAAACCGTCGA
Organism: bacterium; assembly: GCA_022072515.1. Classification (GTDB taxonomy): domain Bacteria; phylum Zhuqueibacterota; class Zhuqueibacteria; order Zhuqueibacterales; family Zhuqueibacteraceae; genus Zhuqueibacter. The sequence continues at coordinate 3,280 of JAJVHT010000126.1, forward strand.
TTTGCAAGAGTTGGTGCGTGCGCAAGGCGCGCTCTTCGGCGGTTGGCTGCCGCAATGGGGCATTTTTTATCAACCCCTCGGCTTTTTGCTTTTTCTCACCACCGGCATTGCGGAAACCAAACGGATTCCATTTGATACGCCGGAAGGGGAGAGCGAGATTATCGGCTATCATCTCGAATACAGCAGCATGCGTTTCGGCATGTTTTTTCTTACGGATTTGATTGAGACCGTCCTTATCGCTTGCATCACCGTGACCTTGTTTCTCGGCGGCTGGCAAGTGCCGTATCTGCTGCCGGAAGGATTTCATTTTCCGTGGGGCGGCACGTGGGCGCTGTCGAATGTGACAGTGACCATTTTGCAATTTTTAGGTTTCACGCTTAAAGTGAGCGTGCTGTTGTGGTTCATGATGATTATCCGCTGGACCCTGCCGCGCTTCCGCTACGACCAAGTGATGTCGCTCGGCTGGAAAATTCTGCTGCCGGTGGCGCTGGCGAACATTATCATCACCGCCGCGGTGATTGTGTTTTTCTAATGGCGAATTGCGCGCTGGGAAAAAACAAACAACATGACACCACACTGGCCTGAAGGCAGCATCGCGCGGATGTCCCATGCACTAATTCTGATTGTACTGCAAGCTATCTTGACTTTTGTGATTGGCTTCAGAATTATTGCCACGTGGATTTTTTCGCCGCAAGAAGTTGTCTGGGATGGTTCAGGTTCATCTTTTTTAGTGGCGGTGATTTTGGGAACGCTTTCGTTGGCGGGTATATTGTGGTTCGGTCTTTTACAAGTTGGCCGCTTGCGATGCCAAGATTTGGGGTGGAAAGCAGCGTCATTGTGGCCGGCCGTCGTGCAAGGCCTTCTCGGTTTTCTTGTGGCCTTGATCGTTGTGTTTGGGATTGCGGTGCTTGGCGGCGCCTCAATTCCTGATTTAGTGCAAGCGATTGCCCATTACACCTGGAAGCAACGGGGTTTGTTTTTTCTCATTGGCATACAAGCGGCGCTGGTTGAAGAATCGCTGTTTCGCGGTTATCTGCAGCCGGTTTTAGTCAAACGCCTCGGCGCCGTTGCCGGGATTTTATTGACGGCGGTTGTCTTCGCAGTTTATCACTTGAACTTCACCAGTGTCAGTTTGATCGGAAAATCTCTGCTCGGATTGATTTATGGTTTATTGCGTGAAAGAACAAATTCGTTGATTCCGGCTGGTATCGCCCATTTTGGGGTTTGGTTGGTGATCGGTTCGCTCTAAAGCGCAAAACGTTTTCATCACAACGCTGCATATAAAATTGAAAACTATACTTTTTAGAATAACACATTACACGTAACACATTCAACGAGACCATGAACGTCCACGATAAATACAAGCCGCTCACTTTTTGGGAGCGTACCTATCTCCCGCGCATCTGGGATGGGTTAGTCATTACCATGCATCATTTCTTCCGCAATCTTTGGCATTTCATTTTGGCGCGTTTCGGCGTGCAAAGAGAGTGGAAGGGCGCGGTGACCTTTCAATATCCCGAAATCCGCCGCCTGTTTCATCCGCGGTTGCGCACAATGCACCGTTTAACCAAACGCGACGACGGCACCCCGCGTTGCGTCGCCTGCATGATGTGCGAAACCGTTTGTCCGGCGAAATGCATCTACATCGTCGCCGGCCAGCGCCCGGAGAAAGAGATCGAGAAAGTTCCGGTGAAGTTCGACATCGATCTCGGTATGTGCGTGTTTTGCGGCTATTGCGTCGAAGCCTGTCCCGAAGATGCGATTCGCATGGACACTGGCGTCATCGAAATGGCGTCGTACTCGCGGCAAAGTTTAATTTTGACCAAAGAACGCTTGTTGAGCCATGTGCCGCATCCGGAATATTACACCATGCGGAAAGATTTGGAACTCGCGGCAAAGCCGGTGCAATTACGAACCGAGAGCGAAGCCGGTGTTGAAGCACATTAACCTTCCACCCGGTTGTGGATGTTGTGCGTTTGTAATTTTATAGCTTCAATCAGCGATGATTAAACCTGTCATTCAAGTAAAACTTGAAAGCAAGAAAGATTAAACTTGTCGATACGATATTGGTCTTAAAGTATTGGATTATATGGTAGGAAAAACGCTGGCTGAACAATCTTTCCTTACCCAAGTTCTCAACACGTGGAAAACCCACAACGACATCAACCTGTACCTCATCGGCGCAATTCCTCGCGCGGGTTTCCAAACCGTGCCGATCGGCTCAAGGGGGCGGACGGTGGTTGAACAGTTTGTGCATATGAACCGAATACGGGTGGGCTGGCTGCATTTTCACCGGACTGGAAAACGCCCGCAATTAGAAGGCGCCAAAGGGGCGAACCCTTCACGAACTGAGCTCAAGAAAGTTTTTGTTGGATCTGGCAAAGCCGTGAGCAAATTTCTAACAGAAGCGTTTTGGGGCGAAGCTGCGCCGAAAGCCTTCGGGAAAAATGCGCTGCGTTGGATGGGGTATTTGATTTCTCACGAGTCACACCACCGCGGTCAGATTATGCTGGCGCTCAAACAAAACGGCATGCGTTTACCCGAAAAAATTTCCATACAGGGGCTCTGGGGCAAATGGATGTGGGGCAAGTGAAAATGAATTCCCCTTTGCAACCCATTGCTTTTCAAGGCGAAGCCGGCGCTTACAGCGAACGGGCGGCGAAAGAATTCTATCGCGAAGAAGTGATCGTGACGATTCCCTGCCGGACTTTTGGCGAGACCTTTGCGGCTGTTCATGATGATAAGGTGTTGGCGGCGGTTGTTCCGATTGAAAATTCACTCGCCGGCAGCGTGCATCAAAATTATGATTTGCTGTTGAAGCACGAGTTGCATATCACTGGCGAGATTTTCTTGCGCATCAGCCATCAACTGATGGTGTTGCCTGGGACCAACTGGGAGCAAGTGCGGCGTGTCTATTCCCACCCGCAAGCGCTGGAACAATGCCGCGAATTTTTGGAGAAATGGCCGGCCCTCGAAATTGTACCGGCGTACGATACCGCCGGCAGCGCCAAGCTGCTGGTCGAACATCAATGGCGGGACGCCGCAGCGATTGCCAGCGAATGGGCGGCGGAGAAATATGGCCTTAATATTTTGCATCGGGCCATCGAGAGCAATCAGAAAAATTACACGCGCTTTCTTGTCCTCGAAAAAGGTGAGAAGACGCCGGTTAAAAACGGCAAAACTTCGATTGTTTTTTCCGTGCCGCATACGCCGGGTTCGTTATTCAAAACGCTGGCGATTTTTGCCCTGCGCGATATCAATCTGCTCAGAATCGAATCGCGTCCCTTGCATGGGAGCCCTTGGGAGTATGTTTTTTATCTCGACTTCGAGGGTACGCCACAACTGGAGCCGGGCGCGAAAGCGCTGGAACATCTCGGTGAAATCGCGACCTTCCGGCGCGTCTTGGGCACGTACGAAAAGGGGAGGGTGATTGAATAATCCACAGGATGCCTTCGAACGTTCGGGCGCGTTTCGGCCATGCGGCAAATTATTTTCTTGCAACGAATGTTGTGGCGTGTTATATTCGACATTGCATTTTCCGAAGTATCAAAAGTGGAAAATTTGATGTTGCCGAAACACCGGCGGTCGGTATTACAGCCGGTAATACATTTGTGATCAGCGCTTGCTATTCGACCCCAATTTTTTTATATTGTTATGATGTTGTCATAGAATAAAATAGAGACACCGAACATACACCCAAGGAGGAAGGAACATGGGCAAAACCCTGCAGCCGCTTTTGCCAAAAGAAAAACGCTTTTTGGACGAAGGCCGCTACGGTGATAATGTCGTTATCACTTCCGTTGATACCATCCTGAATTGGGCCCGCCTGAATTCCATTTGGCCCATGACCTTTGGCCTCGCCTGTTGCGCGATTGAAATGATGGCCGTGAGCGCTTCCAAATATGATATTGACCGTTTTGGGTCGGGTGTCTTCCGTCCCAGTCCGCGCCAGACCGATTTGATGATCGTTTCCGGCACCGTCACCATCAAAATGGCCGAACGTGTGAAACGCCTGTACGAACAAATGCCCGAGCCGAAGTACGTGCTGTCGATGGGCAGTTGCGCCACCTGCGGCGGCCCGTATTGGAAACACGGCTATCACGTGCTGAAAGGCGTCGATCAAATTGTGCCGGTCGATGTTTATGTGCCCGGCTGCCCGCCCCGCCCTGAAGCTTTTCTCGATGGGCTCCTGAAGTTGCAAGAAAAAATTCGTCATGAAAGTTTCTTCCGCCGTAAATTTGAAGAGAAAGTTGCTTAACAGGTAACCCCATAGACCCACAAATGACTCCTGAATTGATTGCCGAAAAACTCCAAGCCCGGTTTGGCGACAAGATTTTGGAATTTGCCAAAGACGCCATCAATCCGGTCGCCAAAGTCGCACCCGACGCGGTGCACGACGTCTGTAAATTTCTCAAAGATGATGCCGAGTTGTATTTTGACATGTGTCACAACCTTTCCGGCTACGATCTCGGCGCGGGAAAAAATCTGGCGGTCATCTATCATCTGTTTTCTTTCAAACACCAGCATTGGTTCGCGATCAAGGCCGAGGTGCCGCGCGAAGGCGGCCATTTGCCGACGGTGGCCTTGCTGTGGCGCACCGCCGAATGGCATGAGCGCGAAGTGTTTGATCTGTACGGCATCCGTTTCGACGGCAATCCCGATCTTCGCCGTATTCTTTGTCCGGATGATTGGGAAGGCTGGCCGTTGCGCAAAGATTACGTCGTGCAGGAATACTATCACGGCATTCGCGTGCCGTACAAAGAAGATTGGAATAACTTCGATACCTTGGCCGCCAATCCCGAACGCGGGCATTTTGTTTTTCAATTTGAAAAACGTTTGCCGGTGGTGAATGGGAATGGCAAAGCCGCCGAAAAAAGTAATCAGTAAGCCGTTGCCACTTTACCAGCAACCAGAAGCGAGTAACCAGAATATGCGCCAATATTTTCGTGATGTCTGGCGGGGTGTCTTCACGGTGCTCATCGGCATGCGCGAAACGTGGGTGCACGTGTTCCGTCCGCCCACCACCAAGCAATACCCGCATGAACGCTTTCAATTGCCGCCGGGCACACGCCAGCAATTGTTTATGAACGCCGATGATTGCATCGGCTGCTTCAAATGCGCCCGTATTTGTCCGGTCAACTGCATTTATATTGACACGGTGAAAGCGAAGCCGACCGAAGATCTCGGCAAAGCTTCGACGGGCAATCCGATTCGCCAGCACGTCGTGCGCTTCGATATCGATATGTTCAAATGCTGTTATTGCGATGATTGCACCACGGTTTGTCCGACCGAGTGCTTGTACATGACGGACAAATTCGAAGCTTCCGTCTACGAACGCAGCAATGGCATCTATCATTTTTCGAAATACGAGCCGGCGCTGGCGATGAAAATGCTCGCCGAGCAAGCCGCTGAAGAAGCCGCCGCCGCTGCGGCCAAAGCGGCGAAAGCTGCTGCCGCGCCGAAGAAGGAACCGGCTGCCGCTGCGCCGGCGCCTCATTAAAACGCTTTGGACGCGGGTGACGCGGAATTGATGGAACTGTGCGGATTGAAGTGTCAAACTAAATCCGCGTTGTTATCGGTGTTATCTGCGGTCAAAACAATATAAGGAAATCTGCTCTATGTCTACATTTGGCGCCCTTGGCAATATTTTCAAAAAACAGCGCTATTATTTTGAAGGCGAAGGTGAGATGGTCGTCGATCTCGACCCCTCCGCTGCGTTGGATCAACGCCGTGATGAGCTGATCAAAGCGCGGCAGAGCGGCAATTTCCCGGGTGACGACATGATCGTCAACATGGGGCCGCAACATCCCTCAACGCACGGGGTGTTGCGTCTGGAACTCGTGCTCGATGGCGAGATCGTCAAAAAAGTCACGCCGCACATCGGTTATTTGCACCGCAATTTTGAAAAGCATGCCGAGAATCTGGGCTGGAACGAAATCATTCCCTACACCGACCGGCTTGATTATCTCGCGGCGATGAACATGAATCACGGCTATTGCCTTGCCGTCGAGAAATTACTCGGGATCAAGGAATTGCCGAAGAAAGTCGAATACATTCGCGTCATCTGTGCCGAATTTATGCGCATCTCCAGCCACTTGATGGCCGTCGGCACGTTCGGCCTCGATGTCGGCGCGATCACGCCGTTCCTGTGGGCTTTCCGCGATCGCGAACGTATTCTCGATTTGTTTGAGTGGATCTCCGGCGCGCGGCTGTTGTACAATTACATTTGGATTGGCGGCCTCAGCCGCGACATGCCCTCCGGGTGGATCAAACAAGCCACCGAATTTCTTGATGAATTAGAGCGCAACATGAAAGAGTTCAACCGGCTGCTCTCCGGCAATCAAATCTTCATTAAACGGGCCGCCGAAGTCGGCGTTTTACCGCCGGAAGTCGCGATCAATTGCGGCGCCACGGGCCCGGTGTTGCGCGGCTCCGGGATCAAATGGGATTGCCGCAAGGATGAACCGTATTCGATTTATCCGCAATTCGAATTTGAAATTCCCGTTGGCGAAGGGCGTTACGGCCCCATGGGTTCGGCCTTCGATCGCTATTGGGTGCGGATTCGTGAAATTGAAGAAGCGATCAAAATTTTGCGGCAAGCCTTGCCGCAGTGTCCGGAACAAGGTGACGTGAAAGAAGCCATTCCGCGGCGCATGAAAACAGCCGCCGGCGCCGAGTGCTACGTCCGCAGCGAAGCGCCGCGCGGCGAAATCGGTTTTTATGTTCGTTCCAACGGCAGCGACATTCCCGATCGCGTGCGTTGCCGCTCCTCGTGCTTCGTGCATGTCAGCTTGCTCGATGAAATCAGCCGCGGGTGCATGGTGGCGGATATGATTCTCAACATCGGCAGCATCGATATTGTGTTGGGCGAAGTGGACAGGTAAAACGTAACCCGGACAACTCGTCTGGGATGATGCGAACCCATCAACTCGCCGAGTTTCGCTGAAGTGCGCTGAGTAGATTTCGCCTCAGCGAATGACGGCGAGATTCGGCGTTTTTTTTGCAGGAAGAAATTGGCTTGAAAAAATGGTACACGTTTAGCGTTTAACGTAAAATGTGTAACGTTCATTAGCGGAAATCATATTCATGTCTTCGACGCGCGAAGTTCTGGAAGTTGATGTATTGTTTGTCGGTGCCGGTCCGGCGAGTTTAGTTGGCGCGCTGTCTTTGCAAAAGCAGCTTGCGGCCAATGGCATGGACAACATTTCCATCGCCATCATTGAAAAGGGCCGGGAGGTGCACTCGCACGCGCTCTCCGGCGCCGTGTTTATTCCGCGCGCCATTCGCGAATTGTATCCGGATTTCGATACGATCTGCAACATTCCGAAGGCCGAGGTGACGAAAGATTCGGTTTATTTTCTCACGGAGAAAGCTAAATTAAAATTTCCGATCACCCCGCCGCCGTTGCAGAATCATGGCAGCTATGTTTTATCGTTGCAAAATCTCGTCGCGTGGCTTGGGCAAAAAGTGGAAGAGGCGGGCATCAATCTCTTTCCCTCATTTCCGGCGGCGGAGTTGCTCTATGAAAATGACCACGTGGTTGGCGTGCGCACCCGCGATCAAGGCATTGACAAAGACGGTAAAGAGAAAGCGAATTATCAACCCGGCGTTGACATTCGCGCGAAAGTGACCGTGCTGGGTGAAGGCCCGCGCGGGACATTGGCGAAAACGCTGATCGAGAAAAAAGGCCTGCAAAACGGCAGAAGTCCGCAGGTTTATGCCATCGGCGTGAAAGAAGTTTGGGAAGCGCCGCACAATCGCGCCGGCGAGGTGATGCACACGATGGGCTTTCCGCTCGACACGCGCACGATGGGCGGTGGCTTTCTTTATTTTATGCCGGACAATCTGGTTTCCATCGGCTTGATCGTCGGCCTCGATTATCTCGATCCGTTTCTCGATCCGCATCACGAATTTCAGCGACTCAAAGCGCATCCGCTGATTCGCGAGATTTTGCAACACGGTAAAATGGTGAGCTACGGTGCGAAGACGATTCCCGAAGCCGGCTTGTATGCCATGCCGCAAATGTACAGTGACGGCTGCCTGCTCATCGGCGACACCGCGGGATTTCAAAACGTGATGAAGCTGAAAGGCATTCATCTTGCCATGAAAAGCGGCATGTTGGCCGCCGAAACGATTGTTAATGCGTTCAAGAAAAACGATTTCTCCGCTACGACTTTACACGAATACGAATCACGTTTTAAAACCAGTTGGGCGCATGAAGAAATGCGCCAGGGCCGCAATTTCCATCAAGCTTGGGAACACGGCCTGATCCCCGCGTTGTTCAATGCCGGCCTGCAATTTTTAACCGGCGGCTGGGGCTTCAAAGAGCGCAAACATTTCGCCGCCGGCCACACGCGCCTGCGCAAAATCGCCGACCATTACGGCGAGCCGAAACGTGATGAGAAATATTCGAGCCTTGTGTTCGACCGACATTTGACCGTCGACAAAGTGACGGACGTTTTCAATGCCTACAATTTGCACGACGAAAACCAACCCGTGCATTTGCTGATTGCCGACTACGATATTTGCAACAACCGCTGCACCGTCGAATACGGCAACCCGTGCCGGCATTTCTGCCCGGCCAATGTTTATGAAATGGTGCACGAGGCAAGTGGAAAGTCGCAATTGCATTTGAATCCATCCAACTGCGTGCATTGCAAAACGTGCGACATTATGGATCCGTATCAGATCATCACCTGGGTGCCGCCGGAGGGGGGAAGTGGGCCGAATTATAGGAATTTGTAAAGTTCGGACAACATTATAAATTATTTAAGTTTAAGCCAATTGAGAATTATTATGTTAGCAGCTTCGCTCTACAAAGCCAGTTTGTTGTTTTATATTGTTTGCTTCGTCCTCAATTGGCAAGTTAACCCAAAAAATACAAGCCCTTTATTCCGAGATAGTGTTAGAATTGAGTCATTTGACAGTGTTTCAGTTAGTAAAAATGTTAAAACTGATAGCTTGCAATCGGAATTTTCTAAAGCGAATCAACAGGCTTTTTCTAACTATAAACCTTATATCGATCTGTTTTCCGCGTTGCTTACACCTTTGATTGCTATCATAGCAACCTATATTGCATTTCAACAATGGCAAACAAATCGATTAAAGCTAAGACATGATCGCTATGAAAGAAGACTGGTAATTTTTAAAGCTACTATGAAGTTTATAGCTATTCCAGTTCAAACAGCAACTTTTCAACAAGAAGATTTATATGAATTCCAAAGGGAGACAAGTGAAAGTTATTTTCTATTTAATGACGACGTTCGTGAATTTATTGATGAGCTTTACTCAAATGCTGTAGATCTGCATCGTATTAATTTAAGTTTGCATCGCAACTCTAATTTAGCAGAAGAAGAACGAAAGCAAATAGTTATTCAAAATGGAGAATTGTTAAAATGGTTTGGTAGACAGTTTGAGATTTCAAGAAAAGTTTTTGGTAAATACTTACGAATCCTCGAATAAAATATATCTATTTTCATCTTGCAATCACAAATTATCCCCGTGTGCTTCTGACTGATCACACGGTCTTATCTTTGAAATTGAGAGACTGTTAAAAGATCACATCTATCGCAATGCTGTATGAATAACCTCAAAGAAGTTACAATTTATACGGACGGCGCGCCAGCCAAGGCAATCCCGGACCCGGCGGGTATGGCGTGGTTTTACTGCACGGCGATTTGCGTAAAGAACTCTCCGCAGGTTATCGCCAAACGACGAACAACCGTATGGAGCTGATGGCGGTGATTGCGGGCTTGCAGGCGCACAAAATCAAGTGCAAAGAGACGATCTATTCGGATTCGATGACGTAGTAACAATTGCTTTGTGTGCTGAATTTCCTTATATTAAAATCGATCTCTAATTCAGGTCTGATCATTGTATCGTGGAGATAAGTTATGATACCCGAATTTGCCATCTCGATTCCCGCTGAAGTCAAGCGCGCGCTGCGCATTCCAGAGCGCGAAATCGAGGCACGTTTGCGTTTGGAACTCGCCGTGCACCTTTACGAAGAATGGCTGCTGGTTTTTGGCAAAGCCGCGGAGATGGCGCAAATCTCGCGCTGGCATTTTGCCGAGGAATTAGCCAAACGCAAAATTCCACGCCATTATACCGAAGAAGACCTTGACGATGACTTGGCATTTGCCGGTCTCGCAGGAGGCACCGGTGGTCGTTAGCAACACCTCACCATTGATGAATTTGGCGATCATTGGTCAACTCGATTTGTTGCGACATTTTTATGAGACCATTCACGTTCCTAATGCAGTATGGAACGAGTTGGTTGAACAAGGTGCCGGCAAACCTGGAAGCGAGGCCATTGCCCCGGCGACATGGATTCAAACGCATACCGTGCAAAATCGTCATCTCGTCATCGCTTTGCGCGAACAATTGGATGCCGGCGAATCCGAAGCGATAGCGCTGGCTCTGGAACGGCAAGCCACGTTGATTTTGTTGGATGAAACAGAAGGCCGGCGTGTTGCCGCCTCTTACGGGCTCGTCAAAACGGGTGTGCTCGGCATTTTGCTCCAAGCGAAAAAACAAGGGATCATCCCATCTTTAAGAGCAGAAATGGAAAAGCTGCAACGTGAAGCTCATTTCTGGATCAGCCCACCTTTATTTGAGAAATTACTGCGCTCGGCAGCGGAATGAAGTTTTAAAACCCATCGCGCAAGCTCCACGGAGTTTGTGAAAGAGCAAAATCATGAGCAACCTCAAAGAAGTTATAATTTATACGGATGGTGCGAGTCAAGGCAATCCCGGTCCCGGCGGGTATGGCGTGGTTTTGCTGCATGGCGATCTGCGCAAAGAACTCTCTGCGGGTTATCGCCGGACGACGAACAACCGCATGGAGTTGATGGGGGTGATTGCGGGTTTGCAAGCGCTCAAAACCAAATGCAAAGTCACGATCTATTCGGATTCGAAGTACGTGGTGGATAGCATCACGAAGGGTTGGTTGCAAGGCTGGCAAGCGAAAGGGTGGAAGAAGGTCAAAAATCCCGATCTTTGGAAAATATTGGTGGATTTGCTAGCGCAACATGAGATCAAATTCAAGTGGGTGCGCGGCCACGCCGGTAATCGCGAAAACGAACGCTGTGATGTTTTGTCCGTTCAAGCCGCGCAACAAGATGATTTGCCGGCGGACGCAGGATATGAGAAACAAAGTGATTAAAAAAGGGTTCTTGCAACGAAAAGGGAACCGCAACGAAAAAAACTATGGAAATCATTAGCCCAAGCCTCAACGATTATCTCGAAGATTTATTGCCCGCGCGCTTGACTGTGATGCAAGAAATGGAGAAGCTGGCGAAAGACCGCAATTTTCCCATCATCGGGCCGCAGGTGGGGCGCCTTCTTTATCAATACACGAAGCTGCTCGGCGCAAAAAGAGTGTTTGAAATGGGCAGCGGGTTTGGTTATTCGGCGTATTGGTTTGCGCTGGCGCTGCCGGAAGACGGCAAGGTGATTTGCACCGAGGCGGCGAGCAACAACATCGATCTCGCGGAAGATTATCTCAAAGCCGCCGGGTTGTTGCACAAAGTCGAATTCAAAAAAGGCGATGCGATCAAAATTCTCTCGCAAACTGCGGGACCGTTCGATATTATTCTCAACGATGTCGATAAGAACGATTACCCCCGCGCGCTGGAAACGGCGCTGCCAAAATTGCGCGTGGGCGGTTTGTTGATCACCGACAATGCGTTGTGGCACGGCAGGATCGTCAACAATCCGCAGCCGGATGTGTACACACAAGGCGTGTTGGCGTATAATCAACTCGCGATGTTCGCGGAGAATTTGTGGACGACGATTTTGCCGGTGCGTGATGGGCTGGCGGTGAGCCTAAAATTGGAGTGATGGATTTTTGGAGTTTTGGATTTTTGAATTCCATTGATCCAGCAATCCATTGATCCACCAATCCAAGATGGCAATGATAGAAAATTTACAGCAGCGCCTGACAGAGGGTATCGATTTCTTCAACCGTGAATATTTCTTTGAGGCGCATGATGCCATCGAAGAATTGTGGATGGACGCGCGCGAGCAAACGCAGCGCGATTTGTTTCATGGCTTGGTCAATATCGCCACGGGATTTTATCATTACCGGATGGGCAATCGCAACGGCATGCAAAGCCAGTTGCAGAAGGGCGTGGATAAATTGGCGCATGTGCCGCCGCGTTGTTTTGGAGTAAACGTGGAAAAGTTGTTAAAAGAGGTATTGCCGTATATTCAACCGGCTTATGAGCAAACGGCCTTTCGCGAGCCGTTGCCCCAAATTGAATTTAACCCGAGCGAGACGATTCGCTAAATCGGCCCAAGCCGCATACAAAAAATTACCATTGCAAGCACCTTAAAATTTGACAAACTGCCGGTATTTTTGTATCTTTAGTTTTGTATATTTTGACAACCGCAATCTAACCAAGGGATTTAAACATGGCAAAAATCGATCTGGTCATGCCCAAAATGGGCGAAAGCATCGCCGAGGGCACGATTATCAAATGGACGAAAAAAGAAGGGGATCGCATCGAGCGCGACGAAACGATCCTCGAAATCAGCACAGATAAAGTTGACTCGGAAATTCCTTCGACGGCGTCGGGGGTGTTGGCAAAAATTTTAGTGGAAGAAGGCAAGACTGTCGCCGTCGGCACCGTCATCGCGCAGATTGAAACCGAAGCGGCTACCGGCGCGGCTCCGACGAATGGCCAAACGAAGCCCGCTGCTGCAATGCCGGTTGAGACGAAGAAGGTCGAAACGCCGGCCGCGGCGCCGATGCCGGTGATGGCCGCAGCGGAACCGGTTTCTCGTCAAGGCAAGCGTTTTTATTCGCCATTGGTGCGGACGATTGCGAAGCAAGAAAATCTGTCGATGCAGGAGCTTGAAGCTCTTCCCGGAACCGGCGTGGAAGGCCGCGTCACGAAAAACGATATTATGGCGTATCTGCAGAATCGTTCGCTGCCGAAGCCAGCGGCCGGGCAACCGATGCCGACGCCGGCGCCAATGCCGAGCGTCGCGGCGCGCCCAACCGCGCCAACGTTGCCGCCGCCAGCGGTGATGCCGTCGCTGCCGGTCGATGAGACGCGCGTCGAGATTATGCCGATGGATCACATGCGCAAGCGCATCGCCGAGCATATGGTGATGAGCAAGCACGTTTCGCCGCATGTGTATTCGGTGTCAGAGTGTGATATGACCAATATTGTGCGCTATCGCGAGGCGATTAAAAACGAGTTTGAAAAGCGCGAAAGCACGAAGCTGACGTTCACACCGTTCTTCATCGATGCGGTGGTGCGGGCGATTAAAGATTTTCCGATGATCAATTCCAGCATCGACGGCGATAAAGTCATCATTAAAAAGTTTATCAATATCGGCCTGGCCGTGGCGTTGGAACAAGGTTTGATCGTGCCGGTCATTAAAAATTCGGACTCCTATAATCTCGTCGGATTGGCGCGGGCGACGAATGACATTGCACATCGCGCGCGCAACAAGCAGCTCAAGCCGGATGAAGTGCAAAACGGCACTTTTTCGATTACCAACATGGGCAGCTTCGGCAATCTCTTCGGCATTCCGGTGATCAACCAGCCGCAGGTGGCAATCCTGGGCATCGGCGCCATCAAAAAACAACCGGTGGTGATCAATGAGGCGATTGCGATTCGTGATGTCGTTTATCTATCGTTGTCCTACGATCATCGTATCATTGACGGCGCGTACGGCGGGCAATTTTTGCAGCGGGTCGTGCATTATTTGGAAAATTTCAAACCGGAAGCGCGGTAAACTAAGAATGAAAAACGTAGGGCGTCAAGCGGATGGTTTTATTTTTACGTTTTACGCCTTACGGCTTAAT
>JAJVHT010000001.1:0-12576 GCA_022072515.1 bacterium
CTCGCGTGTCAAAGTCCGGAGAAATTGATCATCGATGCGGAAGTGATCGCGATGGCCAAACATCTCCTCAGCGGCCTGCAAGTGCGCACCGAAACGCTGGCGACGACACTGTTTGCCGGCATTGATTTCAAACCCGATTTTCTCAAACACAAGCTCACCCGCCAGCTTTTTCCGAAAGAACAATATTTGCCTTCCTCAATTATCGACCGCGGCTCGTTGCGGACATGGCAGGACGCCGGCAGCGCGGACGCCTTTGCGCGTGCCCGGCTGCGCGCCACGGGATTGCTGGCGGCTTATCAACCTCTGGCTTTGCCCACCGAGCAAGAACGCGAGTTGCGGCAACTCATGTCGAGCCTGGCACATCATGCCGGGATGGATAACTTGCCCGCCATAGAAAAATTATAGTAACTATTCCGTACCGCCCGGGCGCTCAAATTTGTGTGCAAAAATAAATGGCGTGATCTAACAAATCTCAAAATAAGCGCCCGGGCAGTGAAATGGCTGAATAGTCACAATTTGTAATAATGAAAAGTTCTTTTCCCTTCCGGTGACGAGCCTGCAAAAAACCTTTAATTCCTCGGCAACCCTGCAGTTTTTCCTGCGTATACTTTCACGGTTTTTAAAATAACATCTTTGGTGTGACGCCGAAGATGAAAATGATTATCATGAGTCAGGCTCTCCGCTGGGTTGAGCCTGTTGCCACGGAGGATTTCGATGTCCGCATTCACGATGTCACGAGAAGCCACGCCGTCGCCTCTCCAAACCGAAATGAAAACCCGCCCGGTTTCAACGAACGGCCGCTCGGCGCGTCCCCAACGCAAACGTTTTTTAAAACTGGCGTTGTTCATTGGCTTGCCTTTAATCGCGGTCGCGGCCTTTTTCCTGTTGCGTTCCAACGGCGAGGAAAAGAACAAGCTCACAACTGTCAAGACGGTGCGCGGTGACATTGTCGAAAAGGCCATTGCGGTTGGCACGATTGAGCCGCTCACGGAGATTGGCGTCAAATCGAAAATCTCCGGCGTGGTGAAAAAGCTTTTCGTCGATGCGGGCCAAATCGTCGAAGCCGGTGCGCCGCTTTTGGAAATCAAGCCTGATCCGACGCCGCTTGAATTGGCTGAGGCCAAACGCAATGTCGAAGTGGCGTTGATCGATTTCAACACCCAGCAGAATGAAATGCAACGCCAGCAACAGCTCAAAGAAAAGGGGCTGATCTCCGATAAAGAATTTCAAGCCTTCAGCGATGTCTTCAGTCAATCGCAGTTGAAAGTGCAAATCGCGCGCGAAAAACTTGCGCTCATTGAACAGGGCAAGGTGAAAATCGCCGGCACGAATATCGAGACGGTGATCTATGCGCCGATCAAAGGTTATATTTTGGAAAAGAGCATCAACATCGGCGATCCGGTGGTGCCGCTGACTTCCTATCAGGAAGGCACGATTTTGATGAAAATGGCGGATATGAATGCGCTGATCTTTCGCGGCACGGTGGATGAGATTGACGTCGGCAAATTGCGCGAAAGCATGGCGGCGCAGATTAAAGTGGGCGCCCTGCCCAATAAAATCATCGAAGGCCGTCTCGACAAAATTTCCTTGAAAGCGAAAAAGGAAGATAACGCTACAGTTTTTCCGGTGGAAGTCATTATGACCGCAACGAATGGAAATGTCTTGCGCGCCGGGTATTCCGCCAGCGCGGAAATCATCATTCAGAAAAAAGAGAAAGTGTTGATGATTCCGGAACGGTTGGTCACCTTCAAAAACGACACGGCGCGCGTGCTGCTGCCGAAACCGGACGGCACAACGGCGGAGAAAATTATTCAAACCGGCCTGTCGGATGCGCTGAATGTTGAAGTGATCAGCGGACTGGAAGAAGGGCAGGAAGTGGCGGAACGGCCAACAAAGAAAATCGAATAATTTCGTAGTCGCGCCTTCAGGCGCTGCTTTTGGAAAAGAAAGAGCTTTTTGATCTGTGCATTTTGCGCCTGAAGGCGCTACTACAAAAGATATGAATCTTCTCAATACGCTCCTCGAATTTGGCCGCGATCTGCGGGCGCAGAAACTGCGGACGTTTTTGACGATCTTCGGCATCACATGGGGGACCGTGGCCGTCATCGTTTTACTCGCTTTCGGCACGGGTTTCAAGCGCCAGACGATGGTGAACATGCACGGCATCGGCGATCAAGTGGTGATCGTTTTTCCGGGCCGCACGACCAAAGTTTTTGAAGGCCTGCCGGATGGCCGGCCGATCCGCTATACGGAAGATGACGTGCGCATGCTGGCGCGTGAAATTCCGCAAATCAAAGCAATCAGTGCCGAATACACCAACGGCAGTTTTCCCGCCCGGCGCGGTGACAAAATTGAATTGCCGGCGACTACCGGGGTGTATCCGAGTTACGGAGAGATTCGCAATATTTTTGCGCAACCGGGTGGCCGTTTTCTTAATGATTTGGACCAGCAATTGCGTCGCCGGGTGGTCTTTCTAGGCGACTCAGTTGCCAGGCGCCTGTTTGCCGCGGAAAGCCCGGTTGGACAATACGTGATGATCAGCCAGGTTCCCTTTCAGGTCATCGGCGTCATGCAGCATAAAACGCAAAATTCTTCCTACAACTCGCGTGATCAAGACCGGATGTTCATTCCGGCGTCGACATTTTCCAGTGTTTTCGGCGCGAAGAAGCTCAGCAATTTTATTTATCAAACGCGCTCGCCGTTGCATGCTGAAACCGTCAAACAGCAGATGTACGAAGTGTTGGGGCGGCGTTACCGCTTCAATCCCGCGGATAAAGACGCTTTGCAGATTTGGGACACGACGGAATTCGACAAGATGATGTTTTATTTCTTTCTCGCGTTCAATATTTTTCTCGGCGTCATCGGCAGTTTTACACTCACGGTTGGCGGCATCGGTGTCGCCAATATCATGTATGTCGTCGTGCGCGAGCGCACGCGCGAGATCGGCATCAAACGCTCGGTCGGCGCCCACCGGCGCCATATTCTGTGGCAGTTTTTTGCGGAAACGCTGTTCATTGTTGCCATCGGCGCAGTTCTCGGTTTTTTGATTTCGTACGGCATTGTTAAATTGCTCGGCCTGTTGCCGATTGAAGACTTTGTCGGCGAGCCGGTCATCTCGCCCATTGTCACGATGGCGACCATGACGCTGTTGGCGGTCATCGCGCTCTTCGCCGGTTTTTTTCCGGCCCGCCGGGCGGCGAATTTGGATCCGGTGGAATGCTTGCGGACATAATGCCGCTAAAAATTACTCGCAACGAAAAAGGAACCGCAACAAAAGTTTTTTTCGCTGCGGTTGCCATTTCGTTGCAAGATGGAGGAATGAACGATGTGGAAAATTTTGCTTGCCGAATTTTGGGGTGATATGAAAGCGCACCGCACGCGCGCGATTTTGACGATGGTGGCAGTGGCGTGGGGAACGCTTGCCATCGTGCTGTTGCTTGCTTTCGGTGAGGGTCTAAAAAACCGCTTGGTCAGCGGTTTGTTGAACGCCGGCGACAAAGTTGTGCGTGTGTACGGCGGCAAAACTTCACTTTCTTATCAAGGCTTGACCAAAGGCCGCCGCATTCGTTTGACGGAGGAAGATTTGGAAGCTTTGCGCGCCAGCGTTCCGGAAATCGATTTGATCAGTCCGCATTATGGCCAGTGGAATACCAAGCTCAGATACGCCCAGCAAAAAACCACGACGTATGCCATCGGCGTCGCGCCGTCGTTTGAAGAAATGAGCCGCATGTATCCGCAAGCCGGCAGCCGTTTCTTCAATGATTTCGACATGTTGGAAAAACGTCGCGTGGCTTTTCTCGGTCCGGAAATTAAAAAACGGCTGATGGGCGACGAAGACGCGGTGGGCAAGATGGTCGAGATTGACGGGATTCCGTTTACGGTGATTGGCGTGATGCAATCGAAGTTGCAAACGAGCATGAGCAATGGCCCGGACGTCAATCGCGCTGTGATGCCGGCCACGACATTTAAAACGCTATACGGCCCGCGCTATGTTGATTTTATCATCGTTCGGCCCAAAAGCATTCTGCAAACCGACCAGATGTTGAAGAATATCACAACGATTCTGGCGCGCCGCCATAAGTTTGATCCCGACGACGCCCGGGCTTTAGGAACGTGGAATTTCGTGGAAAATGAAAAGGAAACGCGGAAAGTTTTTCTCGGCATTCAGATTTTTCTGGGCGCCGTCGGTGCGCTGACTTTGGTTATCGCCGGCGTCGGCGTGGCAAATATTATGTATGTCACCGTCAGAGACCGCACGCGCGAGATCGGCATCAAAATGGCGATCGGCGCGCGCCGCCGTCATGTTCTCGCCCAATTTGTATTCGAAGCCTTATTGCTTTGCATCAGCGGCGGCGTAGCTGGCCTTTTCGTGGCCTGGAGCATTATTTCTCTATTCGGCTTGACGCCCCAAAGTGATTCCGGCGCGATGGCGTATCTCGGCCGGCCGACGATCTCGCCGATGATCATGTTGGTGTGTGCCAGTTTGTTGACGGTGATCGGCCTGCTTGCCGGTTATTTCCCGGCACGCCGTGCCGCCTCGGTCGATCCGGTCGAGTCGTTGCGGTATGAATAATGGAATGGATTAATGGAGAAGTAGATTTTTGGAGTCATGGATTTGGGGCTTGATGGACTGCTGGAATATGGCGTTCCGCTTTCTCCAGCAATCCATCAATACAAAACTCCAGTCATTCCGCCTGCTATTCTGGATTTTGGGGTTTCGTTTTCGGCACCAGGATCATGCGCTTGGCCTCCCATTTGCCCGACAATTCACGCCCGCCTTCACTTCCACCAAACAAACTCAACAAAGTATTCTCGTCTTGCAGAGTGACGCGATGCGAGCAGATTCGATGCAGGCCGCGCGCCGTTTCATACGACAGTCTGAAGTGCAACTCACCGTCGAGGATTTTTAAGTCTTGCAATTTCTCGCGACGCATTTCGCCGAGGTCGTCGCTCATGAGCCCCTGCAGCCGGCCCTTTTTCAATGATAATGTCAACTGCCACTGGCGGGGTTGATCGTGGCGACTCTCGGGTATCGCCATTCCTTGCCAAATTCCCACCCACGGTTGCAGTTCTGGATTTTCCGCGGTTTGGCGCGAACCGGCGCAACTGCTGAACAGCAAAACCCCCACGCAGCAAAATATCCAACGTAACATCGATGATCTCCTATCATTTTAATCTGACGTCCAATCAGTATTCTATACCAGCATGCGCGGCGCTTTGCGGTAAAGTGTTGCACAACGTAAAGTTTCTCCGGGTTACGTTTTACTTCTTTCGGAGCATGTTTTTTTGGCAGCGTGGGCAATAGAAGCTGCTGCGGCCGGCTTGCACGATTCTTCTGATTTTATTTTTGCAGACCAAACACGGCTCGCCGGCGCGATCATATACCATCAAATGTTGTTGAAAATAGCCCATGCCGCCGTCGCTGTTGTGAAAATCATTGAGCGTCGTGCCGCCCGTGGCGATGGAATGCTTCAACGTTTGGCGAATGGCGCGCGCTAATTTTGCCCATTCCGGATGGCGCAGTTTGCCGCTCGGCTTTTGCGGATTGATGCCGGCGCGAAAGAGCGATTCACTCGCGTAAATATTGCCAACGCCGACCACAATTGCAGCATCCATCAAAAAGTTTTTGATCGGGCGGGAGAGTTTTTGGGCGCGCCCCGCAAGATAGGCAGCAGTGAAATCCGGCGATAACGGCTCGGGGCCGAGATTTTGGAAATGGACATAATCCGCTAATTGACCGGGCGGCACTGCATCGACCATGCCGAAACGGCGCGGATCACAAAAGCGCAGCTCGTGGTCATTGGCAAAAATAAACCGAATGTGATCGTGCTTTTGCAAGGGCAACGTTTTTTTGCAATACAGCAAGCGCCCGCTCATGCCAAGATGGATGACGAGATGCGAGTGATTTTTCAGCTCGCACAAAAGATATTTGGCGCGCCGGTGCAGCGCTTCCACTTGCTGACCGGCAACCCATTTTTGCAATTTGAAAACCGACACGGGCTGGCGGAAACGCGTTTCACGAACCTTGATTTGGCGAATCCTTTGGCCGATTAGCACGCGCTCCAGCCCGCGCCGGATGGTTTCAACTTCGGGAAGCTCAGGCATAGCAAAATTAGATCTTTGGATTTCTGGATCTTTGGATTTCTGGAAGCATTGTTCTATTAATCCAATAATCCATCAATCCAATACTCCATTGTTCCATCAATCCACAACTCGAAATGGTTACAGTTTGTATCCGAATTTGCGCAACAGGCCTTTCCGCTCTGCAATGTCATTTGCACTTTCAACCCCGAGCGGGTTGCTGCCATCCACCACGCCGATGATGCCGCGGCCTTGCGCGGTTTCGACGAGCAGCACGTCGACCGGATTGGCCGTGGCGCAATAAATCCGGCAAACTTCCGGCACGTTTTGCACGGCTTTAAGCACGTTGATCGGGAAGGCATTGCCAAGGAAAATGATAAAGCTGTGGCCCGCGCCGATGGCTTGCGCATTCTTTTGGGCTAACGCGATACATGGCTCGTCGGTGCCGCTCCAGCGCACCAGGCAGGGGCCGCTGGCTTCGCAAAACGCCACACCGAATTTGATTCCCGGCACGGCGCCCACCAGCGCTTCGTGGAGGTCTTCGACGGTTTTGATGAAATGCGATTGGCCGAGAATGAAGTTCATGGTCTCCGGTTTCTCGACACGAACGATTTTGATATCCTGAATACTCATTTTATTTTTCCCTGATTTAGAGACAGGTTAGAACACAGTTTTTCGACGACGCGTCATCAAAAATAGAAAATACTGGCATGAAATGCAAATGATTTTACCTGGCGCCACTTTAAAGAAAATAGCCCAAAACTTTTCTTGATTCTATCGTAAAAAGTCTTATATTTTGGGTAGAGCTTGCTGTTTGTAGCGGAATTCTTTAGCGACTAAAAGACAGCGAGATTTTCTTGCCGTTCCTTCGACCGCTGATTTCAATTCTTTTACCAACCCAAAGGAGTGTTAGCTATGGCAAACTACGCCAATCCGGAGGTGCTGGTCTCAACCGATTGGGTGGAGCAGCACAAAAGCGACCCGAATCTGATGATCGCGGAAGTCGATGTTGATACGAACGCCTATAATGAAGGCCATATTCCCGGCGCGATTGGCTGGAATTGGCAGACGCAGTTGTGCGACACGGTCCGCCGCGACGTGATCAACAAGGCCGATCTCGAAAAGTTGCTCGGCGGCAGCGGCATTGGCAATGAGACGACGGTCGTGCTCTATGGCGACAATAACAATTGGTTTGCGGCCTGGGCGTTTTGGCAGATGAAAATGTACGGTCATAAAGATGTTCGCATCATGAATGGCGGCCGCAAGAAATGGCTCGCCGAAGGACGGGCCCTGTCGAAAGATGTGCCCACCCCGGCAGCAAAAACCTATCGGGCGACCGAACGCAACGATTCCATTCGCGCTTATTTGCGGCAAGTGCAAGACGCGATGAATGCGCCGAACTCCGTGATGGTGGATGTCCGCTCGCCGGATGAATTTTCCGGCAAGATTCTTTCGCCGCCCGGATTGCCCGAAACCTGCCAACGCGGCGGCCATATTCCCGGCGCGAAAAGCATTCCGTGGGGGCAAGCGTGCAACGAAGACGGCACATTCAAAAGTGCGGATGATTTGAAAGCGCTTTATGGCGGCAAAGGCGTTAGCGCCGACAAAAATGTGATTGCCTATTGCCGCATCGGCGAACGTTCGAGCCACACCTGGTTTGTGTTGAAATACCTGCTCGGTTATCCCAACGTTGTTAATTATGACGGCTCCTGGACGGAATGGGGCAATCTCGTCAATGCCCCGATTGAAAAGGGAGCTTAATTTATGCAAGCGGAGTCCTATCGCGTCGTGATGAAAAAAATTCTTGACGTCGACGTCACGATTACTTCTTATCGGATCGACGCAATGTATTATTGTCACGTGGCGAATTACGATCCCGGCGCGGTGATTGCCCGCACGGAAGCCGCTACGCGGGAGGAGGCTGAAACCATGGCGATTGCAAAAACGACGGAAAGATTGAAAAAGAAGAAATAAGTCGTTGCTCTTGCTCTAAGTCAGCGTGTGGCAATTTTTTTAATCGCGAGCACCATATCGGCGTTGAAAAAATGTTGCCGCAGGGCATACGGTTTGGAAGCACCCCCAAAGGCCACGATAATGAATCAGCATTCGTGGCCTTTGTTTTTTACTTGTCGCACCAATCCAATGGCGGCGCTGGATCGTATTTTGGGGAAAAGGAGGAAAATTTATGGCCAGCAATGAGTACCGTTTCATCACGCATTGGCGCGTGAATACCACGGCTGAAGAAGTGTTCGACATTCTGAGCGATGCCGAAGATTTGGCGCGCTGGTGGCCGGCCGTTTATTTGACTGTGCAGGTGTTGGCCGCCGGCGATAAAAACGGCATCGGCAAAACGGTCAGCTTGTTCACGAAAGGCTGGCTGCCATACACGCTGCGCTGGCAATTTCGCATCACCGAAGTGAACAAACCGTTTGGATTTGCGTTGAAAGCCTGGGGCGATTTTGATGGCCGCGGTATCTGGACATTTGAACCCGATGGCGAGGCGGTAAAGGTGATTTACGATTGGCAGATTCGCGCCGACAAGCCGTTATTGCGCGCTCTATCGTGGTTGTTCAAACCGATCTTCTCCGCCAACCATCGCTGGGCGATGGCAAAAGGGGAAGAGAGCCTGAAATTAGAAATCGCGCGGCGGCACGACACCAACGCTGGTGGCGCCAATTTGCCGCCGCCGGGCCCGACTTTTCCGCACAATTTAACCTACCGAAAAAAATTGCGACAACGCGCGCCGGTGTGAATTGGCGCTAAAATAATTTTTTTGTTTAAAATCCGATTGCCTGGCATAATCGTATCTTTTAAGATAAAGCAATCGGATTGTTATCATGGCTTCTCGACTCGCAGATCACTTGAGCGCGGCGCGGCGGCGGCGTTTCGTCGGCAGGGAAACCGAACGCGCGCTTTTTCAAGCGGCTTTAAATACCGAAAAATGGCCGTTCTTTATTCTCCATGTTTTTGGTCCTGGCGGCGTCGGCAAGACCACGCTCTTGCAGGAATTTGCCGCGCTTTGCCAAACCCATCAAATCACCCCGCTCTCTCTTGATGCGCGCCATCTCGATCCTTCCCCCAATTCGTTTACGCTGGCATTGCAACTCGCCTTGGGTAGTGAGACATCCCTTTCCCCGCTCGACGCCTTAGCCGCGCAATCCCAGCGCAGCGTTATCTTCATTGATACCTACGAAAAACTCAACCCGTTGGATGGTTGGCTGCGCGAAGTTTTTCTGCCGCAGCTTCCGGAAAATGTTCTGCTCGTCATGGCCGGGCGTGAAGCGCTTGCCGCCGGTTGGCGCATTGATCCCGGCTTGAACCCTTTTATTCGCACGATGCCGTTGCGTAATCTCAATCCGGAAGAGAGCCGCACCTATCTCAACCAACGTGAGGTTTCTGCAGAGCAGCACCAATCCGTGCTTGATTTTACGCGCGGCCATCCGCTGGCGCTCTCGTTGATCGCGGATGTGCTCGATCAACGTGAGGATCAGCAGTTCGTTCCTGGCGAAGCGCCGGATGTGATTCAAACCTTGCTTGAGCGCTTCGTGCAAAAAGTGCCGAGCCCGGCGCATCGCACCGCGTTGGAAGCGTGTGCGTTGTTTCATTTGACGACGGAGGCCTTGTTGGCCGAGATCCTGCAAGTGGCCAACAGCCGCGAGTTATTCGATTGGCTGCGCTCGCTTTCATTCATTCAATATGGCAAAGAAGGATTGTTTCCGCATGATTTGGTGCGCGACGTGCTGTGCGCCGATTTGCAGTGGCGGAATCCGGATTGGTATGCGGAGTTGCATCATCGCGCGCGCGTTTACTACATGAAACGCTTGCAACAAACCCGCAGCGACGAGCAACGCCGCGTTTTGGTTGAATACATTTATCTGCACCGCCGCAATCCCGTTGTGCGGCCGGCGTTTGAATGGCAGGAAGGCGGCAATGTTTGGAGTGATACCGCGCGCGCCGGCGACGTTCTGGAACTTTTAACGATGCTTGCGCGCCATGAAGGCGAAGCCTCTGCAAAATTGGCTGCTTACTGGTTCGAACGGAATTTGAATTCCGTGCAAGTGTTTCGCGGCGACAAACAAAAGCCCACCGGTTTCTTAATGACGCTGATTTTGGAGAGTGTGACCGAAGACATCCGGCGCCACGATCCGGCGTTGGAGAAAGCATGGAAGTTTTTGCAACGCCAGGCCCCACTGCGCGCGGGCGAGCGCTTTATTTATTTCCGTTATTGGCTGGCCGGTGAGACATATCAAGCGGCCTCGCCGACGCAAAGCGGCATTTTCATTAGTATGGTCCAATATTATTTTGCGACGCCGGGTTTGGCGTTTACCTTTTTGCCCTGTGCAAATCCGGAAATTTGGGCGCCGGTCGCGGCTTACGCCGATTTGGTGCGATTAACGGAAACGGATTTTGAAGTCGGCGGGAGACGTTACGGCATTTACGGCCACGATTGGCGCGCGGTGCCGCCGATGGCCTGGCTGGAACTTTTGGCCGCCCGTGAGTTGTCGCAACGATTCGATTATTCCGTTGCACCGAAAACACGCGCGACGGTCGTGCTCAGCGAGCCGGATTTTGCCGAAGCCATTCACGAGGCGTTGCGCGCGTATTCCCGGCCGAATGCGTTGCGCAAAAGTCCGCTGCTGCAATCGCGTCTGGTGATCGCACAAAGCGATGGCATGGCCGATGAATCCGAGCGTATTGCCGTTTTGCTCGAATTGATTCACCAGGCCGCAAAATCGCTGGAAACCTCGCCGCGCGACGCGAAGTTGTATCAAGTTTTGTATCGTACTTATTTCAATCCCGCCGAGAGCCAGGAAATAGCTGCCGACACCCTCCACCTCGCTTTCAGCACCTACCGCCGTTATCTCAAAGCCGGCATCGAACGCGTGACGGAGATACTTTGGCTTAAAGAGATCAGTGGGTGAACCGCTCCGGTTCGGACGAGACGAATCCACGAATTTTGAAATCTCTCGCTGTCCAAGTCTGACTGGCTTTACCGGCCGTTCGCTTGGGTTGCGAAATTGCATATTGCCCTCCACGTCAAAAGTGAAATCTGGTCGCGAAACCAGAGTTTGCTCTGTTGGGAGATTGTTCCTGCGCGTACAAGTCCTACTCATAACAAATGAACAAAAAATGAGCAGTTTTTGGTCTGGTTTGTGAGCAAAGTTTGGGATTAAATTGTTGATGTTGAGTGAAGTTGAAATCAATAGGAGAACACATGACACCCAAAAAAAGTTTGACACACAACATGACTCATCTTATTGGGCAATTAGCCGAGGCTTGGAACCGGCGCGATATCGAGAAAGCGATCCGGTTTTTTGCCGCCGATTATGAAGGCATTGATATCAGCGAGCCGATGCCTCGGCGCGGCCAAACTGGCGTTCGTGAATGGATCGAACGATATTGGCTGGCCGCGCCGGATATGCAGTGTACGGTGCGGCAAACTGTTATCGAAGCGAATCGCGTGGCGGTGTCATGGACCGCGAAAGGAACGCATCAAGGCTATCTTATGCACATTCCACCGACGGGCCGGGTGTTTACCGTGCGCGGCGTCTCGTTCCTGACCATTCATAACGATCAAATTCTGCGCGGGGAGTACATTTGGGATTTGGCGGAACTCCTGCGTTGCCTTAAGTTGCTGCCGGAGTTGTACGAATAGGATAACCAACATGACTGAACGAAATGAGGGAAACTCCATGTTCGCTTTTGTTTTCAAGCGGCCCGAGGCCATGAAACAGCATCAACTCCCTATGACGCGCGGGCGCGCCGCTGAAGCACGGAAGCCGACGCATGAAATTCAAGATAGTGAATTGCTGCATCGCATTGCCTTGCGCGATCAAAATGCCTTCGCGATGTTGTATGACCGTTACGCGACGGTGTTGTACAGCTTGTGCCTGGCGATCGTGAAGCGGCAGGACGACGCCGAAGACGTGCTGCAAGAGTGTTTTCTGCAAATTTGGCAAAGGGCTTACGCCTTTGATGGAATGAAAGGCAGTGTCTACACCTGGCTCGTGACGATGACCCGCAACCGCGCCATCGACCGCTTGCGCTCCAAACAGTTTCAAGTCAGCAGGCAGCGACAACCGGATTTTGATTTTGAAACGATTGCGGCGGACGAAGTTTATTCACCGCTGGAAAACGTTTCTCTGGCCGAGCGCGCGCATCTCGTGCGCCGGGCTTTTGCCGCGCTGCCGGTGGAGCAGCGCGAAGTCCTGCAGATGGCCTATTTTCAAGGCTATTCACAATCGGAAATTTCACAACAGTTGCGCGTGCCGCTCGGGACGGTGAAGACGCGCACCCGCCAGGCGATGAAGAAACTGCACGTGCTGTTGGCCGAGTGGTTTTAACCACCGGACAAATTCTTCAATCCGTTTTCAAAATTTAAGCGTAGATATAATGATGGCTGAAAATCTAAAAAGGACTCAAAACTTGGCGAAACCGTTATAATGTAAGGAAAGTTTCATGGGCCGCTTTGATATTCTTCGTCAAATCCAGACG
>JAJVHT010000001.1:12676-16976 GCA_022072515.1 bacterium
CCTTTCGGATTCATGCCGCCGTTGGCGCGTTTGGCGCTGAAAATGCGCGGCAAATTCGTGCGTTTTCTGCCGCCGCGGAAAAAACCGCATTTCTTCACCGACATTCCCAACCGGACTTATCCGCAGGGCTACGAGATTGCGGAGCTCGGGCCGCCCCGCTTGCGAAAAGCTGGGACCGATACAAAACAACCTTGATTTTTAACCAGCGAGGATTTATATTCAATCCTGAAACTAAATCATGAACCGCCCTGCCGCGGGTTCCGTAATTTTCTGTCAAGGCAGGAGGGCAGAAGCATGTTTAACTTCGCGTGGAGATTCCCAATGTCTACCAGCAAAATAATCTCAACTTTCGGTCTGATCATCATCGTGCTTGGCGTGTGGACGGCAAACGTTGCTGCACAAGACGACGAGGCAAAAAATACCGCGGCGATGAAGCGTTTTTACGCCGAGGTGATGAACAAAGGCAACGTGAAGGTCATCGACGAGCTGGTCGATGCCAAATTTGTGGATCATTTGGTTACCCCCGGCATTTCCGCCGATAAGGCCGGTTTGACACAATTCATGACGATGCTACACGCTGCCTTTCCGGATTTGCAGGTGACCTTCGAAGATATCATCGCGAAGGGCGACAAAGTGTGGGTTTACAGCACGATGCGCGGCACGCAAAAAGGCGAGTTTATGGGCATGCCGGCAAGCGGCAAGAAAATCGAAGTCAAGGGCTTCGACATTGTTCGCTTTGTCAATGGCAAAGCCGTCGAACATTGGGGCTTGAACGATGACTATACAATGCTGCAACAGCTCGGCGTGATTCCGGCGCCGGAAGCCAAGCAGTAAAAATGGCGTGAGCCGGACTTTCGCCTCGAGAACGAAAGCCCGGCGTGGCTCTCTTTTCGCTTGAGCAAGGCGATTCTTACCCATGGATCGCCTTTTTGTTTTTCCTTAATCCCGCGGTTCGGAATCCGCAAGCCTGCCCTTTTTAATTTGAGAAGGTGTTATGATCGGCGAAACGATTTCACATTATAAAATTTTGGAGAAATTAGGCCAGGGCGGCATGGGCGTCGTGTACAAGGCGAAAGACCTCAAGCTCGATCGCTTCGTCGCGCTCAAATTTCTGCCGCCGCCTCTTGCCGAGAATGAGGAAGAAAAGCAGCGCTTTATTCACGAAGCGAAAGCCGCTTCGGCGCTCGATCATCCCAACCTCTGCACGATTTATGAAATCGATGAGACGAACGATGGCCGGATGTTCATTGCGATGGCGTATTATGAAGGTGAAACGCTTAAACAGCGAGTGAGCAGTAAGCAGTTTCCAGTAAACAGTGTCCTTGAGATTGGAATTCAACTCGCGCAGGGCTTGGCCAAGGCGCACGAACATGGCATTGTGCACCGCGACCTCAAGCCGGAGAACGTGATCATCACCAAAGAGGGCGTTGCGAAGATTGTTGATTTCGGTTTGGCCAAATTAACCGGCCACACGCGGCTCACCAAAGACGGCGCAACGAAGGGCACGGCGGCTTACATGTCGCCCGAGCAAGCGCGCGGCGAAGACACCGACCATCGCACCGACATTTGGTCGCTGGGCGTGGTGTTGTATGAAATGCTCACCGGCCAATTGCCCTTCAAAGGGGAAAAGGAACCGGCGGTGATCTATGGAATTCTCACGAAAGATCCGCTGCCGGTGACGGAATGGCGCCAGGAAATTCCCCTTGCATTGGAGCAGTTGATCAATCGCGCATTGGCGAAAGATGCGGAAGAACGTTATCAGCGCGCGGAAGAAATGCTGGACGAGCTTAAAACGCTCAAACAGCAACTTGAAGCCGGTCATGTCGAAAAACGCCGGACTGTTTTGCGGCGCGCCATCAAAAGAAACCGCGCCTATTTCTATTTGGGAATTGCCGGATTGCTGATTTTGCTGTTAGCGCTTGGTCTCTACCGCTTTCTGCCGCGAAACGAAGCGATTGACTCCGTCGCCGTTCTGCCTTTCGTCAATGCCGGCGCCGATCCTGAAGCCGAATATCTTTCCGATGGCATCAGTGAAAGTCTCATCCGAAATCTTTCGCAATTGCCCCATCTCAAGGTGATGTCGTTTAGCGTGGTTTCGCGCTACAAAGGCGAAGCCGCGGATCCGCCAGCGCTTGGCCGCAAGCTCAACGTGCAAGCCGTGCTGGTCGGGCGCATCACGCCGCGCGGCGAAACGTTGTCAATCAGCGCCGAGCTGATTGATACGGAGGACAATCGCCACATTTGGGGGGAACAATATAATCGCAAGCTGAACGATCTTTTGTTGGTGCAAGGCGAGATCACCGATGCCATCGCCCAAAAATTGCAGCCTGGTTTGACCAGCATCGTGCAGCAGCGCGTGGCCAAACGCTACACCCAGAACTTCGAGGCCCATCAGCTTTATCTCAAGGGCCGTTATCATGCCGCGAAATACAAGAAGGAGAGTTTCGAGAAAGGCTTCGCTTACTTTCATCAAGCCCTCGAGAAAGACCCGAATTACGCGCTCGCTTACGATGGTCTCGCCTACTGCTACATCCTCGCGTTTGAATGGCTGCTGTCTCCGCGCCAGGCTTTGCCGCAAGCCAAGGAGGCCGCGCTGCAAGCTTTGGCATTGGATGAGACGCTCGCGGAAGCGCACGCTTCACTCGGCGCGGTTTATTTTTTTTATGAATGGGATTGGCCCGCAGCGGAACGTGAATTCCAGCGCGCCATTCAGCTCAATCCCAATTATGCCACGACACATCAATATTATGCGCAGTATTTGGTGGCATCGGGAAGAATCGACGAAGCCCTGGCGGTGGCGAAACGCGCGTATGAAATCGAACCGCTTTCGCCCGAAAGCAACACGTACTTGGGATGGATTTTGAGCATGACGGGCCAAAATGATCTTGCCACCACACAGCTCAATAGCGCCCTAGAAGTGGATTCCAGCTTCTGGTTTGCGCGCCTGATGTTGGCGGGAGTTTATGAGGGCAAGGGCCAAATTGCCGAAGCCGGCGCCGAATATGAAAAAGCCAGCGCGCTTGCGGGAGAATTTTCAGAAGCCTTGGCGAATCTCGGCGGTTGTTATGCGCGGCAGGGGAAAATTGATGAAGCTCGAAAAATCCTGGTGGAATTGAAACGGCGCGCCGAGAAAGGCTATGTTCCGCCCTATTTCTTTTTCATGATTCATTTCGCGCTGGGCGAAAAAGATGAGGCGTTGCCATGGTTTGAAGCGGCTTATGAGCAACGCTGCGTTTATCTTCTCTGGGACAAAGTTTTCTCCTATTCTGATTACCAGCGGTCCGATCCGCGGCTGGCGGCGATACTGGATAAAGTGGGAGTGAAGAACTAGCATGGAAAACACCGGCATCCAAAACCTCCATCAACAACTCGAGGACTATGAAAAACTCCTCAGCGTATTGCAGACGATTGGCTCTTCGCTCGAAGTTGAGGTCATTTTATGGCAGCTTATCGAAGCCGCATTGAGCCTGTGTAATGCGCAACAAGGCGCGATCGTGTTGTTCGATCCCGATAGTCAGGAAATTGCCAAGACACTCATCCGGCAGAATCAGGCCGAGGGGGAGTTACTTGATCATTACCTCAACACCTTGCTTTCGGGATGGGCGCTGGATCACAAATCTGTGCAGATCACCGGCGATTTGGCGGCGACGTTTGGCGCGAAGCAAATCAAAGCGAAGTACCAAACGATTACTTCGGCGCTGAGCGTTCCGCTGGAATGGCGTGGGGAAATCATTGGCGTCATCAATCTGCTTTCGCTCGAGGCCAACCACAAATTCGACGCGCGCGAGCTGCGGCTGATGAAGATTCTGGCTTCGCAATGTGCGCAGTTCATTGCCAACGCCAAATTGCACGAAGCCGTGTTTGCCGAAGCCGATCGCCTACGCCAAGAGATTCGCGACAAGTATCAATTTCACGGCATCATCGGCCACAGCCCGAAAATGCAGGCGCTGTTTGCGCTGTTAGAGAGAGTCATCCCCACCGAAGGCCGCGTGTTGTTGGAAGGCGAAAGCGGCACCGGCAAAGAGTTAATTGCGCGCGTCATTCATTATGGTGGGCCGCGCCAAGACAAGCCGTTTGTGGCCGTCGATTGCGGCGCGCTGCCGGCCAATCTCATGGAAAGCGAATTATTCGGCTATGTAAAAGGCGCTTTCACCGGCGCGCTGCGCGACAAAAAAGGCTTGTTTGAGGAAGCCAATGGCGGCACGTTGTTCTTGGATGAAATCGTCAACATGCCGCTCGAAGTGCAGGCCAAATTTCTGCGCGCCATTCAAGAAGGCGAAATTCGGCCCGTCGGTTCCAC
>JAJVHT010000104.1:0-5626 GCA_022072515.1 bacterium
TTTTCAGCCGGCGAAAAACATCCGCGAGTTGGTGGTTCAGGCGTTCGGCCCGGCGGTTCACACCGGCAGCCGCATTTCGTTGCCCGCCTTGATGGAAAAGCATCTCGGGATTGCCGCAGCGCCCCCACTGCCCAACGTTGATAATAAAAGGAAAGAAGAGCCGGTACTGGAGCCATTTGATATTGCGGAAGTCTTGCCGGATTTTATCGAGACGCCGTCCCCGGCGTTCGATTTTGCTGAAGAGGGTGACGAAGCGGCATTGGCCACAAACGCCTTTACAGCCGAGGCGCGGAGCGCCGAAGCAATAACCGGCCAGCCGGTGAGCGTTACGCCGGCCGCTGCCAAACCGGTACATGTCGACGCTGAGAATGATAAGCCGCCCACCTTCACTCTGGCTGAAACGTTTGAAGAAACGGCGCCAACGCCGCGGGTTCCTTCACAACCCGCCTCGCAACCAAAGCCTACTTTCGCCTTGCCGTTTGCGCGCCGGCGACGTTTTGCCTGGTATGCCGGCGCCACGGCGATCGTTCTCTTCCTGTTGTTCTTTTTATGGCCGGCCCGCATTTCGGAGAAAAAAGACGGCGCTTCGCGTCCCGTTGTCAGCACAACACTCAACCGGCCGGAAAATCCTGTCGTGCCGAGTCAAGCCACCAACGACAAGCCGCTGGTTGCGCCGATCTCGACCATTCCTAAAAAACCTGCGCCGTTCTTCCCGGGCGGTACGCATCGCGTGGCGTTGGGCGACAAGCTGTGGGCCTTGTCCGGAACTTATTATCGCGATCCCTATCTGTGGCCGAACATCTATCGCGTGAACACGGCAGCGATCAAAAATCCCGATGTTTTAGAATTGGATCAGCAACTCGCGCTGCCGGTTTTATACGGCCCGCCGGAAAAACTCACTGCCGAAGATCGCCGCCATCTGGCCGAAGGTTATTTTTTGCTTTATCGCCATTATCGCACCCACGATCCCGCTTTGGCCCCCTTCGCGCTGTGGGCCGCGGTGCGCTACGATGCGCGGATTAAAACCGCGTATGCGGCGGAGCTGCGGGAGGATGATTTGGCGTTTTTGGAGGCGCATACGCTCTCGCGAACACTGGTGGAGAGATAACTAAAGTTTCTGAACTCTTTCAACACTGAATCCATTGCATTTTTTATAAGTCGTAAAGGTTTGCCCAAGAGGGTAAAATTTGAAACAGGCAAAAAACCATTTGCATTTGACCGCCATTTTTTTTTATATTTAGATAGAATAGAAAACCTCGGCGGTGTAGCTCAGTTGGCTAGAGCAGCGGAATCATAATCCGCGGGTCGGGGGTTCGAATCCCTCCGCCGCTACGTATAAAAATGATTCGTCTTTGGGCGAATCATTTTTATTTTGCGCCACAGAGAAAAAGCAAGTAAGCGGATTCAACGGATGAAGCGGATCAAACGAAATCCCTATCCGCTAAATCGGCTGAATCCGCTTACAAATAGCGTCATGGAATTCCTCCAACAATTCTGCCAGCATTGCGCCACAAAGAATCTCATTCAAACCGGCGACCGCCTGCTGCTCGCGGTGTCCGGCGGGTTGGATTCGTGCGTACTGCTCGATTTGTTTGGTCAGGTCAAAAACGAGTGGCAGTGGCAGTTGGCGGTGGCGCATGTGAATCATCAGTTGCGCGGCGAAGCGTCCGATCAGGACGAGAGTTTGGTGAAAATGTTGGCGGAACAAGCGGGATTGCCGTTTTATACGCAACGCGTTGACGTTTATCATTTCGCCCAAACCCACAAGTTGTCCATCGAGACGGCGGCGCGCGAGTTGCGCTACCAAGCTTTGGAGAACTTCCGCCAGGAATGGCAAGGCCGTGCCATTGTGACGGCGCATACGCGCGACGATCAGGCGGAGACGATTTTGGACCATCTCCTGCGCGGGAGTGGGTTGGCGGGGCTGGCGGGAATGGCGGCAGATGCTGAGATTTTATATGGCGACCTCAGCGACAAAAGCTCTCACGTCGTTGTGGCACATCTGGAGGGTGAGTCTTCAACAAACGTTCGGCCCCTAAAGGGGCAACTACGAACGCAACGACGAACGAAAATTTTGCGGCCGTTGTTGCCTTTTTCCAAGGCCGAATTGGAAGCTTACGCGCGCGAACGCGGCTTGCAGTGGCGCGAAGATCACACCAACACGGATACCCAATTTCGCCGCAATCGCATTCGCCACGAGCTGCTGCCACGGTTAAAGACGCGATTCAATCCGCAAATTGATCTTGGTCTTGCCCGTTTGGCTGAGGTCGCGGCCACGGCGGAAGATTATTTTCGGGCCGAAGCGGAAACGCGGCTGCGGGAAATTGTTAAAGAACAGCAAACGGGCAAAATTATTCTTGATCTTGAATTATTTTGGAAGTATTTTCCTATAATACAGCGCTATGTCATTCGCGCCGTTTTGCAGCGACTCATGGTGAACGGGGCGGAGCCAACTTTTGTGGAAATGACACAAATATTGACTTTGCTGCAAAAAACCGATCCGGCCAAGCTTGCCATCGGCAAACGTTATATTTGGCGCCAGCAAGTGGACATGTGCATTGATCGTGATGGCGTGGTGTTTCGGAAGCGCAGAACAAAGGGCAAAAGGCAAAAGGCAAACAGCAAAAGGCAAACAGCAAAAGGCATTTCTATTCCGGTGGCGCTCGGCGAACGCTGCGAAATTTCTGAGAGCGGAATGGCGATTTTGATTGAGCGCAAAGCGTTGCCGCCGGATTGGCGCCAGCAGGTTCAGGCGCATTCTCAATTTGTTGATGCCGAAAAAATTCAAGGCGATTTGTTCGTTCGTTTTCCGCAGCCGGGGGATCGGTTCGTGCCCCTGCGCACGAATTCAACCAAGCAAGACGCCGGCGGCACGAAAAAGCTCTCAGATTTTTTTACGGATCATAAAATACCTTTGCATCAGCGCACGACGATACCTCTTTTGTGGTGTGACCAAATTATTTGGGTTTGTGGTTACCGGCTGGACAATCGCTACAAAATTACACCGGCCACGCACACCGTGTTACATTTGCAAATGCTGCCATTACAAATACAAGTTGACCATCCGGTTGAATAGGAGTTGAGCGTGCCCGACCAAATCGCCAAGTTTTTAGAACAACAATACCCGATTCTGATAACGGCAGAACAAATTCAGGCAAAAGTGCGGGAGTTGGCGCGGCAGCTCTCCGCCGACTATGCGGGGAAATGCCCAGTGTTCATCGGCGTGCTCAATGGCAGTTTTCTCTTTTTCGCCGATTTGCTGCGGCATATCACCATCGATTGCGAAGTTGATTTTATCAAGATATCCAGTTACGGCGAGGCGATGCGCACCTCCGGCATCGTGAAAGTCCGCAAAGAAATTGATTGCCACATCGAAGGCCGTCACGCGATCGTCGTCGAAGATATTATCGATTCCGGCCTGTCCGTCACTTTTCTGGAAAATAAGTTAAAGACATTGAAACCAGAATCGCTGAAATTCGTCTCACTATTAGTCAAGGAAGGCAGTGCGCAGGTCAAGTATCCCTGTGACTATGCCGGCTTTCACATTCCCAACCGCTTTGTCGTCGGTTATGGCCTGGATTATGCCCAAAAGCTGCGCAACCTGCCGGCGATTTATGTCATGGACTGATTTGCGCACAGAAAAATGCGTGCAGAAATTGAATCGTTGTTTAATTAATAACTAAGGAAAAAACGTTGGCTCCGAAAAACCGTTCGAACAATAACAAGAAACCGCGCAAGGATGATAATTCGCAGTGGACGCGCCCGGCGCGCACGTTGGCATTTTGGGCCATCATTCTCATGGTTTCCATTTGGGTGACGATGACCGTCAGCCACGAAGAGCGCCAGGTGCGGCTCGTCCCTTATTCTGATTTTCAAGAATTGCTCCAGCAAAAAAGAATTCGCAGCGTCGAAATCAAAGGCGCGAAATTGGATGCCGAGCTGAGCGAGCCTTTGGAAGTGACGACCAAGGAGCGCGCCAGCCATGTGCGGGTCAATTTGCCGGAAAAACCGACGACCGCCATCGTGGAAGAATGGAAGAAAATTTACGGTGACGAAAAATTCGTCGTCAATTTCAAGGACGAATCGCAGGATTGGTGGAATTACGTGTTGAGTTTGTTGCCGTGGATCATTCTCGGCTCGTTCTGGCTTTTTCTGTTGCGCCGCATGCAAGGCGTCGGCAGCAAAGGCATTTTTTCATTCGGCAAATCGCGCGCGAAAATGCTCACCGAAAACCGCCCGAAAGTCACGTTCGATGACGTCGCCGGCGCGGATGAGGCCAAGCAGGAATTGCGCGAGATCATCGAATTTTTGCGCGATCCGGAAAAATTCCAGCGGCTCGGCGGAAAAATCCCGAAGGGCGCGCTGTTGCTTGGCCCGCCGGGAACGGGCAAGACGTTGCTCGCGAAAGCGGTGGCCGGTGAAGCCGGGGTGCCGTTTTTCAGCATGTCCGGCGCGGATTTTGTCGAAATGTTTGTCGGCGTCGGCGCTTCGCGCGTGCGGGATCTTTTCGAGCAGGGCAAAAAAAATGCGCCCTGCATCATTTTCATCGACGAAGTTGACGCGGTTGGCCGGCATCGCGGTGCCGGCTTGGGCGGCGGCCACGATGAGCGTGAGCAAACGCTGAATCAACTGCTTGTCGAGATGGACGGCTTCGATTCGAATGAGGGGGTGATTCTCATCGCGGCGACAAACCGGCCGGATGTGTTGGATTCCGCGCTGTTGCGACCGGGGCGGTTTGACCGCCAAATCGTCGTGGATCGTCCGGATGTGCGCGGCCGCGAAGGCATTCTCAAAGTGCACACCAAAAAAATCCCGATTTCCAAAGACGTCAATTTGAACGTGCTGGCCAAAGGCACGCCGGGTTTTTCTGGCGCCGACATCGCCAGCATGGTCAATGAGGCCGCGCTGCTGGCGGCGCGTAACGGCAAAGATCGCGTCGCGATGCGCGATTTGGAAGAGGCCAAGGACAAAGTGTTGATGGGCACCGAGCGCCGCAGCATGTTGATCAGCGAAAATGAAAAGCGCATCACCGCCTATCACGAAGCCGGGCATGCGCTGGTGGCGAAGTTTACGCCCGGCTCGGATCCGGTGCACAAAGTCACCATCATTCCGCGCGGGCGCGCGCTGGGCTTGACGACGACGCTGCCCATTGATGAGAAGCACAATTACTCGCGCAATTATTGCGACTCGCTCCTGGCGCATCTGATGGGCGGGCGCGAAGCCGAGAAACTGGTGTTCAAAGAAACGACCACCGGCGCCGGCAACGACATCGAACGCGCGACCGAACTGGCGCGCAAAATGGTATGCGAGTGGGGCATGAGCGACTTGATGGGGCCGCTCGCATTCGGCAAAAAAGAGGAAGAAATCTTTTTGGGCCGCGAAATCGCCAAACATCGCGACTACAGCGAGCGCACGGCGCAGATGATCGACGAAGAAGTCAAGCGGATTGTGCTCGATGCCACCGAACGCGCCGCCAATATCATCAAGCAAAAAGAAGACAAGCTGCATGCGATCGCGCAAGCCTTATTGGAGCGTGAAATGCTCGATGGCGAGCAGATCGACGCGATGCTGAACGGCGAACTCTTGCCGCCGATCGAAAACGGCAAGAACGGGCGCTCGGAAGAAA
>JAJVHT010000104.1:5726-9321 GCA_022072515.1 bacterium
CGATGGCGGCGTTAATGCCACTGGCTTGGCTATTGCCGAGATGATTGGCACGCATCTTCAGCAGACCAGCGGCACTCCCTTTTATGTCATTCCCACCACGACACTGTTCGAAGTTGCGAATCGCGATTCGCTCGTTTATATTGAATATGCTTTGCAGTTGGCCCGCACCGCCGGACTGCAAGTGATCGGCTTCGGTTCTTATCAAAAGCTGCCAGCCGAGCCGGCGAATCATCACGAAGATTGGTCGGTTGAATGCCAGCTTTTCGATTTGCGCCAAACCAAGACGCGATCGGGAATACGGCTCAACTTGCCGGAACGAATGAATAGTCTGCCAACGTTGGCCGCGGAAACGGCGGCGGCGATTTTACAAACCGCTGCAAAAAATATAGCGCCACCATTGCCGGTTATCTGGCAAAATCAACTCGCTGCCGAATCTGTTGAAGATTTTTACGCGATCAAACTCGCGCTGGCCACCAATCAGACCGGGACGGCGGCGCTGCCACAGGCACGCCGGTTGTGGCAAGCCGACACGAGCCGGGCGCCATGGGCCAGCTTGTATGTGCAGACGTTTTTGGCGCAGCTTCGCCGCCAGGTGGCCACGGAAAAAGAATGGAGCGACAGTTTGCGTTATATTTTGCCCATCGCGCAGCGCGCGGCGGCGGCAGACTCCTTGGGCAGCGCCAGCGCGCGGCAACTTGGCGAGATTTTTATTCGTTTAAAAAAGTGGAACGACGCCGAACAGGCGCTGCGGCTGGCGCACCGGCGGGATTCGACCGACAGCAAGCTCTACCTGCTGCTGGCGCAATTGCATGCCTCACGCTGGCAGGGATGGGGATTTCAAAATGAGCTGGAATTTTATCAGCAAGCGCGCGCGCTCAATCCACTCGACGTCGCCGCGGGATTGGCCGCAGCCGATTGCCAATGGCGGGAAAATCGCACGGCGCCGGCGATAGAAATTTTAGAGCATTTGCTGCGGCTGAATCCCCATCATGTCGAGGTCTTGATGAGCTTGGGGCGCATTTACGTTGCCCAAAACAATGAAACCAAGCTTTTTGCCATTTACGAGCATATTCTCAAAATAACGCCGGACAACGCCGACGCGTATTATAATCTCGGCATCGCATATTATCATCACCAAGATTTTGACAACGCGCTTAAATTTTTTGAGCGCGCCATCAAGCTGAATGATCATGCCGACGCGCGGCTTTATGTGGCGAGCATTTACGAACGGCGCGGCGACAGTGTGCAAGCGATCCGTTATTTGCGCGAGCGCATTCGATTGAGCCACGGCGACGAGGATAAATATGCGACCGAAGCCCGTTACCAGCTTTATAAAATTTTGTTGGCGCGCGGCGAAATTCCAGCGCATCTGCAACCGGATAGTCTGAAATAGTTGCTGGTAGCTGGTTTCTGGTAGCTCGTTACTCGTTGCCCGCTGCTTGTTGTTTGTAAGCATAAGAAGCGACCAGCCACGAGTGACCAGCGACCAGCCACAAGCAACAAGTTACCAGCCACAAGCGACCAGTCATGACCACCTATTCCTTCCGCAAGCTGCATCTCACCACACGCGGCGACATTATGGCCGAGTTTGGCGCGGCGTTGGGCGAACCCTCCGCAGCACTGCTGGCGTTACTGCAAAACTTTCCCTTCGTCTACAAAGTCTTAGCTCAACACGGCGAATGGACGGCGGAATTGCGCACCGGGCTGGAGCAGAGCGGATTATCTTTCCACCCGGTCGCGGCCAATCAGGCTTATCTCTTTTCCGACATCACCAGAATTCGCGCTTGGCTGACAGCGCGTGAAGGGTTTGCGCCGGATACGCAAAATTTTGCCGAGGCCCTGCGGCAATTTCTTGAGCGGCAGGAACGCGACAACTTTGTGCTCGCGACGAAACCACAGCCCTTGTCGTTCGGTGGCCGCACGCTCATCATGGGTGTGCTCAACTGCACGCCGGATTCATTTTATGACGGCGGCCAGTATTTCTCGCCTGAAGCCGCGATCGCGCAAGGCTTGCAGTTGGCCGCGCAGGGCGCGGATATGATTGACGTGGGCGGCGAATCAACCCGGCCCAAAGGCGTTTACGGCGAAGGCGCCGCGCCGGTGTCCGCCGAGGAAGAAAAGCGCCGCGTCATTCCGGTCATCAGCGCGCTGGCCAAACAAATCCAGCTTCCCCTCAGTATCGACACTTACAAAGCAGAAGTTGCCGCGGCCGCCGTCGACGCCGGCGCCAGCCTGGTGAATGACATCAGTGGTTTTCAATTCGATGCGCAAATGCCGGCGACGCTTGCGCGTCTCGGCGTGCCGGTGGTCATCATGCATACGAAAGGCACCCCAGCCGAGATGCAAGCGCAGCCGGCTTATGAAAATTTGCTGGATGAGCTTTATGCGTATTTCGAGCAACAGATCGCCCTGGCGCGTGCTGCCGGCATTGCGAGCGAAAATCTTATTATCGATCCTGGTCTCGGCTTTGGCAAGCGCCTGCCGGATAATTACGAAATTCTGCGGCGCTTGCCGGAATTGCGCGGCCTCGGCTGCCCGATTTTGATCGGCCCGTCGCGCAAGGCTTTTACCGGACAGGCGCTGAATTTGCCGCCGGCGCAACGTTTGGAAGGCACCGCTGCCGCCGTTGCTGCCGCCGCGCTGAACGGCGCGCACCTCATTCGCGTGCACGATGTGCTGGAAATGCGGCGCGTCGCCGCGATCGCCGATCGCATCGCCGGTCGCACGGAATCGCCTTAAAATGGATTGAACGATGAATGGATTCGAGCTTTTTCGCATCGCTTTTTTGCGGGTCACGTTGCTGGACGTCCTCGATATCGTGGTCATCAGCTACGTGCTTTACCGGCTGTATCTTTTCATTCGCGGCTCGCGCGCGGCGCAAATGGCCGTGGGGCTCGTGGTAATCCTGCTCGTTTCCTGGCTGGCGCACCTTTCCAATATGAGCGGCATTAGTTGGATTTTCGCCAAGCTCGAAACGATTTGGCTGATTGCCTTCGTCATTCTCTTTCAGCCGGAGCTGCGCCGCATGCTGGTTTATCTCGGCCAAAGCCCGATCATTCGCTATTTTGTCAAAGTCTCCGGCACCCGTGCGATCGATGAAATCGTGCGCGCGGCGCAAGAACTGTCGCGTCTGCGCTACGGCGGCCTGATCGTTTTGGTGCGCGATGACAGCCTGCGCACGATTATCGAAACCGGCATCAAAATTCAAGCGGAAGTTTCTTCGGCCCTGCTCGTTTCGCTTTTCAGCCCGAAGTCGCCGCTGCACGACGGCGCCGTAATCATCGAGAACGACGTCATCGTCACCGCCAAATGCATTCTGCCGCTGACGCAAAACGATCGCATCGATAAACGCCTCGGCACCCGCCATCGCGCCGCGCTGGGGCTATCCGAAGAATCTGACGCCGTGGTTCTGGTTGTTTCCGAAGAAACCGGCAAACTTTCCATCGCCATGGAAGAGCGCCTGCTCTATGACTTGAGCCTCGAAGAAGTGGAAAACATTCTCCAAGCCTCACTGCGGCCCACGCCTAACAGCTAAACACCTGCCTCCTGCGCGTCACGCGGGAACGCCTGACTCACGCGCAGTTTTTGTCTCACC
>JAJVHT010000104.1:9421-14978 GCA_022072515.1 bacterium
GGCAACAGCGAGTTTTTTGATTTCTCGTATCGCATGCGGGTGCTGCCCACGACCGGTGATCGAGGCTTGGCGATTCTCACGTTGCGGCCGGCGCGCGAGGGTCGCCGTCACCAACGCCGCAAAGAGCAGCCGGAGCCGTTCGGCTTGCTGGGTCAATTGAGCGCCGGCATCGCGAAAGAGCTGGCAGAACCTTTAGACGCGATTTGCAGCAAGATCGACAACATCGTGGCCATCGCCGGCGACAGTTGGAATGAGCCGCTGGAAGGCGAGTTGCACAGTATCATCACGGAAGTTTATCGTATCAGTTATCTCGTCAATAACATCTTGACGCTGTCCAGCCCGGAGGCGCCACATGCCGCTGAAATCGACCTCGCGCATTTGATTCCGGAAGCCATTACCTTGTTGGAGCACACGCTGAATCGCGAGATCGCATGCGTCACTGCGCTGCAGGAGGGTTTGCCGCCCGTCAAGGGTGATCCCCTATTATTGCAAAGTGTTCTGCAAAATATTTTACGTTATGCCGTGGAAGCGGCCGGCGATGATGCGGTGCCAAGAATTCAAACGCGTTGGTTCACCTCGCCGCCGGCGAACGGGTCCACCAATGGCAAAGACGCCTCGTCGCATGTGATTATTCGCGTTGAAGATCGCGGCGCACCGGTGGCTCCGGAAGTTTTGGCGCAGTTCTTCGATCCCCTTCCGTGCTGCAAACGCTTCGGCATCGCGGTGGGGCTCGGCTTGTTTATCAGCAAAAAAATTGTCGAGTCGCACGGCGGGCAAATGCACGTTAGCAGCCAGCCCGGCCACGGCACGATTTTTACTCTGGCGTTGAAAGTTTGATTTGACTCGTATGGCCGCACCCAATGGGCGTAGCCGGTATGACTTCACATCACGCACTGCAGCTTCGGCTGCGCCCATTCGGTTTTATCCAGCCCCGGCTTTCGTGGAGAAAGCTCGAGGCTGGTTGTTTAAGGGTAACTATAACACCGCCCGGCTGCTTAGTTCTGTGAGCGAAGTAAGTTTGCAAGATTGAACCAATCTCATAAAATGAGCGTCTGGGGGGTGAAGTAGCAGAATTGTTACATGGGCTGATCATTTCTGCTCCGTTTGCCGGCCATTCCCATGCACCGCAATCTCACCACACTTCTTCCGATGCTTCTTTGCTTCCTCCAAAAATTCCTCGCCGCGCTCGCGCTCCGGCTTCGATAAACTCAAAACATTAATCCGCTCCACCTGCTGGCACGCTTCTTCTCTTCTCTCCACCGCTTCATAAACTTTCGTCAAACGCGCGCGGCTGACCAACTCTAAATAAGGAGAAAGTTGATTTTCCTTTTGTAAAGACGCCAGTATCAGGCGATAATGCGCCGCCGCCTGATCATAGCGCTTGGCGCGAAAGGCCGCTTCACCGGCGCACCAGAGGAAAAAACGGCTGGTGGGAAATTCGGCCAGCGCCGAATCAATCAGCGCCAACGTTTCGTCCGGGCGATTCTCATCCATGAGAATCCAACCGAGCCCGTTGATGGCCGCAGTGCGGCTATAGCGGCCTTTGACCATGGCTTGGCGAATCATACGTATGCCCATCTCGCGCTCGTCGTTGACGAACGGCAGCCAACTGAAGTGCTTGCTCATTTTGCTGCGATAGTATTTGTACGTGCCGATGCCGAGATACGCGTCGTAAAGCTGCGGGTCGAGCTTCAGAGCCATTTCCAGGTGTTGGATGCTTTCCCAGCCGTAACGAAAGGCTTCAAAGTATTTTTTCTTTTTGCCGATAAAAAAAGCTTCATACCCGATGGCACTGCCATAAAAAAAATGTGCCCACGCCTCA
Organism: bacterium; assembly: GCA_022072515.1. Classification (GTDB taxonomy): domain Bacteria; phylum Zhuqueibacterota; class Zhuqueibacteria; order Zhuqueibacterales; family Zhuqueibacteraceae; genus Zhuqueibacter. The sequence continues at coordinate 11,244 of JAJVHT010000104.1, forward strand.
TCACGGCGCTCGAATAATTTCTGCTGCGCCCATTTCCGGCAGGCCGCGGTTGCCGCCATAAACGCTTTTTCATCAGTTTCGTAATTTTCATAGTCCATCATGCGCGCCTGCAACACCGCGGCGCGAAAAAAATAGCCCACCGGTTCAGCAGGGGATATTTTGATCACCGAATCCGCAAGCATCAAGGCTTGTGCATAATTTTGCAGCGTCGTCTTGGAAATTGCCTGTTGTAACAGCGAATCGACGAAAAAATTGCCGGGAGGCCTTTCCGCAGCCTCGCTGGTGCGCGGGTAAGTTATCACGTAATGTAGAAAAACTTGGACAGCCAAAATGCGGAATATTCGTTTGAGCATCACAGTACGATCGAAAGTTCAAGACGTTCTTTGAGAAAATCGGCCCGCTTTTCCTGATTTAAAATAATCCCGGCTTTCCTACAAACGGAAATTATCGAAAACATTAGGAGCCATTCTTGGAAATTAACAGGAAAGCGCAAATTCGCAAGTTTAATTTTCTTCATAAATCCGGCTTTCCGCGTGAACGGGGAACAAAGCGACGCGACCGGTCCGAAATGCAAATCTGCCAAGCCCGTGACGAAAATATTGACAAAAATTTAAAATTTTCGTATATTTCCTTGCTGTTTGCGTTTCAAAACTTCCAAGCTCAGGCGCGATGCTAGTCTGGTCTTGGGAAGATTAAACCACGGAAGCACTCACCAGAAAGGAGGGAGTGTGGCCAAGCTCACTGGTGGTAGCCGTTCGCGCAGCGATCAAACCCTGGAAAAATATCTCCAGGAGATCGGTGAGGTGCCGCTACTATCGGCTGAAGATGAAATCGAACTCGCGAAACGTATCAAACGGGGGGATCAGGATGCCCTGGAAAAGCTCACCAAAGCAAATTTGCGCTTTGTGGTGAGTGTCGCCAAGCAATACCAAAACCAGGGGCCGTCGCTGGGAGATTTGATCAATGAAGGAAATTTGGGCCTGATCAAAGCCGCCAACCGTTTTGACGAGACCCGCGGCTTTAAGTTTATTTCCTATGCCGTCTGGTGGATTCGCCAGTCTATTCTGCAGGCATTGGCCGAGCAATCGCGGGTGGTGCGTTTGCCGCTCAACCGGGTTGGCGCGATCAACAAGGTGGCCAAAGCTTTCAGCGCGCTGGAGCAGGAATATGAACGCGAACCGCTGCCACAGGAAATCGCCGACGAACTGGATATGACGACCAGCGATGTCGCCGATACGATTAAAATTTCCGGCAAGCATCTTTCACTCGACGCGCCCTTCAACCAGGATGAGGAGAGCCGGCTGCTCGACGTCATTGAAAACAACGAGATGCCGTCGCCGGATAGTTTGTTGATGTCGGAGTCTTTGAAGATCGAGGTGGAACGGGCACTATCGACGCTGACCAAAAGAGAAGCCGAAGTGGTGAAGCTCTATTTTGGATTGGGTCGGGAGCACCCGCTCACCTTGGAAGAAATCGGAGCGCGCTTCAAGCTCACTCGCGAGCGCGTCCGCCAAATCAAAGAAAAGGCGATCAAACGCCTCCGCCATGCTTCGCGCAGCAAGCCTTTGCGCAGCTATTTGGGGTGAAAGGAAACTCTGTTTTGATCTGAAAAATCTCCCGGTCATTTCGTGGAAATTTGGTTTCGTCTCAGGCCGGTTCTGCGAATGAACACGCGCCGACCGCATAGCGCCGTCGCGGCTGGAGAAGTCTGTCTATAATTTGCTTCGACTGCGCCTGCTTCCAGATCAATTTCGTCGGGGAAGTCGAAGTTTGGTTTTTTGCGTACAATCGCAAAATGTTACAACTTTGTCATGCAAAAAATTTTTCTCTTGACAACAAAATTGCTTTTGGTTATATTCAATGCACGCGATCTTAGCTATATTCTTAATGGTGTTTTCTTGTTCAGCCTTATTTTTTAGCGCTGATTTATCCGGTTCCTCTTTCATTAATTATGTATCTGGATGTTGGAGCGGCAAAATCTCAAAATCACTGTCGGAAGCCAGTGCGCAGTTGGTCTGTGGAGCGCACGTGCTGTCGATGCAATGGTCATCTGTGGAGATAAGCTACTTAGGCTACGCCCATCATAGGGTTAGTCGCCTAAACAACCCCCAGGTCTCTGCACTCTTTATGGAGGAAGGTAAATATGCGCGATAAGAAGATCAAGCTGATCTATTTTTCGACGCAGGGGTCGGAAGTCAAATCAGTTAACTTAACGTGGAAGAGGATCCTATCAGCCATGTTTTCGTCATTTGTCGTCATGCTGCTCATGGTCGGATCTTCCATTGCCCTCTTCACCGACGCTTATCATGATGTTCGCATTGCCTCGCTGAGCAAAACCAACCTTATTCTCAATACCCAGTTACAGTTATTAAACAATAAGGTTTCACGCATGGAAACGCAAATGCAAGTCATCGAGCGCAGCGATGACGCCATGCGCATCAAGAATGGCTTGTCGCGTCTTGATGATGATTTGCGCCAGGTCGGCATCGGCGGTGCAGGCGAGGAAAATCCGGAGTTGAATGTGCTGCCGCCGGACTTACAGGGCCAGACCAAGCAGATCAATTTGGCGGTGTCTGAGTTGGAGCGGCGGATGCAACTGCATCAAGACAACATCGCGGAAGTCAGCGCAAAGATGCAAAAAGATTCAATCATCTACAAACATATTCCCTCCATCCGGCCGGTGTCGATCGAGTATGGTCACGTGACGGATAAATTCGGCATGCGCATTGATCCATTTATTGAGCGCGCCAAGCACCATAACGGTATCGATATTTCTGCCGAGCCAGGCACGGAAGTTTATGCCGCCGCCGCCGGCGTCGTGGAAAAAGCCGAAAATGTCTACACGCCATGGGTCGGCTATGGCAAGCACATCATTATCGATCACGGCAACGGTTACAAAACCCTTTACGGCCACTTATCCCAAGTCATGGTCCGGGTCGGCCAAAAAACCGACCGCTGGGCGTTAATCGGCCTGGTCGGTGAAACCGGCCGCGCCACCGGCCCGCATTTGCATTACGAAGTGATTTACAATGGCACTTCGCTCAACCCCGAAAGGAATATGCTCGAGGGGCAGATTATTAACTGAGCGTGGGCTGCAAAGTTTTCAAAAAGCGCTTTCCGAATTCAGGAAGCGCTTTTTTTATTTTGGGAAAGACGCGCTGAGACCAATTGCATTATTTATAATTTATGTTATATTGAGGGGAACCCAGTTAAATCAGAACCATCAACGCCACGACCACTGTGAAAACTCTTGCCACCCCACAACTCAGCTTGCCCATTGAGCTTGATGGCGAGCCAACCGCAGAGAAATCGGCAATCCCCAATAAAACGGTCACGCCGGCGAATTTCTCCATCGACCGCATTCTTGCCGAGTTGAATGACGAGCAGCGGGAAGCGGTGGAACATCCCGCCGGGCCGCTGGCGATCATCGCCGGCGCCGGCACCGGCAAAACGCGCGTCATTACCTATCGCATTGCCTATTTGATCGCCGCCAAGCTCGCCAAGCCCAAAGAGATTCTCGCGCTCACGTTCACCGACAAAGCTGCCGCGGAAATGGAAGAGCGTGTCGACGTGCTGGTGCCGTACAGTTACACCGACATGACGATTTCGACCTTTCATTCGTTCGGCGACAAGCTGGTGCGTGAGTTTGCGGCCGATCTCGGCCTCGATCCCGATTTCAAGCTCATGGCCTCCGCCGAGCAGGCTCTGTTTCTTCGCGAGCATCTGTTCAAGCTG
>JAJVHT010000104.1:15078-16925 GCA_022072515.1 bacterium
CGCTATCGCTATATTCTTGTCGATGAATTTCAAGACACCAACTACGCACAGTTCCAGCTTGTCAAAGAATTGGCCGCCGGCCAGCGCCACCTCACCGTCGTCGCTGATGACGATCAATCCATTTACAAATTTCGCGGCGCCGCCATCAGCAATATTCTGAATTTCAGCGACACCTATCCCGACGCGAAATATGTCGTGCTCAATAAAAATTATCGCTCGACCCAGGCGATTCTCGATGCTTCGTACAAGCTCATCCGCCACAACGATCCCGACCGCCTCGAAGTCAAACAACAGATCAACAAAAAATTGCTTGGTCGCGCGCCGGGCGGGAAGCCGGTGGAGCATTTGCATTTTGACACGCTGTCGGCGGAGGCCGAGGCCGTTGCCGAAATGATTGCGCAAAAAATTGCCAACGACCAACTGCAGTACGGCGATTTCTGCCTGCTCGTGCGTTCCAATCATGCCGCCGATCCGTATTTGCGCGCGCTCGCCGAAAAAAAAATCCCGTATCGCTTTTCCGGCAACCGCGGCCTGTATCAGCGCGAAGAAATTCGTCTGCTCATGGCGTTTCTCAAAACCATCGCCGATCCGCGCGACTCGCAGAGCCTCTATCACCTGGCGCTGTCGGAAATTTATCGCATGCCGATGGCGGATTTGCAACAGTGTCTCGGCGCACACCACAGCACGCATCGCCCGCTCCTCAATATTTTCCGCAAACCCGATGAGTTCGAGTGGAGCGCGCCGCTTTCCGCCGAAGGCCGTGTGACAATGGCGAAAATCGTCAGCGATCACGACAAATATCTGGAGAAAGCGCGGCAACTGCCGGCGTATGCGCTGCTCTATCATTTTCTGAAAGGCACCGGCTATTTGAGCCGCCTGGCCGCCGGTGAGTCGGCGGAAAGCGATTACAAGCTGCGCAATCTTGCCAAATTTTTCAACACCGTGCAGAACTACGCGAATTTCACGACCTCCGGTGACGCCGCGTTTTTTGCACAGCATCTCGATCTCATGCGCGACTTCGGCGACGATCCCGGCCTCGCCGATGCTGATCTCGACGAAGACGCCGTGCACGTCTTGACCATTCACAAAGCCAAAGGCTTGGAATTTCCGATGGTGTTTATGGTGGGGCTGGTGGCGCGCAAGTTTCCGACGGATCGGCGAAGCTCCACGATCGAGTTGCCGGATGCGCTGATCAAGGACAAATTGCCGGAAGGCGATTTTCATTTGCAGGAAGAGCGCCGGCTGTTTTATGTCGGCATGACGCGGGCCCAGCGCGAGCTTTATCTGACCAGCTCGCGCGATCACGGCGGCGCCAGGCCGAAAAAGGTGAGTCTGTTTGTTCACGAGGCTGTCGATCACGCTCATGCCGACGAAGATTATCTCAAACGTTCGCCGTTGGAGACGTTAGCGCATTTTGACGTGACGCCGGAGGATTTCTCGCCGGCGGGCGGCGCCATTCCCGCCGAGCAAATTCTCACGCTCGATGCGCACAAGATCGACGATTATCTCACCTGCCCGTTGAAATACAAATACTCGCGTATTCTGCGCGTCCCGTTGGAAGTCCACCACTCGGTTATTTACGGCGTGGCCATTCACGAGGCGATTCGCGTCTACAATAAGCGCAAATTACAAAACCAGCCCGTTACTGAAGAGGATTTGCTGCGCGCCTTCAAAGCCAATTGGCGCAGCGCGGGTTTCATCAGCCGCGAGCACGAAGACCAGCGTTTTGCTTACGGCCAGGAGGTGCTCAAGAATTTTTTTGCGCAACAGGAAGCCGGCGGCGTGACGCCGACTTACGTCGAAGAGCAATTCAAATTTCGCCTCGACAACAATCTCATTGTCGGCCG
>JAJVHT010000149.1:0-5129 GCA_022072515.1 bacterium
ATTGCCCAAACGCTGGGCATTCGTGAAAATCAGCGCCAGTCTTTGCGCGACAGTGTCATCGCGTATCTGCGTGACAAACAATTGCTGCTTGTGCTCGATAATTTTGAGCAAGTGGTGGCCGCCGCGCCGGCCGTATCGGATTTGTTGGCGGTTTGCCCGCAATTAAAAGTTTTAGTCACCAGTCGCATTGTGTTGCGCCTCAAGGGCGAGCGTGAGTATCCGGTCGCGCCTCTGCCGTCGCCGGATCTGCAAGCAGATATCTCGAAAGAAACTTTGTCGCAATATGCCGCGGTCGAGCTTTTCATTCAGCGCGCCCTCGCCGTTAAACCGGATTTCGAAGTGAACAATGACAATGCCCCCGCCATTGCCGAGATTTGTTTTCGTCTCGAAGGCTTGCCGCTCGCCATTGAGCTGGCGGCGGCGCGCCTCAAGCTTTTTTCTCCGCAAGCGCTACTCAGCCGCCTCGGCAGCAGACTGCAAATGTTGCGCGGCGGCGGCCGCGACACACCGGCCCGGCATCAAACGTTGCGGCAGGCGATTGCCTGGAGCTACGATTTGCTTGCACCCGCCGAGCAAACGTTTTTTAAACGGCTCGCGGTGTTCGTCGGCGGTTGCTCATTGGAGGCGGTGGAAGCGATTTGCCATGCGGACATGCCCGGCGGGACACTTGATCCCCTCGATGCACTTGCCGCTTTAATCGACCAAAGCCTGTTGCGACAAGTGCAAACACCCGAGGGCGAGCCGCGATTTGTGATGTTTGAAACCATCCGTGAATTTGCGCTCGAACGTTTACAAGCAGATGAGGATTGGCAGGCAACCCGGCGCTGCCATGCTGATTTTTTTCTGGCGTTGGCGGAAAAAGCCGAGCCGGAGCTGACCGGGCCAAAGCAAGCTCTCTGGTTCAACATTCTCGAGCGCGAGCACGACAATTTGCGCGCGTTTTTTTCATGGGTGGAGGAAACCGGCCAGGCAGATTGCGGTTTGCGTTTGGCTGCGGCGATTTGTCGATTTTGGATTACGCGTGGACATTTGAAAGAAGGCTGCGAACGGCTGCTGGCGTTACTTGCACTTCCTGGAGCGGCGCAACCGACGCGGGAACGCGCCAAAGTTCTCAATGCCGTCGGCACCATCATGCACGAATTAGGCGAATATAGCGCTGCCCGCCAACGGCTTGAAGAAAGCCTGAAAATATGGCGAGAGTTCGGCGATAAAAAAGGCGTGGCAACCGTGATCAACAACCTGGGTTGGATTGCCGCCCAACTCGGTGAGCTGATTGCGGCGAGTGAGCTTTCGGGGGAGAGTTTGGCTTTGCATGCGAAATTGGGTGATAAACGTGGCATGGCCGTCGCTTTCAACAATCTTGCCGCCGTGGCATTTCTGCAATCTGAATTTCGCCTGGCGAGTTCGCTGCAAGAACAAAGCCTGAAACTCCGGCAGGAAATCGGCGATGAACGCGGCGTTGCGTTTGCCACCGCCATGCTGGGATGGTTTGATGTCGTGCAGGGCAATTACGAAAAAGCCGCCGCGCTCCTTGAATCGGCCCGAGAAAAACTCCGGGAGTTGGGCGACAACATGATGATGGGTTTTACCGTGTGGATTTTGGCGCAAATGGCGCTCGCCGAGGGGGACTTCGATCGTGCGGCCATTCTTATCATAAAGGAAGGCACCGCGATGATAAAAGATCGCGATGCGCAAATGCAGTGGGTGCTGGCCCTGGTGAAGCAGCATGAAGGTGATCATCAGCAGGCGCGCGCGCTTCTGGAAGAAAGCCAGGCGAAGTTTCGCGCCTGGGGGTACAAATGGGGAATAGCCATTACGCTTTATCATCTCGGCCGGCTGCTCCGCTTGACGGAGCATGATGACGAACGCGCAACGGCTTGCCTTCAAGAAAGCATAATTTTGAATCGAGATTTGGGAAATAAGCTCGGCATAGCAAAGACGCTGATTGAATTCGGCAGCTTGGCTTTGGCTCAAGGCGATTCCGAGCGTGGTGCCCGCCTCTTTGCCGCTGCCGAAGCGCTGCACCAAACCATCGGCGCTCCCATGCCGGCAACTGAAAAAATGCAATTCGAGCGCGAAGTTGTACGTGTGCAGCCGCTGCTTGGCAAAGAAAAATTTGCGATCACCTGGAACGCGGGAAAAAATATGACGGCTGTACAAGCCGTGAAGTTTGCACTGGGTGAAATTTAAGCAATAAACCTTGAATCTGTGTTGGAATAAGTGTTTAAAAATTATATTTTTATACAGCCTACACGGCAGCGCTTTGAGCAGTGATTATCATTGTCGATTTTAGGCTCCACCGGACGACTATCTATTGTCAACCGACAATTCCATGATCAGGCATTGTCAAGACTACGATGAAAACGGAAAGGAGCATCAAAATGAAAAAAGTCATTGCCTCAGCATTTGTTGTGCTGGCGGTCATCGTCGCCGGTGTACTCATCATTGCCGCGACCAAGCCGGACACGCTTCGGGTCGAGCGCGCGACGAGCATCAAAGCCGCGCCGGAGACGGTCTTTACGCTTATCAACGATTTTCATAATTGGGGCTTATGGTCTGCCTACGAGAAAAAAGACCCCGCCATGCAGAGAGCCTACAGCGGCGCCGCAAACGGCGCGGGCGCCGTCTATGAGTGGAAGGGTGATGCCGGCGAAGTTGGCTCGGGACGCATGGAGATCACTGAGTCATCTCCCGCTTCCAAGATTGTTATCAAACTGGACTTTCTCGCGCCGTTTGAAGGCCATAACATGGCGGAGTTCACGCTGAAACTCGAAGGCGACGCCGTGAAGGTCACATGGGTGATGCACGGTCCAAATCAATTCATGGGGAAAGTCATGAGCGTCTTCTTCGACGTGGACAACATGATTGGCAAGGACTTCGAGACCGGTCTTGCCAATTTGAAGACCATCGCGGAATCGGGCAAACAAGACATCGTCCTCACGCGAGTTTTTGACGCGCCGCTTGAAGCGGTGTGGAAGGCGTGGACCGACCCCGAACAAGTTGTGAAATGGTGGGGACCAACCGGCTTTACCTCGCCTTCGTGCAAAATCGATTTTCGCGAAGGCGGCAAATTTGTCTTTCACATGCGCGCGCCGCAAGAAATGAATAACGCGGATTTCTATACGGCAGGCATCTACAAAAAGATCGTGCCTACGGAGCTCATCGAGTTCACTCAAAACTTATCCGACCAGGACGGCAATCCGATTGATCCTACCACGATCGGCATGCCCGCCGATTTTCCGAAAGAGATACCCTCTATTTTAGCTTTCAAGCGCGCTGGCGATAAAACGGAATTGACTGCGATCGAATACGGCTGGACGTTGGGCCCAATGCGCGATATGTCTAAACTCGGTTTGGAGCAGTGCCTCGATAAGCTGGCGGTAAACCTGAAGCAATTCCAGGCGCAGCCGAATGATTAATCCTTGGGCGGCGCAGGATGTTTCAGGATTTTGCGAAGGAAATATGATGAGACTCAATAAAACAGCGCCCCCAAACATGATGGCTAGATTCCCGGCTTCACAAAGAATGTTATAAGGAGAAAGAACATGCGTAAATTGGCCGTGTTCAATCATGTTTCGCTGGATGGATATTTCGTCGACATGAACGGCGATATGAGCTGGGCCAAAGCGGATCACAGCGATGCGGAATGGAATACATTCGTTTCAGAAAACGCAAGCGGCGAGGGTGCGCTGGTGTTCGGCAGAATCACCTATGAAATGATGGCAAGCTTCTGGCCGACGCCGTTTGCGATTGAAACGATGCCGGCAGTGGCCGCAGGCATGAACAGTATGGAAAAGGTGGTGTTTTCGAGAACGCTGAAACAAGCGTTGTGGAACAATACCAAGCTCGTAAAAGGCGACCCGGCGACGGAAATGCGAAAGCTGAAAAAAGAACCTGGAAAAGACATGGTGATATTGGGCAGCGGCAACATTGTTGCGCAATTGGCGCAAGAGAGTTTGATTGATGAATACCAGATCGTGGTGAATCCCATCGTGCTTGGCAAAGGCAGAACGATGTTCGACAGTCTCAAAAAGAAACTGACTTTGAAGCTGACCAGGTCGCGGACCTTCGGCAATGGGAATGTATTCCTGTGCTACGCACCGAGGTGAAAAGCACTATGATGAATTCAAGAATACCACTTTAACGAGCACATCTTAATAAAAAAAGGAGAGGTCGTTATGACCAAAGAACTCTGGATCAACCTGCCGGTAAAAGATGTCAACAAATCGCGCGAGTTTTTCAGCAAGCTCGGATTTACTTTGAATCCACATTATGGCAATAGCGACGAATCCGCCAGCTTTATCATTGGTAGCAAGAATATCGTCGTCATGCTTTTTGCGGAACCTGCGTTCAAAAACTTCACGCGCCATGAAATTGCCGATACCAAAAAGGGCACTGAAGTCCTGCTTTCCATCGACGCGGAGAGCCGAGCTGAAGTGGAGGAATTGGCAAAGAAGGCGGAAAAGGCGGGCGGCACCGTCTTTGGCAAACCCGGAGAACATCAAGGCTGGATGTACGGCTGCGGCTTTGCTGATTTGGATGGCCATCGCTGGAACGTGTTGTACATGGATATGAGCAAGATGCCAAAGGGGTGAGAGCCCCTAAAAAATACGGACCTGTCGCTTTGCATGCGAGCATTGCACTCATTTCGACAGGTTTGTGTGACCGGTCAGTCTTGTTGCGGAATACGACCTGATTGCCGTTTGGCGATGTTTAAAAAGTTAGTCATCCGGAGAGCACAATGAAAACAACTACGGCAACGCGCCCTGCCCGGAAGAGCAGTCTCGCCAAAGACGTTGACGCTTATCTGGCGTCTGTGCCAAAAGAGTTGCAGACGATTCTCGAAAAGCTGCGCGAGGCCATAAAAGCTGCGGCGCCAAAGGCCGAAGAGGTGATTAGCTATCAAATCCCGACCTACAAGTATCACGGACCATTGGTGCACTTTATGGCGCGTGAGCGCTATTGCAGCTTCATTACGGTGAATAAAGAGGTTTTGCAAGAATTCAAAAACGAGCTGGAAGGCTTTGACATTTCTGGAACCACCATTCATTTCACACCGGAGAAACCGCTTCCGGCGGCACTCGTGAAAAAAATCGTCAAAGCAAGAGTTGCAGAAAACGAAGCGCAGG
>JAJVHT010000149.1:5229-6969 GCA_022072515.1 bacterium
TCGACGACACGTTTAAAATCGCTGAGACGCTGCTTAATGATAAAGAAGACTTAATCCTCAAAGCTGCCGGCAGGTGGCTGCGTGAAGCCGGCAAGAAGGAGCGCCAGCGACTGTTGCGCTTTTTGGATAAATATGCCGCCACCATGCCGCGCCCGATTCTGCGTTACGCCATTGAACACTTGGATAAAAAACAGCGCGAGCATTACATGAGCAGGAAGCCATAATTTTTTTGCCATATATTTTTTGTCATTGCTTTCTTATAAGGAACAACGCATGCTCGACAACAACAATCCCAACGAAATCCAAACACTGAAAGTGGTGTCCGCAGCGTGGGATCAAGCCATAGTCTCCAACGATGCGGAGGCGATCGGCCGATTCATGGCGGATGATTGGGTTATCGTTTCAGATCGCGGCATCACGAAAAAGGCGGACTTTCTTGCCGTGGTCGCCTCGGGGGATTTGACGCACGAATACTTCAAGGGGGAAATCCACTCAGTGAAACTGTACGGAGACACGGCTGTACTAACGGGCCGCGTTCGAAACAACGGCCATTACAAGAGCCGGCCGTTCAGCTCCGACGAGTGGACGACCGACGTGTTTGTAAAACGCAACGGCATGTGGCTGTGCGTGCATAGCCATATCACAGCGGTAAAAACAGCATAGAAAAACAATCAACAACCATCAAGGAAAGGAAAACGACATGCACAAGCTGAATTTTTCAATCGTGATCAACGCGCCGAAAGCAAAGGTGTGGAGCACGATGCTCGACGACACGACCTATCGCGTGTGGACGGAGGCTTTTACTGCGGGCTCGCATTATGTCGGTGATTGGAGCAAAGGGAGCAAAATCCTTTTTCTCGGGCCGGATCCGAACACGGGCAAGATGGGAGGTATGGTGAGCCGCATCAAAGAAAACCGCTTGCACGAGTACATCTCGATCGAGCATCTCGGTATGGTGAGTGACGGCAAGGAAGACACGACCAGCGAGGCGGTGAAGGCATGGGCCGGCGTGCATGAAAATTACACCTTCAAAGAAAGAGACAACAAAACCGAGGTGCTAGTGGATATCGATTCATCGGGTGGCGAGTTTGAGGAGATGTTCAAGGATATGTGGCCGAAAGCGCTGCAAAAACTCAAAGAACTGGTGGAGAAATAGAAAGTACACAACGGAGAATGAGCCATGAACAAAACAACGATCAAAAGTATCGGTGCTGTCCTGGCTGGACTCATCTTCATTGTGGTTACGCATACCGCAATGGATGCTGTCCTTCAGGGCGCGGGTGTGCTGCCCAAAGACAATCTCTTTGTTGCAACCGGACTAATTTTGATTGTCATTGGTTATCGCGCCGTGCTTAGTTGCATCGGCTGCTATTTAACGGCCAAGCTCGCGCCGCACAGTCCCATGAAGCATGCGCTAATGCTTGGGCTTATTGGCCTGGTCTTGGGCTCGATCGGCGCCATCGCAGCGGCAAACTTGGGACCCGGTTGGTACGCCTGGACGCTTGCGGTCATCGCATTGCCGATAGCATGGCTTGGCGGAAGGCTGTACGAGCTGCGCAAAACTGTTAAGCATGCTTAAGCAAAAATACTTCATGCGCGCAGCGCCAGCAGCTATTTTTATCACGCCCATCAATAAAAAGGAATGGATCTTATGCAAAAGATCACCCCATTCTTGTGGTTCGATAACCAGGCCGAAGAAGCAGCGAATTTTTACGCCGCGATTTTCAAAAACTCGAAGAT
>JAJVHT010000149.1:7069-11202 GCA_022072515.1 bacterium
CCCGATCCTCAAAAATCCAAAAGGGTCATGGAAGCTATGCTTAAAATGAAGAAGATTGACATTGCCGGTTTAAAGCGGGCATACGAGCAGAAGTAAGCCAGCAACGACGTGTTACTTGAAAGGTAAATATGAAAAATGCCAAACATCCCACTTACGGAAACGGCAAAATCTGCTATGTTGAAATTCCGGCGTTCGACATTGAGCGCTCAGCGGTTTTTTTATAATGCGGTTTTAGGCTGGCAAATCAGAAAGCGCGGCGACGGCCAACTCGCCTTTGATGACGCCGTGAACGAGGTGAGCGGCACCTGGGTGACCGGCCGGAAAGCGACACCGGAGCCTGGCTTGCTCGTTTACATCATGGTTGACAGCGTCGCCGCGACCATCGATGCGGTCGTTGCCAATGGCGGCAAGATCGTGCAACCCATTGGCGTCGATGCGCCTGAGATCACCGCGCGATTCAGTGATCCGGCTGGAAATGTATTCGGCCTTTATCAGCAACCGGCGTGAGAGAATTGAAAATATGTTTCTAAATCATGCATGGAGAATGTGAGACGGAAAGATTGGGTTAGGTATTCTAATCATGCTCATCGCCGAAAAACGAGCCGCGCGCAAACATTTTCCGGAGCTCATGTTTAGCATAAAGGGAATGCCACAATGAGTTCAAAAGGCTACAAGGGTATGGGGATGGAAGGATTTATCGCCCGCCAATATGATAAATCCGCGCAGCGTGATATGGCTGAACTTTACCGGGCATAGGCAAAGAAACTAGCGGAAGGCTTGGCGGAGGAAGACCATGTTCTTGAAATCGCTCCAGGTCCGGGCAATTTGTCGATTGAGCTGGCAAAACTGCGAAATCTCAAAATCATCGGACTCGATATTAGTGAAACCTTTGTCGCCATTGCACGCAGAAATGCGCACAGCGCCGGGGTGGATGTTGACTTTCGGCAGGGGAATGCTTCGGCGCTGCTATTTGAGAAAGAGAAATTCAATTTTCTCATGTGCACCTCCTCCTTCAAGAATTTTAGAGAACCGGTCAAAGCCCTGAACGAGATGCATCGAGTGTTGAAGCCCGGAGGAAAAGCGTGGATCAGCGATCTGCGGCGCGACGTTTCGGATGAAACCATCGACAGCTTTGTGAATGATACGATGAAGGTTAAAGGCTTTGGTGGCGCATTCATGAAATACACCTTCAAACATTCGCTCCGGCCGCGCGCTTTGACCGCAATGCAGTTCAACGAACTCGTTGCGCTGACGCCGTTCAATTCAAGGAGAGATTTTATGTTTCGAATCATTCGATCGGGCGAACTGCAGCCCAACCATGGAGGCACAGTGCAATTCGAGGGTGAGTCCTACGGTTCGGGGATCTCGTTTTTTTCTCGTCAGCGCTGAGCCGGGTATGGGGCCGGCTCTGCACGAGCATCCCTGTTTCGAGACCTGGATCGTCCGCAATGGCAAGGTGCGGATCACGGTGAACGGTCTGGACATCGAGGCTGGTCCCGGCGACCTCGGCGTGGTGGGCCCAGAGACTCCCCACAAGTTCAAGAGCATCGGGCTTGATCGCCTCGAAATCATCCGCATCCATGCTTCGCCCCGAATGATCCAGGCGTGGGTAAAAGAGAAATAATTTTGCGAGGGTCAATAATACCTTAACGCGTTAGAGTTTTTTGGGCAAGGGACACAAACGCGACCAAGTAAAGTTGGTCATGACCAGGGTTACGTTGAAACCCAAGGTCAAGTTCAGTGGTGAGGCAATTCCTTCGCTAGCGCCGGTAGATGCGCTGCATCATTTAGCGCACGAAAAGTGTTTTATTGCGAACGCGGCAAAAACAAAAATAAACATCGCGCCGATTTAAACAACCCCACCGGCTAACCGCGCATGAGCGCGAATTGAAACGTTTTCTCTTCAACTCGAAGCCTTCATCACCGACTCTTTGGCGCCGAGGCGGATGGTTTTCAACTCGCCGTTCTTGCGCTCACCGATCTGTTGCCGCCACATGGCATAATACAATCCCTTCAAATCCAGCAGAATTTGATGCTGGCCTGACTCGACGATCTGCCCTTTCTCCAGCACAAAAATTTTATCGGCATGCAACACCGTTGAAAGCCGGTGGGCAATCAGGATGGTGATCAGATCTTTTTGCAATGAAATCTCGCGAATAGTGGCGCTGATTTCTTCTTCGGTCAAGGAATCGAGCGAGGAGGTGGCTTCGTCAAACACCAGCAGGTTGGGCCGCCGCAACAACGCCCGCGCAATTGAGAGCCGCTGCTTTTCGCCGCCGGAGACTTTCACACCGCCTTCGCCAATCACCGTGTCCAAACCTTTATCAGCGCGCGCCAGCAGGCTTTGACAGGCGGCTTTTTGCAACACCTCCAAACATTCCGTGTCCGCGGCGCGGGGATTCACGAAGAGTAAATTATCCCGGATTGTACCGGAAAAGAGCTGCGTATCCTGCGTCACAAAACCGATGCGCTCGCGCAGTTGGTCGAGATCGACCGCGGTGCCCGGTTGGCCATTGTACAAAATGCGCCCTTCTTGCGGCGGGTAAAGCCCGACCAGCAATTTGACCAGTGTAGTTTTGCCGGCGCCCGAAGGCCCGACAAAGGCGATCGTTTCTCCCAGTTGCGTTTGGAACGAGATGTTTTCCAGCGCGTGGGTTGACGCCGATTGATGCTTGAAGCTGACGTTGTCGAAGGCCAGTGTGTTGATGCGCTTGAGCGCGATCGGCGCCAACGGTTTGGGTTCTTTCGGCGTGTTCAAGATGTCGGAAAAATTTTTGAGTGAGACTTCGGCTTCGCGGTAAATATTGATGACGTTACCTAACTCCTGCAAGGGGCCGAAAATGAAAAAGGAATAAATGAACAGCGAGAAGAACTGGCCGACCGTGATCGCTTGCGCGTAAATCAAATACAACATCAGGAAGAGAATACTCGTCCGCAAGAAATTTACTGTCGTGCCCTGCACAAAACTCAGGCTGCGCACATAACGCACTTTTTTAAGCTCCAATTGCAGGATTTTATCGGTGGTGGTATTCAAGCGGCCGATTTCCTGCTGGGCGAGCCCGAGGCTTTTCACCAGCTCGATGTTGCGCAACGATTCGGTGGTGGAGCCGGCCAGCGCTGTGGTTTCGGCGACGATCACTTTCTGAATGATTTTGATTTTCTTGCTGAGCACCGAGCTGAGTACGCCCAGCAACGGCACGGTGAGAAAATAAACCGGCGCGATAAGCCAATGCACACTGATGGCATAGATCATCACAAAAATGACACCGACCAGCGAGATAAACAGAATGTTGATCGACGCCGCGACCAGGCGTTCAACATCGGTTCGAACTTTCTGCAACTTGCCGAGCGTTTCGCCGGAACGTTGATCTTCAAAGACTTGATAGGGCAGCTCGAGCGAGTGGCGCAGGCCGTCGGAGTAAAGCTGTGCACCGAGCCGTTGAGTGATCACGTTGATAAAATAATCTTGAAAATTTTTCGCCACCCGCGAGACAAACGCCACACCCACCGCGGCGCCCAGCAACAATGTGACGCCTTTAAAAAATTCCGCAGGTGTATATTTTTTGAATTGGGTGGCGTATTCATCGATCACGTGTCGAAAAATCAACGGATCGAGCAGGGAAAAAATCTGGTTGATCGCCGCCAGCGTCAGCGCCAGCGCGATCAGCTTCCAATATTGTTTGAGATAAGAAAAAAGCAATTTCATGAATCTGCGTCCTTCGCGTGCGAAGATGAAAATGAATGAGGTGATTTGGCTTCTACTGCCATGTGGTAATATAATAAAATGGGCGGTGAATTCCTATGTCGTTTGTCGTGGTTTTTTGCGCACAAGAATTTTCTCAAGCAACGTTATTGGGCGGTGGGATCAAAGTGGCAAGACTGTAAGTACGAGATGAGAACCAGAACAATACTCGTGATGATGGCGTGCGGCGCAAAGGGGAAGATCGATCCAACTCGCTGCGAAATAAAGTGAAAGTTGCGTATTAATTGCAAAATTGGGATTGCGAGGAAAAACCGCACGAAGTATTGCTGCGCAGTTCACATTTTCAGCTTTGCATCAAGACTCCACGGGCCGGCGCCGGCGGCAGAGAAGTAGAGCCAGACGAAACAATAGAGTGCGGTGACTGCACCAC
>JAJVHT010000149.1:11302-16722 GCA_022072515.1 bacterium
TCTCGACCTGGCCCTCCTCATTGTGAGGATTCGGAATGCGCTTGGCCCAGGCGATCGCCTCTGCCAAGGATTTGCACTGCCAAATCCAAAAGCCGGCGATCAACTCCTTGGTTTCAGCGAACGGGCCGTCGGTCACGGTGAATTTACCGTTGGCGAATTTGACACGCGCGCCCTTCGAGCTCGGATGCAACCCCTCACCCGCGAGCATCACGCCGGCTTTCACCAGCTCTTCATTGAAATTACCCATTTCGGTGAGAAGCTGCTGGCTCGGCAGCACGCCGGCTTCGGTTTCCTTGTTGGCTTTGATCATAACCACGAATCGCATGATTGTGTCTCCTTATTCGATAAAAGGTGAAAGCGTTGCTGTTAAAAAAAGACTGTCGGCAAAACGATTAAAAGAATGGTCTTGACAGTAATCGTTTTGCGCTTTTATGATACGGCGTTTGCAAAGATGTTAGCCCTGAACATGCGACGGGTCCATCCACAGGTATTCCCAAATGTGGCCGTCGAGATCCTCGAAGCCCCATTGATACATGAAGCCATGATCTTTTGGTTCGGCATAGCGCTTGGCGCCGGCCGCGAGCGCGGTTTCGACGATGCGATTCACCTCCTCGCGTGACTTTGCCGAAAGCGCCACGAGCGTCTCGGTGCTGCTCTTCGCATCCGCAATCGCCTTCGGCGTGAAAGTTTTGAAGAACTTTTCGACCAGCAGCATGACGAAAATGTCTTCGCCAACGATCATGCACGTTGCGTTCGCATCGGTGAATTGTGGATTGAACTTGTAACCCAGCTTGGTGAAAAATGCGACCGCGCGGTTTAAGTCTTTGACCGGCAGATTGACGAAGATTTTCGGACGATACTCAATCTGCGCGCGCACCGTCGGATTGTCCGCGGCTTCTTGGACCTCCGCTGGAAAGTCCGACAACTCGAAAACCTGTCGCAACTCGATCACATCGCCCTTTTCTGCCGGGCAACGCTTGGCCCATTCGACCGCTTCCTCTTTCGATTTCACGTTGATCAACCAGTAGCCGCCGAGCACCTCTTTCGACTCGATAAAAGGCCCGTCGGTGACCGTGGGCTTTCCGCCGGAAAACGCGACGCGTGCACCGTTGACGGTTGGCTGGAGACCATCGAGGCTCAGCAGCACGCCGGCCTTCGCCAGGTCTTCATTGTACTTCATCATGGCCGAGACCGCCTCGGCGTTCGGGGTGAAATTTGCATCCACTTTCTGCTTATCTGGTTGGTAAACTGCTGGGATCATCAGCATCATGAATCGCATGATTATATCTCCTTTTTCAATTGAATGTGTTTTCACTATAAGGCGCAAGCCGTCTGAAGACGACTCTGTCCAACGAGATCGCGTCGCATCATGCGACTTTCGCTTCTTACTTCACCGCAGAGCGCCGTCGCTCGCTTTCCGCCACCAAATCCGTCAAGTCCGCGGCCGGGCGAATCTCGAACGGGCCGCCCTTCACGCCAGGGTGCTTCGACATCAACTGAATGGCGTGGTTCAAATCTCGTGCTTCGAGCACCAAGATTCCACCCAACTGTTCTTTGGTCTCGACGAATGGGCCATCGGTCACCGTAACTTTGCCATTGCGCCAACGCAGCGTAATGGCATTCTGCGCGCTTTGCAGCGCTTCACCGCCGACAAAATGGCCGTTCTGGCGCAACTCGTCATCGTAGGTGAAGCATTCATCCACGAAAGCGTTGCGCTCGCTTTCGGACATCGTTTCCCACTTCTTCTCTTCCATATAACCGAGGCAGATGTATTTCATGATTCTTCTCCGGATGCTAGTGAAATGACGGCTCATTGTTTACACTCAATAATCGTTTGGCGAAGTCCAAAATCGACAACGGCAATCTGAACTCATTCCACGTCAGTTCATCAGCGCTCATCTTTTGGAGCGAGCACCGGCTTGATATCAACAATGGGTGTCCCGTCAATTGCTTCCATCGGTGCAACTCTCAACTTTTGCCCAGCGACCTCCAAGACTGAAACGCGATGCAGTCCCACTGGGTTCGGACGATCCGGCGATCGTGTTGCGAACACGCCGGTCAACGGCTTGTCGCGCCGGCCGCGTGGATGCACCTGCAGCACGTCGCGTTGGCCGAGATGCAGCCAAGTCAACACAATAAGCTCGTCGCCGACCGTGATGCCGGCAAGCCCTGACGCCACTCGATCGGCGATCTCAAGCCAAGCTTCGGGCGCGCCTTCATCTCCCTGCATGGGCGCCGCCTCGCGGCTGGTCAACTCTGAGCGTATGACCCCGATGGGTTCGATCCTAAAGCTGGTTTTGCTCATGATTCATTGTTAGTAAAAAAGGTAACTATTCAGTACCGCCCGGGCGCTCAAAATTTGCGTGCAAAAATAAATTGGCGCGATATAACAAATCTCAAAAATAAGCGTCCGGACGGTAAAATAGCTGAATAGTTACCATCGAAGACTATTATTCTAATAAAAACCCGTTGCAAAAAAAAACAAAAATTTTCAACACACGAGAAAACAGAGTAAGCAGAGGTTTCAAAAACAAAGCGAGTTTTCCATACCGGTCTCTTTGTTTGCTCAGTTTTCCTGGTGTTAATCTTTGCGCTAACTCCGCAGCGGAACCAGTGCGCGCAGCCGGCCATCGAGCAAGAAAAGCCCTCCCCACACCAGTGCGCCGATATAAACCGGGAACAAGATGTGGCTAAAAAGCGGATTGCCGAGGCGCACATGCGTCGCAACGGCGCCGCCAAGAAATCCTGTCAACAGAACCGCGCCGAAAATCGAGGTCCGCGGAATCACATATAAAGCTAAACACACGAGCTCGACAATCCCGATGCCGAGAATGGCGCTTTCGGGATAACCAAGCTGAACGGTTCCTTCCACGACCGGTGCCGGTTTCAACAATTTTCCGGCGCTGTCGAAGAGCAAAAACAAAATCGCCAGAGCGCTGCTGAGGCGCCCGGCCCAGAGACTTTTCTTTGAAGCGGGGGCGACGTGAATAGGTGATTGCATGAGTTTTTCTCCAAATGTCTTTAATTGAAAATGGGTGAAATCATTGCCGGCACTGCCGGAGAATTGCAGATGCGTTTTAGACGAATAATTAACTTTCCGCCACTTGGCGAACCTCCCCCTCGCCATCTCCGTGAATTTCCCAGAAGCGCTTCGCCAATTCCAGCGCTTCTTCTCTTGACTTTGCCTGCACCAATGCATAGCCGGCGATCAATTCCTTCGTTTCGACAAAGGGGCCGTCGGTCACGGCCAGCTTTCCTCCAGAAGATTTGATACGAAAACCCTTTGAACTCGGCAGCAGACCATCGGCCGCGAGCAGCACGCCGGCTTGCGCCATTTCCTCGAAGAATTGTCCCATTCTGGCCATAAGTTCCGGGCTGGGAGGAACACCAGCCTCGAAATTTTTATCGGCTTTGACCATCATCATGAAGCGCATGGTTTTTCCTTTCCTTACGTGTAAGTTGCGTTTCCGACTTCCTTTAAAGGAACCTTGTTGGTTACACTATTTAGTCGTTCGGCGAAGTCTGGAATCGACAACCAGCGGAATATGACAACCGCAAATGGACGCGCATTCATGCGAATAGAAAATGAGCCGGCTTTGCATGAATGCGCGGGGCTTTCAAATCTAATCGTTCGGGGAGGGTCGAATTCGACGGTAGGTGTGATTGCAGTCTATACGGGAAACAATGAGTTCTTCCACGCACAGCGCTTACGCATAGCGCTTATCTTCTTTAAGGCCATCTTCAATCGGCCGCACTTCGATGCTGCCGAGGCGCGCCGAGGGCCATTTCGCCGCCACTTGGGTGGCCTCGTTTATATCCTTCGCATTGATCAGGAAAAATCCGCCGAGCGTTTCTTTGGTTTCGGCGAATGGGCCATCGGTGATGGTGACCTTGCCGTTGCGAACTCGTACCGTGGCCGCGGTGCGAACACTTTGGAGAGGCTCCGCGGCAATCAGGTAACCGCCGTTTTTTAGTTCATCAACATAGGTGAGCGTCTCGGTCCGCAAAACTTTCCATTCACTTTCCGAGAGCCCGTTCAGCTTGCTTTCCTCTTCGTAAGCCAGACACAGGTACTTCATCGTTTCCTCCTTGATGACAGTTGGTGAAATCAGTTTTTTCAATGTACGAGGTGAAATTCAATAATGCAACTATCACTAATGCTTGTGGTCACCGTCCAACTTCAATACGGTCTTCGACATGATTGCTCTCCTTAGTTATCAGCATCGTCATTATTCAGCGCCCAACGCCACCTCCTGAAAAATTTCCCGAGGCGCCGAATCGACCGCTTTGAGGTTGCGGGCCAACCAGATGCAAACAATCGTTGTCAGCACAGAGATGAATCCGACGATGCTGAAGTTGGCGATAGCGCCGTTGGGTGACTTCCCTAAAATTATTCCCGCGCCGAATGAGGCAATGCCGGCGGCGAGCTGCTGCACGGAAGCATTCATGCTCAAAAAACTGCCGCGGCGTTGCGGATGCACCACAGCCGTGACGATGGCCATCGAAGGCACCATTCTTCCAGAAACCACCACCATGAACAGCGCCAGCACCACAATGGCCACCGGCAGAGACACGGGGGGAAGATTCGTGACCAGCAGAATGGGCACAATCGAAAGCATCGTTACGAACGTAAACACCGGCAATTTGCCATGGCGGTCGGCGAGCCTGCCAATCACTCGTGATGAGATGATGGTGGCGCACCCGCCGAAAAAATAAATGTACGGGAGGTCGGTTTCCGCGCGTCCGACATTGGAAACAAAATACGGGCTGAGATACGGTATGATCGCAAAGCCGGCCAGAATCAATGTGACCATAAAAAGCAGCGCCTGCAGCGAGGATGAATCCGTAAGGAGCGCCTTTACCGTTGCAAAGGGGCGCTCAGAGCTTGTCGATTGCAAATGGGCACGCATCGGCGGGAGAATGCGCGCGCTGATCAGCCCGCAGAGCGCCGCCGAGGCGGCGAGAAACACAAACGGCGCATGCCAGCCAAGGCGATTCGCTAGAAAGAGGCCGGTAGGCACGCCGATAACTTGCGCCAGAGAGAAGGACGTCATCACCAACCCCATCGCAGCGCCGCGACGCTCGTAGGGAACCAAATCACTGACAATGGCAAGAATGGTCGCGCCGAGAATGCCGCCGAACGTGCCGGCAATCACTCTCGCTCCCAAAAGAAACCAATACGTTGGCGCCATGGAACAAAGAAACGTGCCAATGGTAAATCCGGCATACAGTGTAAGCAGCGATTTCTTGCGATCAAAGCGGTCGAGAAAAAATGCCGCCAGAAAACCTGAGGCGCCGGCGCTGAACGTATAAGCCGAAACCACAAAACCAAATTGCTGCGGCGAAATGGAAAAGATGCGCATCAGTTGCGGCCCCAACGGCATCATGATGACGAAATCCAGAATATTGGTAAACTGGAT
>JAJVHT010000157.1:0-9191 GCA_022072515.1 bacterium
ACCGAGCTTTCACCGCATATGAAGCTGGTGGTGGAAGGCATTCGCGGGCGCTCAACCGGCACCAATGACAATAATGCCGGCTTGCCCGGCATCTTTCGTTCTCCCGAAAGCATCGGCGGCGTGCTGAACCGCGTCAGTTATATCGATACCAGAATTTTTGCCACCGATTATTGGGCGCCCACGGCCATTACGCGCACCAGTCTTGGCGCTAAATTTACGCATGTGGTAAGCCCTTCCACGTTTTACGAAGCCACTTTAAGCAGCTTCAAATCCGGTTACGAAACCCATCCCGGACGCGGGCGTGATACGTCCCGGGTTTATTTGTTCGGCAACAGCTATTTTGTTGACGAAGGACCTTTTGGCTTTGAGCCGCGCCCGGCATTTGGCATTGGCAGCGGCATGCGCTCCGGCGTCGGCATGAGCAACTCGCGGGACAGCAGCGAAGTGACCGTCTACTCGGCGAAAGTCGATTTCAGCAGCCAGATCGATCGATATAATCAAATCAAAGCCGGCGCGGAATTTAGTTATACCGATAACAATGTGAATTACGCCTCGGTCGATGAATTTCTGCCCAGCGGCCGCTCGCGCTCGCAATGGCACACTTACCCGAAACGTGGCGCGCTCTATGTGCAGGACAAACTGGAGTTTCAGGGGATGATTGCCAACCTCGGCCTTCGCCTGGACTACTCGCATGCCGGTGGTGAATGGTTCACTTATGATTCATATAGCAAAGCCTTCACTTCGGAACGGTCTTTGGGAATCGATACGTTGCTGAGCAAGGAAGCGACGAAGCGTATTTTCAATCTCAGTCCGCGATTGAGTGTCGCCTTTCCGATTACCATCAATAGCAAGCTGTTTTTTAATTATGGACACTTCCGGCAATTGCCGCTGCCGGAGAATCTTTATCTCGTCCGCAGATTCTCCGACAACAACCAGGTGACCCGGCTGGCCAATCCGAACAATCCTCTGCCCAAAACCGTTGCTTACGAACTGGGCTATGAGCAAAATCTCGCCGACCAGTTTCTCATTCGCGTGTCGGGATATTATAAGGACGTTGCCTTGCAATCACGGCTGGTCACCTATACCAGTCGCGACAACAAAGTCAACTATTCCGTCACCGAGCCGAACAATTACGAAGACATTCGGGGGTTCGAGCTAGCCTTGAACAAGAACCGGGGCAATTGGCTGCAGGGCTTTATCAACTATACTTATCAAGTCAATACCGCCGGCAATTTTGGCTTCGGCAATTACTACGAAAATCCTGCCGAGCAGCGGCGGTATGAGCGTGAGACGCGCGCACAATATCAGGAGAAACCGGTGCCGCGGCCGTACGGGCGCGCGAATCTTTATTTCTTTTCTCCGACCACGTTTGGGCCAAAGGTCGCCGGCATTCACCCGCTGGGCGATGTTCGCCTGAATGTTTTGGGTTCGTGGCGCGCCGGCTACCATTTCACTTGGGCCGGTGGCGGCAGCATTCCCGGCATTGTCAATAACGTGCAGTGGGGAGATTTTTACAATGTCAATTTGCGGGCGAGCAAATCGCTTAAAATCGCCAATGCCAACCTGCAGTTTTTTGTCGACGTCTTCAATGTCTTTAACCTCAAGTATATGGAAGAATATGGTTTTGTGGACGGCAAAGACTATGAAGCCTACATGAAGTCGCTGCATCTGCCGAAAGACATCGGCGATCCTTTGGGTTACGGCAATATCCCCGGCGATGACCGCCCCGGTGATTATCGCACCGGTCCTTACATGCCCTGGGATGATAATGCGGATGCAGCCACCAAGGAGCAATGGCGCAAAAACAAATCCTATATTGACATGCCCAATCAGGAATTTCTCACGTTTCTCAACCCACGGGATGTGTTTTTTGGGTTAAGTGTGACGTTTGACGTGTTTTAATACCTTCATTTTGCACATATAATAACAGTCAAACCCCGATTTTCCATTTGAGTTTTAAAATGCAAAATCGGGGTCATACCAAGGTGAGGAAACCATGAAAATGCGTTCTCATGGCAAACGGATTTTTCTGCCAGCAAGCTGGATCTGCTGGCTGGTGCTGCTGGCAGGTTCAACGACGGTTGGTTATGCGCAGTATGCGATTAAATGGATGTCGGTCGGTTCTCTGCACAATTGGTACTCGGAAATCGGTTGTGAAAAAGAAGAGGGCCGGGTTCTGCGGCAACAAGACGGCTTGCGCTGGCCGGCGATTTATAAATACCAAGACATGCAAGCGGCCAAGGCGATGTGGATTGGCGTCAAAGACTTTACGGATGAAAATTCCCTTTATTATCCGCACAAAGTCGTTCACGTCGGCCCGCGCGTGAGCGGCACCCGCGAATTTTTTCCCAGGCAATTTGAAATGACCAGCCGCTTTGTGCCACCCGAAGTTACGGTGGATGGCGCCTCGTCGCAAGGTGAAGCCATCGTTGACAATGACGGCGTTGATCCGTCGATGAAGTGGGATCGCATGATCGTCAACGTGGTCAATTCCCAAACCGGCATCACCATGACGCGCAAAATTTTTCAGTTTGGCCAGCAGTATCATGATAATTACATTGTCTACGATTATGTTTTCACCAACACCGGCAACGTCGACGATGACGCCACGATCGAATTGCCCAATCAAACGCTGGAAGGCGTTTATTTCTTCTTTCAATATCGCTACTCGGTCTGCGCCAACACCCGCTATGTGATCGGCAATGCCACCGGCTGGGGCATCAATGCCATGCTCGATACCCGTGGCGATGGTGTAAAAGCCGATCCGCCGAATCAAAACTTCCGGGCCCAGTATGCCTGGCATGGCAAGTATCCGCCGTTTACCGCGTATGACAATCTTGGCGGCCCGATCTGGGCGCCAGGAGGCACGGTGGAGACCACGAAAGCCGACACCACCGGGCGCCTCGGCGCCGCGCAATTTGTCGGCGTCGTGACGCTCCATGCCGATAAGTCGGCGACGGATAAAGCGGATGATTTCGGGCAACCTTCGACCACGAGCTATCGCGGTTCCGACGAGCCGTTAACGTCAAATAATGATGCTTACAATACGGAAAAGATGACGCAAGAGTATGGCTGGATGGCCTCCGGCCACATGTCCCCGCGCCATGCCGACCGGGTCGAGCCGCAAGGCCGCTTCGATACGCCCACCGGTGATCCCGCGCTCGGCACGCCGGGCGGTTTCTCGAATTGCAACGGTTACGGCCCCTACACATTAAAGCCGGGAGAAAGCATCCACATCGTCATGGCCGAGGGCGCCGCGGGTTTGAGCCGGGAGATGCAGGAAAAGATTGGCCAACAATATAAGCGCGGCGAAATCACCGCCCAGGTCAAGAATCAATGGGTGTTGAGCGGCAGAGATTCGTTGTTTCAAACCTTTCGCCGCGCCATTGCCAATTTTCAATCCGGCTACAACATTCCCCAGCCGCCGCCGCCGCCGCGATCTTTCACTGTGACGGGCGGTGGTGATCGTATCAATCTGGCGTGGACGCTTTATGATGGCGGCGACCAGAATCTCACCGGGTTCGAAATTTTTCGGGCGACGGGGCAGGTTGACAGCACCTATCGCCTGATTGCGAAGCCCGGCGCGAGCGAGCGCAGTTATGACGACCGGAGCCTGATTCGCGGCGTCAGCTACTATTATTACATTGTTGCCGTGGGCGATGCGGCCAATAACAATGGCGCCGGCTTGACGCCGCGCGGCGCCCTGCGGAGCGGCCGGTATTATGCGCAAGCCTACGATCCGGCAAACCTCAAACGGCAGGAAGGCGTGGGCAGCGATCCCACCAGCATGGATTCGATCCGCGTCGTGCCCAATCCGTTCAGTCTCGGCGCTGACCCGAATCGTCTGCGCTTTCCCGGCGAACCGGACAAGATCGCTTTTCTGAACATCCCCGGCCAATGCAACATTATGATTTTTACGGAAAGCGGCGAACTGATTAAAACCATCGAGCATACCGACGGCAGCGGCGATGCCTATTGGAATTGTACCACTACTTCCAATCAAATCATCGTCAGCGGCATTTACATTGCCGTGGTGACGGATCAAACGGATGTGCCGGGCCGCAAGGGCCGGCGCAAAATCATCAAGTTTGTTGTCGTCCGCTAAAATTTTGCCAGTCCAAATGCGTGAGACGTTTCGACCAACAAGTCTACGGGTGCGTCAATGAAAAAGTATATAACTTCTCTGTTTGTGAGCGGCGCTTGGCTGCTTCTCTTCACGGCGGTTGGATTCAGCCAGGCCGAAAGAAAACCCACGGAAAAACGGGCGCAAACCGGTTTCAAGTTTCTCACCGTGACAACGGATGCCCGCGCCGGCGCCCTGGGCGAGGCCTTCACCTCGTTGGAAAGCCCGTCCTCCGCCATGTTTTTTAACCCCGCCGGTATGGCGCGCCTGCAAGACTTTGCCACGGTGTCGTTCGGCCAAGTCAGTTGGATCGCCGACATTGACTATGTCTTCGGCAGCGTCGCCTTGAATCCGTTCGACGGCCGCTTCGGCATTTTCGGCCTCAGCATCGTTTCCGTGGATTATGGCAGTTTTAATGGAACGATCCGCTCCGATACCGACGTGCGCGGCTATGAAGATACCGGCAGTTTCAGCCCTTCGGCTTTTGCCCTCGGGCTGGGCTATGCCAAAGCGCTCTCCGATAAATTTGCCATCGGCGGCAATGTTAAATATGTCAAACAAGATTTGGGCAGCGCCATCGTCGGTTTCGCGCCCGCCGGCGATCAACTGAAAACGGATTATACAACGGATGTTGCGGCCTTTGACTTCGGCATCATCTATCGCACCGGCTTCAAGAGCCTCAACTTTGGCATGAATGTGCGCAACTTCTCCAAAGAGCTTAAATACGAAGAAGAAGGCTTCCAACTGCCGTTGACGTTCAAGATCGGCCTGTCGATGAATGCGTTTGACCTGCTCCTGGCCGGCCAGGAGAATCATGACTTTCTGGTCACCGTCGATGCCGTTCACCCGCGCGATTTTTCCGAGCAATTGAATATCGGCGGCGAATATCTTTTTATGAAAACCGTGGCGCTGCGCGCCGGTTACTCAACCCCGAACGACGAGCACGGCTTCAGCGCCGGCGCCGGCCTGCAAAAGACGCTGAAAAATTACAAGCTCGCCATTGATTATGCCTACACGCCGTATGGTATTTTTGATAATGTCAATCGGTTTACGGTGCAGTTTGCGTTTTGATTTTCGGTCGTAATCGTTCGTAGTAGCGCCTTCAGGCGCCGAGGCTGGAAAACTTAAAGAAATCTGCAACGATGCATGAGTTTTGCTTTTCACCATCGACGCCTAAAGGCGTTACTACAAGCTTATGAAGAAATGGATGGAATGAAAATGAAAAAACTTCTTTCACGCCCTGATTTGCTGAAGGCGGTGGCGCTTCTCGTCGGGTTGATTCCCCTCGCCATCTTTCTGGCGGGATGTAAGAATGACACCACACCCAGCCTGTTTGATCCCAACGCTCCGAAAGGGGCGGACCCCATCATCAGCTCGATTCTGCCGGCGGACAGCACGCTGGCCGGGGTGGGTGAGTTGACGATCAAAGGGCAGAATTTTTCCTCCAAGCCGGCCGAAAACATCGTTCTGTTTGGCGCCGATCCGGCTGTGGTTTTGGCCGCCTCCACAACGGAGTTAAAAGTCAAAACCCCGAACCTGGTGGCCGATGCCATCCCGATTCGGATCGCGGTGCAGGGGGCGAGTGAGTTTACGCCTTTTGTGTTTTACAAATTAAAACCGGCGGTGGTGTTGTATGCGGATTTAAAAGATGCCGGCAAGGATGCGGTGAAGGCGTTTGGCATTGATGTCGACCGCCAGGGCAATCTTTATGTGTCCACCGAATCGAACACGATTAAGAAAGTTTCTCCGGACGGCAAAGTGACGGTGATCACCTCAAAGGCCACTTTTTTGCGGGCGAACGCCTTAAAAGTCGGGCCGGGCAATCTTCTCTATGCGGCCAATGCGGTAGCGCGGCTCAGAAGAATTTCCACCATCGCGCTGGACGGCACCGAAAGCGTGTTGGTCTCGTTGCCGGGCAATCCGCAAGATTTTGATTTTGATGCCAACGGCAATATATGGGTGACCGTCGATACCGATGTTTATCTCGTCACCCCCAGCAAAACCGCGACGAAAATCGACAGCTATCCGGTGACGTTGGCGGCGCTGCGAGTGTTTAATGGGTACGTGTATGTCGCCGGCAAAAACGCCACCACCGGCGAAGAAAAAATCTGGCGCAGCCCAATTCAAGGCGGGGCCCTCGGCGCCAAGGAAGTCGTGTTGGATGTGGCCGCGGCCGGTTGGCTGGCGGGCGGAGACATCCAGGCCTTGACGTTTTCCGCGGATGGTGGCATGTACCTGGGCACGAATCATCCCGACGGCATGTTTGTGTTGCGCCCGGATGGCAGCCATGAGGTGTTGTATCCCGGCTTGATCGCGCCCTCGGTTTATGCCATCGCGTGGAACGAAGGCAGTTTGCTCTTCGCCGTTCAGCAATTGAGCGCCACTTCGAATCTGCTCAAGATCGACACCGGCAAAAAAGGCGCGCCCTATTACGGCCGTCCCTAACGAAGAAAAAGGCTACAGCCGCCGACGCGCAACAGAACAAAACCCGTATCATAATTTTTCGTTTCGCGTGCGGGACGAAGTCCAATGACGCCAACGACGCGCAATCCCGCTATGCCGCGCCGTTGGCGTTTGCGGCGGTGTGCTGAACCTGATCTTGGGGCGTTGCCCCAAGCTTTTATAGGCCGCCCCTTCGGGGCTATTGACCTCGTCAAGCCCATAGCTTGACACCTATGGGACCGGGGGTGAGTTTTAAAGCTCGAAAAGCCAACGTAGCATCATGGTCGCGTGATTGTGGCAGGATAATTTACCCTGGTTTCGCGACCAATAATTGTTTAAACAATTTGTGCACACGGCCCAAATCATGTAGCGCAATACTTACGCTGCAAAAATGTTGCGATACATTCTTATCAACAGGAGATTGCCTATGGGATTTTGATGCCAATCTTTGTTAAAAATTTGCATTAAACCACTTACCCTTAATTATGGAGAAGGATGATGAGAATTTTTACCAAAACTTTGCTCGGGGTGGGATTGCTGGCGTTGTTGCTGGCTTTGCCGGCGCTGGCCGGAACGCATGGACTGACGCGCGTGCAGTTCATTCACAACTCCGGCGACATTGACGCCAGAGCGCTCGATATTTTAGTCGGCGATTCACTCTATGCGAAAAATATCGCGTTTCGGCAGGCGACCAAATTTCTCGACGTGCCGGACGGCAATGTTAGAGTCCGGCTGCGCAATGCGGGGTCTGCGTTTAAAGATACCATCGAGGCCGACGTCACGCTGAGTTTGACGAACGGCAACACCTACGTCTGTGTCATCAACGGCATCCTGAAAGTCAATTTGGTCAAGTATGACAATCCGGATGCGGCGAATCGCAACATTCAGATTTCCGTTTTTAACATTCCGAATGTGCGCGAAACCGCCAGCAATGCCGCCAAGGTGGAGTTTATCGTGAACAACGGCAACACGGACGGCCCCATCGGCGGCTTGGATTTCTTTGCCGTCGGCAGCGCCACGCCGTTCATCGATAATCTGGGTTACGGCCAAACGACCGCCAGCTATATTTCCATTGACCCGGGTAAATACACCTATGACGTCAAGCCGGGGAGTGACAACACCAAATTGATCGGCTCTTATGAAGGTGACTTTTCTACGGCCGCCGGCAAATCGGCAGTGGTGCTCGCCTCCGGCTTTGTGGATCCGCTGAAGAACCAGGGCAGCCAAAAGCTGGGCTTGATCGCCGTTTTTGCAGACGGCACGGTGCAGGCGTTCCGGACAATCGAAATCCTTCCGGCCGGCAAATGGAAGCTTGTCGCCCCGTCCTACAAATTCACCGATTTCATCGGCGCCGATACGCTGGTGAATGGCGGGCATGGCATTGCGGTGGATAAAAGCAACCGCATTTGGGTTGGAAATTTTAATACCGCCGGCCGCCTGCGTGTGGTTAGACCTGATGGCACACCCGACCCCACCATCGGGAAGATCGATTCGGTCGCTGTTGGCATTGAGAGGTATGTCACCAACAACTGCCGTGGCATGGTGTTGGAAAAGGATGGAAGCATTCTTTTTGCGCGGAACTCTCGGCTTTTCCGACTGGACCCGGCGACGGGTAAGGCGTTCAATGTGTTCATTGAACCGGGCGCTAACAGTTTTTTGGGGCCAATGGTTGACAAAGACGGCTTCATTTGGACTGGTCGCGTGGCTGGCATCAGTCCAATTTCCGTGGTGGATCCGCTTTCTTTTGGATTAAGCCAAACCGTCACGCTCGCCAGTCCGCCGGGATTTGGCCGCGGTCTTGGCATCACCGCGGATGCGACAACCATCATTACGCCGGATCTGGGTTCAAACGGCGGTCCGCTTTATTTGTGGACGACCACCGATTTTATCAACTACACCAAAACCGACAGCATTTACACCAACGACAAGGCGGAGCTGATCATGAAGACGAACCGCCAGACGATGAACTGGCATCCCAAAGACAGCACGCTGTGGGTTTCGGTGGATCGCGCCGGCACGCCGGTCGACAACTCGGCGAATGGCTTGTATGTTTTCGATTTCAAAAAATTTGAGTATTCCGTTGTCGCCATGCCGGAGATTAAAAACGCTTCGGGTGCGGTGATCGGCAATGGGCCGCGCAACGTCGCCTTCAGTGCCAGCGGTGACACGGCCTACGCCGTCAGTTTCGACGGCAGCCGCCTGATGCGTTTCGTCAAAGGCGCGGTCGGCGTCAAAGACAAACCGTTCACCAGCATACCGGGAACGTACGAACTGCTGCAAAACTATCCGAACCCGTTCAACCCCAACACGACGATTGCTTACACGCTTTCACAATACGCCGTCGTCGAGTTGAAGGTGTATGACAGCATGGGCCGCGAAGTGAAGACGCTGGTGCACCGAGTCATGGAGCCGGGCCGCCATGAAGCCACGTTCGATTCCAACGGCCTCGCGTCGGGCATTTATTATTACCGGCTGTATGTCGATCATCAGGTGTTTACCAAGAGTATGATGTTGTTGAAGTAAGGATTTAAATGTAAAGCGTGAAACGTAATCTTTGGTTTTACGCTTCACGAATTACGGAGGGCATCTGAGGGTGAAAACTCAGATGCCCTTTTAAATTTTAATC
>JAJVHT010000157.1:9291-16698 GCA_022072515.1 bacterium
TTTATGTTTCGCTGTCACGTGTGTGGCTCAACCGCAGCAAGAGAAGACTTCGTCAATGAGGTATTTCAAATTGACCACAGGCATTTGCTCGTTGAGCAGATTCCCGCAACGATTTGTGAACGTTGCGGTGAGAAAATTTTCAGCCGCGAAACGACTGAAAAAATTCGCCGGCTGATTCATGGAAAAACCCAACCCGTGAAATCTGTTTCGATGGATGTCTATGCCTATGTTTAATCCAATGACAAAAAACACCTTGTGAGCTATTCTGGAATAGAAAGTTGATTGAGGAGGAAGAGGTAATGAATAAATTGCCACAGGGCATTTTTTTAATCGTTTTCTTGATATTTACGCATGTTTTTGCTGTCGACAACAATCCCAAATATGAATTCCGCGGTGCGTGGATCGCCACCGTCATCAATCTCGATTGGCCGTCCGCGCCGGGGCTGAATGCGGGCACTCAACGCGCTGAATTGATCCGGCTGCTGGATGAATTGCAAGCCGCCGGCATCAATGCGGTGATGTTTCAGGTACGCTCTGAATGCGACGCCATGTACGCCTCGGCCCTCGAACCGTGGTCATATTGGCTGACCGGCGCACAGGGCCAGCCGCCCAGTCCGTTTTACGATCCGCTCGAATTCGCCGTGCAAGAAGCGCATAAACGCGGGATGGAATTGCACGCGTGGTTCAACCCCTATCGCTCCGTCCGCGAAGTCGGCTCGTACACCAACGCCGCCAACCATGTTTCGGTGCTGCATCCGGATTGGATCATTCGGAACGCCAATCTCAAAGTGCTCGATCCCGGCCTGCCGCTGGTGCGCAGTTATGTCACCAGTGTCGTGATGGATGTCGTTAATCGCTATGATGTCGACGGCGTGCATTTTGACGACTATTTTTATTCCTATCCGCCGAATCAAATCACCACCGAAGACAATGCGACGTTTGCCAATTACTCGCGTGGCTTCACCAATCGCGCCGACTGGCGGCGCGATAATGTGAATTTGCTGATCAAGATGATTCACGACAGTATTCAAGTCGTCAAGCCGTTTGTGAAATTCGGCATCAGCCCGTTCGGTATTTGGAAAAACGGCGTGCCCACCGGCATTACCGGCCTGGATGCGTACAGCACGATTTATTGCGACGCGGTGGCGTGGCTGCAGCAAAAGACGATTGATTATTTGACGCCGCAGCTTTATTGGCCGTTCGGCGGCGGCCAGGATTACGGCAAGCTCATGCCGTGGTGGGCGTCACAAATCAATGGCCGGCATTTGTATCCGGGGCAAGCCGCGTATCGCGTGACGGGCTGGAACGCCAATGAAATTCCCCGGCAAATCCGTTTGAATCGCAGCACGACGCCAAGCGCGTTTGGCAGCGTGTTTTTCCGCGCGTTGAATTTTCGTGAAAATCCCAAGGGTTTTGTGGACAGCTTAAAAACGAATTACTATCGCTATCCGGCGCTGCCGCCAGTGATGACGTGGAAAGATATCATTCCCCCCAACCCGCCGCGAAATCTGCGGTTCGAGCGTATCGCCGGCGCCGGCACGGCGGGCCTGCGTTGGGACGCGCCAACTCAAGCCGCCGACGGCGACACCGCTTTTCGTTATATCGTGTATCGCTTCGATCATGCCGTGATCCAGCCGATTGAGCTGAATGATGCCAGCAAGATCGTGGCAATTGCCGGCGCCGCCTTTAACGCTCCGAAGCCGTCGCCGGTAAATACGCCGGCCTATTTTGTCGTTACCGCGCTCGACCGCAATTCCAACGAAAGTTTGGAGACGAATGTGATGCAGGTTTTGCCGCCGGCGCTGGCCGTGCTCGCGGCCCCGCTGAATGGCGCTGTGGTGGGCAACGACGGCGTCACGTTGCGCTGGAATTATCCGGCCAACGCCAGCGCCTATCAAGTGCAAGTCGCGCGCGATTCCACCTTCGCCACAGCGTTGCTGGTGAATGAATCCGGACTGGCGGATACTTTTAAAGTGATCGGCGGCTTGGAAGGGCAAACCACTTACTACTGGCGGGTGCAGGCGAGTAATGCCGGCGGAACCAGCGCCTATTCGGCTAAAGGATTTTTCAGGACCGGATTCCCGCTGGCAACGATACAAGTCTCGCCGGCAAACAACGTGCGTGACGTGAAGGTCAATCCGGCCTTTGTCTGGCGCACCGCTGCCGGCGCCGCGACGTATCAATTGCAGGTCGCCAGCACGCCGTTGTTCGATGCGGCCGCTTTGATTTATGACTTGGCCGATATTGCCGACACCACTTACCAAGTTGCGCCGCTCGAAATCAATAAGTTTTATTATTGGCGCGTACGCGCCGCCAACATGGCGGGAGTGAGCAATTGGTCGGGAACCTGGCGCTTCAAGACCATCGAAGTCACCGGCGTGGACGAAACGCCAACGGTGCCGGCGGCGTTCGCTCTCTATCAGAATTATCCGAACCCCTTTAATCCCAGCACGACTATTCTCTTCGATTTGCCGAAGCCGGGAACGCCGCGATTGACCGTGTATGACGCTTTAGGGCAGGAGGTGGTGACGCTGCTCAATGAGCCGAAGCCCGCCGGCCGCCACGAGGTTTATTTTTACACCGATGGCCTGCCGTCGGGAGTTTATTATTATCGCTTGCAATTCGCGGGGCAGGTGTTGACGAAACGGATGACGATTTTGAAGTAACCGTCTGAAGTTTGAGGCCACGGGAAGGATTAGTTTAGGGCATCTGAGGATGAAAACTCAGATGCCCTTTAAATTTTAGCCCGCTATTCCACCGGCCGGGCGCTCGATTTATGAGATTTGTTCAATACGTGCAAATTTATTTTCACTAACAGAATTAAGCGCCCGGGCAGTACGGAATAGTAACATTTTTCGGAAATAGAATTTAATATTAACTACAAAGGAGGAAAGAAATACCGCGTGGCGGCGCCCCTCGACTGTGAAGATAAAAATAAAAAACTCCGCGCCAAGAAATCCATTTTGACGCGGAGTTAAGGCTTTCGGCCGGTTCGCCTCATACATCTTCGTAGAAATTGATTGCTTTGATTTCATATTTTTTGGCCCCGCGCGGCAGCTTCACTTCCACCACGTCCCCGGCTTTGTGGTTCATCAATGACTTCGCCAGCGGCGATTGATAGCTGATGATGCCCTTCTCCAAATCGGTCTCACCATCGCCGAGAATGATGTATTGCTCCTCGTGCTTGTCGGCCGCTTCTTTAATTGTCACCACTTTGCCGAGCGTGACGACGCCCTCCGGCAAATCGTTTTTGTGAATGATGCGGGCGTTTTGAAAACGCTCCTGCAACAGCCCCAGCTTGGCCATGTAATTCGCCTGTTTGTTTTTCGCCGACTCATACTCGGCGTTTTCCCGCAAATCGCCGTGCTCGCGCGCCGTCGCAATTTCCTTGGCGATATCATTTTTCAGATAGCGTTCGACGGCTTCGATTTCTTTGCGCAATTTTTCGTAACCGGCTTCGGTGAAATAATATTGTTTCATGCCAAAAACTCCCATGCTTTCGATTCCACGCCGTCCCCAGCTATTGTAGGCCGTTGGCTGCAGGCCACAATAAGATGCCCCGGCAGGGGCAGGACGACGGCTACATTAAACAGATAACGCCCCGATGGGGATCGAGGCGTTCATGATTATAATAAACCTGTCACAAGTTTTCAGTTCACAGTAGACCAATATACAAAATTTCCCGTTCGCATTCAACGATTTTTTCTCACAAAATTTTCTTGGCGAATTGCCGCGAAAGTGCTAAATTGTCTCTATGCAACGGGCGATAAAAGCAAGAAAAAAGCGCGCGCCGCGCCTCAACCAGCTCTCTCCCCATCGACTCCGCTTTCTGCACAAGAAATTGTTGGCATGGTATCAGGCAGAACATCGCGACCTGCCGTGGCGGCGAACACGCGATCCGTATCGCATTTGGGTTTCCGAAGTGATGCTGCAGCAAACGCAAACCATTAAAGTGCTCGACTATTATGACCGTTTTTTGGAACGGTTTCCGGATCTTAACACCCTGGCCGCGGCGGCGCAGGACGAGGTGCTCAAAGCCTGGGAAGGGATGGGTTACTACGCGCGCGCGCGCCATTTGCACCGCGCGGCAAAATATATTGGCGCGCATTGCCGTGGCCGCTTGCCGCGTGACTATGAGGCGCTGCTGCAAATCCCCGGCATCGGCCCGTACACCGCCGCCGCGGTTTCCAGCATTGCGTTCAATCGCGATCACGCCGTGGTGGATGGCAATGTCGAGCGCGTGCTCTGCCGGTGGTTCCGTATTCAACAACCGGCGAAGGCGGCGGCGACAAAAAAAATGTTGCACGAATTGGCGCAACACGTGTTGGCCAAAGGCCAGGCGCGCTATTGGAATCAAGCCGTGATGGAGCTGGGTGCGCGGATTTGCACGCCGCGCGCGCCAAAGTGTGAAATTTGTGTGGCCATGCGCTATTGCCGCGCGTTTCAAGATTTGGATGATCCGGCCCGGCTGCCCGTGAAAATCCAGCGCCCGGCGGTGCCGCATCAGCAAATCGCCATCGGCCTGGTTTGGCACGCGGGCAAATTGCTCGTTGACCAGCGTCGCAATGACGGCTTGCTCGGCGGGCTGTGGGAATTTCCCGGCGGCAAAATCGAAAGCGGCGAAACGCCGGCGGCTGCCTTGCGCCGCGAACTGCGCGAAGAGCTGGCGGTCGAAGTCGAAGTCGGCGATTATTTTATGACGGTTGAGCACGCGTACACGCATTTGCGGGTGACGTTGAACGTTTATCATTGCCTCTATCAAAACGGCGCGCCGCAGGCTTTGGGCTGCCAGAATTGGCGCTGGGTGCAGCCGGCGGAGCTGAGGCAACTGGCGTTTCCGAATGCAAACCGCAGAATTATTGATCGTTTATTGGACGAGGTGATGGAGCCATGAACCCAACCCGGAATGCCGTGGTGACGCCGGATGCCGACGAAGACGTTCTCGTCGACGACGATATCGGCACACGCATTGGCGCGCCGTGGAAAGTCGTGCTGTACAACGACGACATTCACACGTTTGACGAAGTGATCCTGCAATTGCAAAAGGCGATTAGCTGCAGCGTGCAGCGCGCCGAGAGCATCGCCTTTGAAGCGCACACCAAAGGCAAAGCCGTCGCCTTCAGCGGCGAGTTCAACGAATGTTTTCGCGTGATGGGCGTGTTGCGGGAGATCCAGTTGGTGGTGGAGATCGAGGGGTAAAAAGATGAAGCGAAAAGGAAAATACAAAACGTGAAAAGCGATTTGCGCGGCGTTTCTGGCCGAGCAATGCCAGCGCGTTTGGGTTACACAAAAATGTGCAATCCCTATAACATGTCCCAACAAAGTTTCGCTTAAAATTTTTGAGGTACGCTATGTTCCGCGTATCGTCATTTCTACTTCTTATTCTGGCGCCAGCCTACGGCCAGGATTGGCAATGGGTGCGTGATGATCGGCTCATAAATCCCAGCGGGGTTCAGAGTTATGGATCTGCCAGAATCGATCTCGGCGACATCGACGGCGACTCCTGGCTTGATTTGGCGGTCTTGGATTCTGTTGGCATGCGCTGGTATCGAAATCGGGGCATGAGCAGCTCTATCGTTTTCGAGAGGCGCACCGACTGGGATATCGTGCCAATGCCGGCTGTCACGGGAAACGCCGTTCCCACCCTTGCGGATCTAAATGGTGATGGCAGAGCAGATTTAATCCTTCCTGACCATCAAACCAATTCATTCCGATACTGGCAAAACACAGGAAATGCTGCAGGCAGCTTCTGGACTCGAGCTGATTCAGTTTTGGAGGCAATTGCCGGCAGCAGGTTTATTTCTCTGGCTGATCTTGATAACGACCATGATCTCGACGCGATGGCGTACCTTGATTCCAAGCTGAGAATTTATTGGAATACCGGTGATTCTGTCAGTCCAACTTGGCAGCTCGATCCTGAAGCGTTTGTGTTGGGTTTCTATAACAATCAACCCAACAATATCCGTTTTGCGGATGTCGATGGCGACCAGCGTACCGACATTTTTGTTGGTTTCGACTGGTCTTTAAAGGATGCTTTAGCGAGCGTCGGGAGAAATAAAAGCACCTCCGATTCACTAATATTCAATTTTCCATCGAATGCGACTCCAATGCCAGACGCCAGGGGCATTACCATCGCGGTCGGCGATGTGGACAAGGACGGCAAGCTGGATGTGCTAACCGGCGTTGAAGCGCCATTTCTCTATCTTTGGAGTAGCGATTTTGATACGTTAAGCTCATCCTTTCGTCAAACCGGCAGTCTCGGTTTTCCTTTTGGCTACCTTGAATCCGGAATTGCGATTGAGGTGCAACAAAATGGTTCCGGAGAAATCATCCTTGTCCATCCTGATCCGCCAACGGATGTTTTGTCCGGTTTTTTGAAGTTCACAAGATTTTCACGCCGGAATTCACTGTGGCTACGCGATCCCAATTTCAGTTTGTTTGTTCAAGACGACGGTCTAAGCAATCCAACGCTGGATCGGTTTGACTGGGATAA
The DNA here is from genome assembly GCA_022072515.1 of bacterium. Taxonomy (GTDB): domain Bacteria; phylum Zhuqueibacterota; class Zhuqueibacteria; order Zhuqueibacterales; family Zhuqueibacteraceae; genus Zhuqueibacter. The sequence continues at coordinate 15,785 of JAJVHT010000157.1, forward strand.
AGACGGGAAACTCGACATGGCATTGGGCGCGGATAAACACATGCGTTCTGGCGCAGCGCCAACCACAAATTTGTTTTATTTCACCGATGATCAATTGCAATCGGGTTTCTTTTCACAGTTTGCGCCTGATTCGCTGTTCCGTGATCCCTCCCTGATTGACATAAATGGTGATGGCAGGCTTGACCTTTTTATGCAAAAGTCCGGGAGTTATCGTTTTTATGAGAACGTCGGAACATTATCCACTCCAAATTGGGAAGAACGATCACAGTGGTCTGCGAACCTGACCAGTATGGCGCATTACCGGGCTGAAATCGGCGATTTGACGCGCGACGGCCTTTGGGATATTATCTTTGGAGAAAACGACGGTACCCTGTCATTCTATCGAAATAGCGGCACCACACTCGCGCCGCAGTGGGAACGCGATGATCGTGTTTTTGCGCAAGTCAGATTGGATTCCGCGGCCATACCCACGCTCGCCGATCTGGATTTTGATCATGACCTTGATTTGATTCTCGGCGACCGGCTTGGACGCTTTTATGCATTCAGAAATGATTTTGTGACCTCCGTCTCCAGCGAGGCTAATGAAATTGCCGTTCCCCCAACGCCGCGACTAGTTCAAATTTATCCCAATCCGCTTCATGCCGGCACCACGCTTGCTTTTGCCGTCTCCGCGCCGCAAGCAGTAACCATCACAGTCTATGACCCACTCGGCAGAGAAGTGGCGCTCCTCTTAAATGAAAAACTGGCATCAGGATCTTACACCCTGAAATGGACCCCACAAAACCTGCCCAGTGGCACATATTTCATTCGAATTAAAACGGAAGAATTTATCAAAACAATGAAAGCCATTCTACAAAAATAGAAACCGGCGACCGTCGTCTCTTGACACACATCTTACGTAACCAAGAGCCGGT
>JAJVHT010000033.1:0-2291 GCA_022072515.1 bacterium
CTTCTCTATCCCGATGATTTGCCGAAACAACTTACATGGCTTTATTCCACGGGCGCCTTGGAGGGCGCGTGGCCCCGCGAGCTGTCCGCAACGATCTTGCATAATCTCATCATTCAGCATGGTGTTGCAACCATTCTGCCGCTGGTGCGCGAGTGGATCAAAGACGAAAATCCTGCGGTCCGGCGTTTGGTGACCGAAGCTTTTCGTCCGCGCGGCGTCATGCTCGCTCACATTAACGAGTTGAAAGAGGATCCCACGCCGCTTAAGAAAATTCTTGAAGCCTTGCTGGATGATCCCGCGGACTACGTGCAAAAATCCGTTGCCAACAATCTCAACGACATTTCCAAAGATCATTCCGCGATCGTCTTGGCATGGACGAAAGAGTGGAATACGCCGGACGCCACCAAACAGCGCCACTGGATTCTCGCGCGTGCCTTGCGAACGTTGATTGATGAAGGTCACCCGGCCGCGTTAAAACTTTTGGGTTATGCTGCGGCGTCTAATCTTAAGGTGACCTGGCGGGGCAATACGTCACGCCGGATTAAAATCAATCAGTTCTTGCCCTGTGAGGTTGAAATGGTTAATTTAAATCAAAGCGACGCCGGCGCTGTTGTCCTGCTGTTGATGGAGGAGCCGGGAAAGGGTGCCGCGCGGCGCCAAAGCACATATCAGATCTGGAAAGGCAAACTCAAAGCCGGCGAGATGAAAAGTATCATCAAGCGAATTCACTTTGTCGATAAAAATTCACAACCACGTCTTGAAGGCACGTATCGTTTGCAGGTGACGGTGAATGGCAAAAAGCTGGAAGAGCGGGAAATGATTTTCAAACGCTGAAATTTTTTATGCAGCAGAAACTCAATGCCGCTGGGCATGCCAATAACAAGATGCCCGCGCGGCCGACGCGGGAAGAGCGCCGCCAGTGGCATGGGGAACATGCAAAACATTGCGCCTGCCGTCCGATTCCGGCGCAGCTTTAGGTTGAGATCAAGCAAAAGGCGTGTCAATAAAACTCAATTATTTTTGGAGCGTGTATGAGCTCTGATTCTTCCAGCCGCAATCCGGGCGGTCTCACCATGCAGCCGTGGCGGGATGCGATCAATGAACACCGTTACCGGGGCGCGGCGACGAAATACAGCGACGAAGAAAAAGCGCGGCTGCTCACCCGTGGCCATATGCTGTTTTACCAATTTGAAAAAACCGCGCGGTTTTGGTTGGTTTCCTTGAATGATTATACCGAAGAGCAGTTTGCGCGACAGCCCGCGGGCCAATGGTCGATCGGTCAGGTTTATTATCATCTCGTGGTGGGCACCGAGAAATTGCATTTACGCGCCTGCCAAAAATGTCTCGAGCACCGCGCCGAACTGCTTGAAGGTGGAAAAACCTTGCCGGGTAAAATTGTTTTTGGGCTCGGCAGTTTCCTGCCGGCAAAAATTCACGTGCCGCCTTCCGACGACTATACCCCCAAACAGCCGCAGAGCCGCGCCGCGATGCGCGAAGGTTTGCTCAAGCTGATCGAAGCCATGCGCGCGCTGGCGCCGCAAATCGACCATGCCTCACCGGTGCAAAAATGGAAGCACCCGGCGTTGGGCATGCTCAACGCCGAAGAATGGTATCGGTTGATCGAGATGCACTTCCGGCATCATTTGCGACAGAAGGCAAGGTTGGATAAATTTTTAAAAACGTTAGCCGATTAACCAGTTGCCGGTTAAATAACCAGCAAACCGGCCAACTTTATTAACGAGAAATCTGATGAAAAAACGCTGTGAATGGTGCGGCGAGGAGCCGCTTTATGTGGCTTATCACGATGAGGAATGGGGCGTGCCGGTGCATGATGACCGCCATCTCTTCGAGATGTTGATACTCGAAGGCGCGCAAGCGGGATTAAGCTGGTCCACCATTTTGAAGAAACGGGAGAATTACCGGAAAGCTTTTGATAACTTTGAGGCGAAGAAAATTGCAAAATACGATAAAGCCAAAGTGGCCCGATTGCTCGCCGATCCCGGCATCGTACGCAACCGGCTTAAAATAGCGGCGACGATGCAAAATGCGCGCGCGTTCTTGGCAGTGCAAAAAGAGTTTGGGAGTTTTGATCGTTACATTTGGCAGTTTGTGGCGGGAACACCGAAAATAAATAAATGGAAAAGTCTCCAAGAAGTTCCGCCGAAAACTGCCGAGTCGGATGCGATGAGCAAAGACTTGAAGAAGCGCGGCTTTTCATTCGTCGGCTCGACGATTTGCTATGCTTTCATGCAGGCCGTCGGCATGGTGAATGATCACGTCGTAACCTGCTT
>JAJVHT010000033.1:2391-16601 GCA_022072515.1 bacterium
AAAAGAAACGTCGGGCTTTCGTCATGATCGTCCGACGTTACTTCCAAAGGACAGACTCGCGCAGCCGACGCCAACTACTTGCTGCACCAATCTGTGTTCACGCATCCTTCGTTAATCCTTTTTAATTGCAAGCGCAGCCGCCGCCCGACCCGCCGATGCCTCCCGAGCTGCCTTCCAGAGTTTCCAACCAGTGGCGTTCCTTTGCTTCTTCCGCTTTCGCTTTGTCGAAATCCATAATGCGTTGCGCCAGCAATTCCCGTTCATACGGTTTCACGGTGGTGCAGCCAGCGGCCAGAAATTGTAAGGCCAGCAACGCCATGCCGGCGAGAAACAAACGAGTTTTTCGTGTCATGATTTTCCGTAAAAAAAATTTGAAAGACTTGCCAGACCGACCGTCGGTGTTAAGTTTTACAAATTACGGTTTATCCAGCAGCTCATCAATTTCAGCTTCAATGCGTTTCAATTCTTCCGCACTGTAGCCGCGGTGAATAAAACGAATGGCGCCGTTGCGGTCGATAAGATAACTGCTGGGCATCTTCTCAACCAGGTAGCTATCGGCAACTTTTTTGCGTTTGTCCCACAAAGCTTGAATTTTGATATCATACTTTTGCAGGAAGCCGCGAACATTGTCAATTTCATTATCGACCGTGACCGCCATGACTGCCAGTCCGCGTTGGCGATATTTCTCCTGCAGGCGCGCCAATTCCGGTAATTCTTGCCGGCACGGCCCGCACCACGTTGCCCAAAAATTGAGCAGCACAACTTTGCCGCGCAAACTTTGTAATGCGACCGTTTCACCATTTACTGCCGGCAAGGAAAACTCCATTGCTTTCTTGCCGATTTGGTTATTCGCGAGAGGGTTGAACAATGTCCATACAAACGCTAATGTCAATTGAAGTAGCACTGAACTCTCCTTGGTTTTGCCGAGATGAAGGGTTATAGCGCGGAGGGTTGAGTGCCGACCCTCCGCCTCTGCACTCAGCGATACTGCCCACCGAGATCAATCCACGTGATAAATTTTCGCAATTCGTCTTTGGTCAGTGCGTTCGCGCTGTCCGGATGCGCTTTTTTGCCCTGCGTTTTCCTGACGCCGGCGCCGAGTAGTACGTCGATCAAATAACTATTGCGAGAGAACGGCACGCTGTTCACATTGACCATTGCTTTGTTGTTGCGGCTGGTGTTCATCAAAGTCTCATACGCCACGGAAAAATTCGTGGACCGGCTGAGTGAAAGTCCCAGCGCCGCCGCCGGACTCACGCCGTCATGGCACGGCAAACATTTTTTGGCGATGATCGGCTCGATCGCATTTTGAAATGCGATCACTTCACGCTGGTTTACCGGCACCACCAAATTCGTCGGCGTTTGGTTCAGCGCAATCGGATTCGGATTCGACTTTTGTCCACGTACACCGTGGCAGCCGGTGCAATTGGTTACTTTTTCGCCGGGCCGCGCATAAAGCCAATTGCGTTTGATGACGACAGCGCGGCCGAGCGAGTCCAGCGTGTTGAACGAAATCGCTGTATTCGCTGGAACCCGAATGGAGAACGAGCCATCGGCATAAACCGGCGCCACGCCCAAAACCCGCTTGCGCTCAAACGAGGTTTCCCCAATTTCCATGTTGCGTTCATTGGGCGGAACCGGAATGCCTTCGACGACCATCACCGAGGTAATCTCGCCCGGTTTCGGGACAACTTGGCCATCGCGCGTTTGGCGAAAGTAAACATTTTGATTGACAAACACGCCGGTCGAATCATTGCGGTCAATCTGTTCGGTAATAACCGTCGGCTTGAAGCGCGGCGCGACGACGACCGCATCCAGTTCATGCGTGGAAGGATCGTTGTAAAGCAGCGTCAAGTTTTGGCCGTCGCGTCCAATCGTATACAGACCATAATCATCATCCGGCCCGTTGGGCGAGTAACTCGTTATCAGACGCCCGTCCGGCAAGGGAAACGGATATTTGAAATAGCCCTTTTTATCATCGTCCATATCATATGGCGTGTTCGGCGTGATATTGGTGTAATTGCCGCTCTGAGGCGGATCATCCGTGGCATCCGCGTTGAGAATCACCAGCGGGCCACGATCAACGAGCACGCGATTCGACATCACAGCAACAATTTTGCGATCCGGCAACTCGCGGCCATGGAAAAAATTAAGTGTAGAGCCGCCTTGGTGCGTGCCGAACAATAAAAAAGTGGATTGGCCGTCGGGATGGGTGAAGAAAAGCGGAAAACGATTCTGCGTGCCATGATGCTCCCAGCGCGTCCACGCCACGCGGCCGTCACTTAATACAAACGGATCGAAGTCATCGCTGTTGTTGAAAGAGATGCATTGCACATTGCTGCCGTCGGCTTCCATGGTAAACAAGTTCTCCACTTCCCGGCGCTCATATTCATCGCGAATATTCCGCTGATTCGAGGTGTAAACGAGTTTGCCGTTGGGCAGGTAAGCCGGATCACAATCATCAAAAGGGGAGGTGGTTATTCGGCGCAAATTGGGCTTGCCAACGAGATTCAGCTCATAAATATCGAAATTGTCGTTATTGGTTTTGCGCATCGAGAAAACGACTTTGGTGCCGTCATACGAAATATCCGGATCGGCCACCGCGCCGCCATTGCCGGTAAAATCGGCGGTGAGATTTTTGATCTGGCCGTTGGGTGAAATCGGCGACAACATGAACAGATCGCTCGTCTCGCCAGAGCCGATGAAATTATTGTCGAGAGTGTTGCTGTCATTGGCTTTCACAAAAATCAACGAGGTCGGCAGCGAATCCAGCAGTAAATCGTCCGGCGCCGTGCCTTGACAAGCAGCGAACATAATACCCAGCGCGGCGAGCAGCAAATATTTTGTGATCGCAATCACAGTGGGCGTGATTGCCGATCGAGTTATCCTGAGCATGGTAGAACCTCCGCTATGCAAAAAGACGTGACGATTAAAATTCATTATCCAACTCTTTCTCATTCTCCGGCTCGCTCTCTTGCGCAGTTTTTAAATGCGAGCGGGAGTAGGAGCGAGGTGATGAGTAACCTTATTTCATTAACAAAAGTTTTCGCGTCGCTGAAAAATTTCCAGCGCGCAATTGATAGACATACAGGCCGGTGGCCATCGTACGGCCGGCGTTATCCAAACCATCCCAGACTTTACTGTACTGGCCGGGCGCCAGCTCACCGGCAACCAATTCGCGGACGAGCGCGCCCAGCATGTTGTAAATCCGCAGGCTCACGCCGCCGCGATAGTTCGCGGGGATGCTGAAGGCAATCGTCGTCGACGGATTAAAGGGATTCGGATAATTTTGTTGCAGCGCAAAGGCTTGGGGAATGGACTCCACGGTTGTCTCCAACGCTGGCGGCTGATTGGGATGGTAATTCGCTTCACGCAACCAGATTTCAGCGACACTCGCGTTGCCGCTGCCGCCGGTTTTGACGAAACGCAAATCCAGCGTGCGGTCTGCAATCGCCGCGGGTGGAATCGCCAGCCACGCCGTTTTTGTGATATTGGAGGCAACGGTGACCGGCGCATGAATCAAACTTTGCCCGGCATACCAGGCTTGCTCAACTTGCCCATTGCCGGAGAAATAACTCGCCTGCGCTTCATACGTCACAGCGGGGTTGAGATTGTTAAAACGATAAACGACTTCCTCGGCGTCGGTGACGATGGTTTGCTCCGCCACCGTCAAACGCGCACCGCGAGCGAGATGAGCATCACGGCTAACGACACCGCAATCATCATAATAATACAGCGGTATATAAAACGGTGGGCTTGTAATGACATTTTCTGGTTTCTCATAAGTTGATTGGAGGGTTTGCTGCAATTTGTAGTATCCCGGCGCGATCATGTCGCCATTGGACAGGCGGCGATCCCAATTCAGTTGCACCATACCGGCATTGTACCACGCATCGGCAATGACGCCAACCGGAGCGTTGCCTTGGGCGGGCACCAGCGCAAACTGCAATTGTCCAGGATCGGTTAATTTCCCCGCGAGCGTGAGCGCGGACAAATCTGCCGTGACCTGCAATTGATCGATATGGAAATCGATGCCCAGCTCATAACGCCGGGCGCCAGAGTTCTCGGTCCATTTTTCCAAAAGAAAAGCTTGATCATAACCCGACCATGAGGCTTGATTCGCGCTTGTTACGAGGCTGCCGAAGAGCGGTTGAAAACGCACGGGTTGGAAGCTGGCGTCCTCGGAATGCAATGCCGCTAACGGTTCGAGTGCTGGTGAAAGTTTTTGAATTTGGCGATGTGCTTCATCAGCGAGATAAACATTGCCCCAATGATCGGTTGCCAGGGCTGCCGGCAGCATTTCCGCTTCGCCTTGAAAAGAGCCGGCGGGAACGATTTGGCTGCCGTCAAAATACAGCCGAAGAATTTTTCGGGTGCCGGCATCGGCAAGATAAATGTTGCCGTCGCTGCGGCCATCAAAACGGCCAATCGCCAACGCCGCGAGATCGACAAAATTTTCTGTTGTGTAGGCAACGACACTTGCTGTGGAAAAGCGCGAAGTCGGATAAGCCCGCAATGTGTTCGTGCCACGATCAATCACCCACAGCAAATCATCGCTCGCGTCGAAGATCGTGCCGCGATCATCCCAAGCCAACTCCGCGGGTTGCGCAAGCTCGTCACCGCCAATTTTGCCGAGAAAGGAAAGCTTGAGATCATCCGCCGAACCGTTCAATTGAAGTGCGAGAATGCGGCTATTGCCCAAATCTGCAACGTAAACTGTACCATTGGGATCAACCGTAATGCCTTGCGGGTGATTGAGCGCCAAACCGGTTTCCGCGCCGTTATAAGCTTTGATCCACTTTTGATAATCGCCGTACACGATGCGATTCCAAGCGGGATCGGTCACGAGTTGCACGTAACTCGCCTGAAAGTACGGCGCGCTATCGAATTGTTGCAGCCTGGCGAAAAGCGCGCTGCCGGTGGGCATGCTGAAAAGTTGGCGATTCAAACGCGCGGCTGTGACGCGGCGTGAGAGCATGCTGAGCTGATGCTCCGGCGCCAACTCGCGACGGATGAACGTGTTTTCATCAGTACCGCTAACCGGCATACTTAGCAGAGAAAAACCGGCGGCAGTTTTTTTCAATTTATTCTGCGTCGCCTCGGCCAACGCGGCTAATTCCGCGGTTTTGAGCAAATTCCAGCGCGCGCCATTTTTGACGAAACGTAAATTCAATTTGCCGCTCGCCGTTTCGACGCTGTAATCGAGCCTTGGGGCGTCCGGAGCAAGCTTGTTTAAATTTTCCACGACGAAGCTTTGATAGAGATAAGGATCGTTGGTTTGCAATCCTTGCACGACACGCTGCGCCAGCAAAGCGACAACGGCCTCGTCACTTGCGCGCACGCGACGAAATCCCATCTGGCCGGGAGTTTCATTCTTGCCGAAGACGAGAGTCGCTGCGCTGACAAGCAGCAGCATGTGGCTGTACCATCTTTTTTGCATGAGAACCTCCTGCTCAATACTCAAAAGTTAAACCGATTTGAATTACATTGGCGGTAAAATTATTCGAGGTGAAAAAGCGCTCGTATTTCATGTCCACCGTGGAATGCTCCAACAACGACGATTTTTTTCGCAAGCCTTCCAGGCGATAGGCGAGGTGAAAGCCGTACAAATGCGAATTAAACGGCTCGAGTTTATAATCATCGGTGAAATATTTCGGCAAGCGTTGCAATAAGGAATAATCCTTTTTCCAAAAATAAGCGTTGTTCTGTGTGTAGTAGCGATAGCGATAACGAACATGCAGGCGCTTCGACAAATTCTGGTAGAATTGGAACGCGAGCGTGTGTGAGAGCACACCCCAGTCGTCGTTATACAGACGATATTCCATCCACAGCGCCGCATTGGCGGGGTGCAGATGCTTGTTCAATTTTACATAACCGGCCACGCGTGTGCGTTGTTGCGGATGTTGCTCCAAGTAATATTGGCCGGCAACATTCACCGTCCGGTACGGATTGCTTTGATAGCCGCCATGCCGCGCGACATCGACGCCAAAACGCATGATCGCCGTCGGCGAAAGCGTTTGCGTGATCGCCGCCGTCGCGATGACATTGGTATGCGTGTACGTTGCCTTTTTGCCAACCGGGCTGATGGTATCATAACCGTAGCTCAGGCCGGCCGCCAGCGTCGTATTTTTCTGGTTATATTCTTGATTGAAGCCGAACCCGAGCAGACGGCCCGTGTAATCATTCTCTGCTGAATAATAAACCGTCGCATTCCACTGGGTGGCATTGAGCGTTGCAATCAACTCATTGCGGTTTTTAGTGTAGGTGGCGTTTGGATTCGTTGTATTCACCGGTTTCGAAGCGCCGCTGACGCCGTCCAACGGCAGCGGTTTGGCAGAAATGCCGCGAAACGGCGGAATGTTGACGCGATCCAAGCTGTATTGCAACGACAGGACTTTGTTGCGCGCAATTTCTTTGATGAATTGCAGGGTCGGCGATTGCACCAGCAAACCGCCGCTGTCGCTGAAAAAATTCGTGCGCAACGATACGGAATCATCCGTGAAGCTAATCGTGGCGGTGAGCAGCACCAGGCTCAAAGCGCCAACCCCAAGCACGGCGCGGACGATTTGATGCGTTTTTCTCGTCATGCGAAATTTCATCGAGGTGATCAAATAAGGTTTTGAGTTTTTGGCGGAAAACTTTGGCTACGAACCGCGAAGCTTCATGAGCGAAGATCGCCGAGCGCTCTTCGAATCAAAAATTCATGCGCCCGCATGTGCCAAGCAGCCAATAAAATGTCGAGTGAATTATCCAGTCCAAATGCCGGTGGATAGACACGTTCAAACACCGCGTCCGTACGGCGTTGCGAAGGAATTATAAGAGACGAAGGCGGGAACGGCCTGATTCTAAAATGTAAAGCGTAAACACGTAACGCCACGATTCTTAAAACGCGGTCGTTTTACGTTTTGCTGCTTACGTTTTAGAAGGCGACGCTAACAAAACCGAAACTACATTTACGGATTTGTTGCTGCTGCTTCTGTCTCTCCCAACAACCTGATGATGAGCGGCGCAAATTTTATGTGAGTTACGCGGCGCTCGGAGGTGATGTGGGCATAACCCATGCGCAGAAGATTACAAGTGTTGTGCCAGATATCGGCGCAACCGGACTTTTCTTTATTCTTAGTGAAAGAATAAATATACGGCAACCTCTGACCTTGCAAACCGCGCAAATCGCGTCTTTCCGCTGTTAAATCTTTGCGCAGATATAAAGAATCTGCTTAAGCGGGTTGGGCCGCTGGCGGCTCTTTTGTAAGCGAATGTAGCGGATTGAGCGGATGCGGGCCGTTTATTGGTTCGGATTGGCGGAATTTCTGTTACGATATGTTATAAAGAATAACCCAGGCCCAGGGACACTTCAATATTCTTGTTCGTCCAGGTGTTGTTATCGCGGCCGCTGGAGAAAATGTAATTGAGAAATTCGTAGCGCAAAACGACATTGGGATTGAGACGGACTTTGGTGCCGATGCCCCAACCGAAGGTGAAGCTGTTTTCATCGTAAAGGCGGGTCAAGCCGAGATGCGCCAACCCATAAGGTTCGACTTTGCCGTTGAGAAAGGCGTAGGTGGCGCGCGCGCCATGATAAAACACCTGATTCGAACCCGGCAGGAGATTCAAGCCGTTGGTGTTGCGCAGAAAATCTTGTTTGGCGCGGGCGAAGCCGACGATGCCGCCGACGGAATAACGTTTGTCGATTTGATAATAATAACGCACGCCGATCGCCACGGACGTCTCGAAGCGGTCCGGCGCATACATGCCGAGGAAGGGCGTGATTTCGTGGATGGATGCGGGTTTCGTTTGACTGTGAGAAGCAGAGGGCATGGCAAACATTACAAACAAAAATGTTCCAATGGCTGGAAGCGACACAACTGCTCTCCTCCTAACCGTTGGAAAAATTTTTACATTTCTTCGAAAACGCATTTATTTCTCCTGAGTCACTTTGATAAAATCGTACTGATTAAATTTTTGACCAGCTAATCCCGATGGCGATTCCCACCGAGAATTCAAAGAAATTCGTCAAGCCTTTTTGGCGAAGAGCCGTATATTCACGCAAATCAGCGCGCAGCCAATTGCTGTTTTTCAGGTAACGCTGCACGCCGAGGCCGTAATTGAACACCATGTTGGAAACGGACCTGCTGCCGGCCGCGCTCACCGGCACGGTGTTGATCACCCCGACACCGGCGGTCAACGTGCCTTCGATCCGTCGGCCCAGCGGGCGCACGTATTTGGCGTTGCCGTACATCAAATAGTTCGAGGCCACGTTGCCGGCCACATATTGAAACGTTCCTTCGACGTAAAGCGTCGGCAGCGTGCGATAATAAAATTTTCCGACGTAGGTAAATTGCTGGCTGAACGAGCCCAGATGAAAAGAGATGCCGCCATCCGTCACTGGCGGAGTCGTTGTCATGGCCGGGTTGCCTATCGGCGTCTGCTCAACGGGCTTGATCTCTTCCGCTGGCGCTGTGTTTGTTGGTTTGGCAGAGGGGCTTGGTGCCGTTGCCGGCGTTGGGGTTTTGGCCGCGGCGGCTTTGCGCCCCACATACATCCAGCCCTTTTGCTTGCCACGAAAAACCACTTGCGCCCAAACGCCGTTGAATTTGAGAACACGAACGGAATCCCCCTTGGCTAAAACCGCGATGACACGGCTTTGCGGCGTGGGCTGTTCTGCAATCGGGGTTGCCGCGTCTTTTAAAATAACGCGCTGTGCTGCCGCCGAACCAACCAACAAGATCAACCAAATGAGGACCAACAGGCTGTAACGGGTGGGGCAGAAGGCGTGATAAATTTTTTCCAATGCAGACTTTGACTTCATGATCATCCGTTGAGGGAGGAAAAATCCGACTGGACGCCCCCTCCTGTGGGCGTTTGGTCATGGCAGGCCGGGATGTGAGATTTAAATAAACCCTCTAAAAATTCCACGATAAACCGGCTCCAAAATTCCAATAGGACCGCCATGCATTTCGCGCTGGCAAGGCCTCAAGTTGACGGTTTGCGAAACGAGAAAAATTCTGTTTCAGCACTAACAATACCGCCATTTCCTGCACAATGCGAAAAGTGCAACCGCTGCTCCAGGCCGCGACGAATTTTGTTTCACTTTTGGGATACAGCGTCACCCGCCCGGCCGTGCCGGCGTCGATCGTTAACGGTTGTGGCCGCAAAAGCGAACAACCGCTTAACAAACTGACAAATCCTGTTGCCCAATTTTTCTTGATTATCCAATACCCGCGCAGCGCAATTAGACTGTGATAGAAATTGGCCCGCGCTTCCTGTTGTCCGCCGACCAAAGTCAACTCTTGCCGGGTTGCGGTGTATTCAAAACCGGCGGCGCCGAAGAGCCAATTCTTGTGGAAACGATGCCCCACGGTGAAGCCACCGCCGGTCCCGGGTTGATAAGCAATCGCCAGATGATAGTGGGTGAAGAAGCCGTACGTTTGCACGTTCCAAGATTTGGTTTGTGCCGGCAAGGTTACCGTTTGGCACAATAAAAGGAGTGTGAAAAAAAATTGAGTGCGCATATTGTCATGCCACGAGCAAATGTGGAACCAAACTTGCAAAATGCGTGCAGTATCTAAAAGTGTTGCAGTTTTTTAAATAGGTGCAAAATTAAGGATTCACGGGGCGTGGTGATGGTATCCCCTTGCCAACCGGTGCGCCACAATTTTTTTGAGTTTGTCATGCATGAGATAATATTGTTTGCCCGCTTCCTTTTGTTGCGGTTCTGGAACAAGTTTCTTTTCAATCAACAAACGAGTGCATTTAGCCAACACCAGATGTTGTTGCCGGCTTACTTTCGCGCGCATCGTGGCAATGGTCGGGCAATCCGAAACGTCGATCCGCTCGCGATACAAAATGGCGCCGGTATCGACACCCGGATCGACTTGATGCACGGTGACGGCGGCTGGCGCGCCGCAGTAGATCGACCACTCGGCGACATTCATCCCGCGAAACGTAGGCAACAGCGCCATGTGAACATTCAGTGTACAAATTTTCGGCACGGCCAAGACATTGGCGCGGATGATCGGCACGCCACCGAGGAGAAGAATATCCGTCTCCAGGCGTTGCAGTGCCGCAACACATTCGGCGCTATTCAAATCTTTCACCACAGCTATGGGGATTTGCTGCAGTTCGGCATATTCCGCAATCGTCAAGCCGGCGGGCTGATTTTGCCTTGCCGGCAATTGGCCGTTTGGCATGGGAAGGTGAAATTCAGGCGTGACACCATTGACAGCAATAAATCCATTTGTGCCAGTAGAATCGACGGCGCCATTTTTCCGGAAATGCCTGAGCAGATAGGCCACGCTTTTTTCGTGGGTTTTGCGCGCCAGGTCCGTCCATGTCTTTTTTTCCGGCGCGGCGGCCAAAGCCACAAGGCCCCGCACGCGCAACTCTTGTTCACGCAGTGCCGCCAAAATTTCCAGCACTTTTTTGTGATTCCAGCTTTTGCAGAGCACGACGAGGTTCATGCGAGACCCTCGCGATGATAGAGTTCGGCCAGCAGCCTGTTTTCGCGCATCAGCGCATCGACGAAAAATTTTGCCGCCCAGTTGGGATAACTGTAACGAATGTAGCGCCCCCACAACGGCTGCGAACCTTTAATGCCGCCGTGAATCCCTGGATTCCGGCTGGTCAAATTCTGCGTCGATTTCACATAATCGTTGAGCTTCAACGCGCCGTTGAGAAAACGCGCATCTTGCGAAAATTCATAAAGGCGCAGCCAATTGAACGAGGTTTGCACATTGCCGGTCAAACAACTGTAAGTCACCGTCGCTTTCCACTGCCGGTCAAATTGCCCCGCCATAAAATCCCGGATTTCGAAGCGGTGCAACAAAGCTTCGGACGCGCGCTTCGCCGCTTGCATATAAACATTCTCGAGCGGGCGATCCGGCTCCAACAAGGCACCGGCCTCGAGCAAGCCGCTGATTGTGTAGGCGATGGTGTGCAGAAAAGGCGTGGCATCATCTTTGAAACCGCTTTTATCGAACCAGCCATTCGGTTGCTGCTGGGCCAAGACCCAGTCGAGATGCTTTCGCGCCGTTTCGCGGAAGGCCGGTTTGGGTATGACGGCAAAAAGCTCGAGCAATGGCCAATCGACGGCGGTGTAATAAGCATGCGGACGATGATAATAAGCAAATCGCCGCCAAGCGCCATCTGGATCTTGAACGGCGGTGAGCCATTCACCGGCGCGTTGGCTCGCTTGCAAATAGATTTCATTGCCGGTTTCACGAAACGCGCGCAGAAGTCCGAGCAGCGCTTGCCCCGTATTGAAGACGCGCGGTTCGCTTTGGGCGCTGACATCGTGTCCGGGAAAGGCGCCGTTTTCGTGCTGCACCGCCAGCAGCCAATCGGCCATGCGCTGGGCGCGCGTGCGATATTCTTCCCTTTGGGTGAGATCGGCGTAATTAAAAAAAGTGGGAATGATGTACCCGGTGGTTTCGGGATAGGAAGCCGCCCAATTTTTGGAAAGGCGATAACGCGCTGAAACGCCGCCATCGCCCGTCGCCTCCTGGGCGCGGCAAAGCCAATCCATCGCCGCTTGCAGATGCACCGCATTCGGCTGCAGGGTGGTAACCGGGGCGCGCCAATCAAAATAGTCCTGCAGCCCGATCCGCAAATGCGAAGGCCAATAGAGCCGCATCTCTATCAAGTCGCGCAACTGCTTGGCGGTGGAACGGAGTGCGATCATGCAAAAATCTCCAGGTCGATGTAAAGCTCGATCTCATTTTCTGCACACCCATCACATCCAAAAAGCAGCCGTAAAAATGGAAAACCCCAAACGCAGCCAGTTGCAATTTGCGGTTAAACCCAATTACTATTTTTGCATACCGGCAAAGTGCTGCGTTTGCGGATCGGGAATTTTGGCTTTGGCGTAACAATCAATAATTTTTTCTTGGAAATGGCAGAGCTTTTTTTTAACGTGAACAGTCTGCACGATAAACCAACATTGAGGAGAATAACAAGAATTGTGATGACCCATTCAAAATATGCGGTGAATCTGCTGCTTTTCGATCTCGATGGAACGCTTGTCGACACCCGGCGCGATTTGGCCAATGCGGTAAATTATGCTCTGCGCCAACTGGGCAAAAGCGAACTTGACCTGCCAACACTCACGAGTTACGTTGGCGACGGTGTGCGCAAACTCTTGGAGCGCGCGTTGGGCAACCCTTCGGAAGCGGAGTTGGAGAGCGGGCGCCAACACTTTCGCCATTTTTATCTTGAACACCTTGCCGATTTCTCACAACCGTACCCCGGCATACTCGACATGCTCGAATATTTTGCCGGCAAGAAAAAAGCAGTGCTCACCAATAAGCCGCAGGAGTTTACCGAGCCGTTGCTCCGGCAACTTGGCCTGGCGAGCTATTTTGAAATGATGATTGGCGGACAACCGCAATTGAAGCTCAAGCCCGATCCCGACGCCATTTTTAAAATATTAAAGCAACTCGAGGTGCTGCCGGCCCAGGCGGCGATGGTGGGCGATAGCGAGAACGATATTTTAGCCGGAAAAGCGGCTGGCCTCGTGACTTGTGCGGTGACGTATGGGTTTCGCCCTCCGGAAAATTTACTTTCATTATATCCGGATTTTGTGGCACACACGCCGGGCGCGCTGGAAAAAATTTTTATTTAAAGTTCCCAGCAGCTCGAAATTAATCTGAACTGGCTCAACGAGCAGAAAAAGTTTCATCACTCCCGTGTACAAAACCAATGAAACTTTTTGCGCGAAAGCCGGTTGTTTAAGAAAAGAGATTCTGATGAATTTTTTGTTAAGAGGATTAAGAACGGCCTGATCTTTGAGATCGGGGGTACCAGATAATTGGTTTGTTTGACCGATCATTTTAGAGAAGGAGTCTTTATGTCGTTGCGTCGAAATTTAGTTTTGCTTTTGTTTTTTCTTTTTTCCGCCGCTCAGAGCCAATCGCAACTGCAATTACAAATCGCTTTTCCGAATTTGACCTTTACACGTCCGGTGGATTTACAGCAACCCGGCGACGGCACCGACCGGCTGTTTGTCGTTGAGCAACCCGGCGTCATCAAAGTTTTCGAAAATAATACAAATGTGGCGGTAGCGCAAACTTTTCTGGACATCAAAGACCGCGTTAACGATAGCGGTAATGAAGAAGGCTTGTTGGGATTGGCGTTTCATCCCGATTACAAAAACAACGGGTATTTTTTCGTCAACTATACCGCAAACCCGCCGCGCCGGACGGTGATTGCGCGTTATCGCGTCAGCGTGACAAATCCGAACAAAGCCGACAGCTTGAGTGAACAAATCATGCTGCAATTCGATCAGCCGTACTCCAATCACAACGGCGGTCAAATTGCATTCGGCTCGGACGGCCATCTTTATATTGCCTCTGGTGACGGCGGTGACGGCGGCGATCCGCAAGGCAACGGCCAGAATTTGCGCACGCTGCTCGGCAAAATTCTGCGAATCGACATCAACAACCCAACCGGCGGCAGAAATTACGGCATTCCCAACGACAATCCGTTTACCGGCAACACGGCAGGCAATCGTGAAGAGATTTACGCGTACGGTCTGCGCAATCCCTGGCGCATGAGTTTTGACCCTGTTACAAATTGGTTGTGGGTTGGCGACGTCGGCCAGAGCCGGCGCGAAGAACTCGATATTATTACCAGCGGCAATAATTATGGGTGGAATCGGATGGAGGGAACGCTCTGTTATCCCTCCGGTAATGCTTGCGATCTGCCGGGATTGATCAAACCGATTTGGGAGTACGGCCGCAGCTTGGGCGCTTCAATCACCGGCGGTTATATTTATCGCGGCAGCCAGGTGCCGGAACTGGCGGGCGCTTACGTTTACGGCGATTTCGTTACCGGTCGCATTTGGGCACTGCGTTACGATGGCACCAATCCGCCGACGAATGCCGAAATTTTTGATACAACTCTTGGTCTCGCTTCGTTTGGGGTCGACAAGAATAAAGAAATTTATATTTGTGGTTTTGATACCCCGTCTGCTGTTAATGGGCGTATCTATCGTTTCAAGCCGACGGCCACTTCGGTGGATGATTCCGGCAATATTCCGCAATTCTTCCAACTGGCGCAAAATTATCCCAACCCCTTCGGCAACGATGAATTGTCTCGCGCACTGGGGCCATCGACGACGATTGAGTATGCCTTGCCGCAGGATGCCGGCGTCGAACTCAGAATCTACAATTTGCAAGGCCAGCTTGTGCGGACGTTAGTGCAGGCGGATCAAA
>JAJVHT010000072.1 GCA_022072515.1 bacterium
GAATTGCCACTCATCAATTTCTTCCGCCCGACTCCCTGCCTACCCTCTGCAACCAAAAGGTTACGGGCGTAGCCGATCATCAAAATCATGGTCGTACGCACTACGCCCGTAAAATTCGCACGGCTTGCCAATATTACACGGCCTGCGCCAACGGCTCCGGCACCACTAAGGCCGCCTTGGCGTTGCCTTTTTTATTCCACTTCTCCTTATATTTCTCCAATTGTCGTTCCACTTTGTCGACAGCGAGCGTGATCGATTTGCGAATGTCCTCACTCTTTTCCTTCGCCGTCAACACTTGGCCATAAACTTTGAGCTTGATTTCCGCAATTTGCGTTAACTTCTCCCACGACAAGATGACTTCACCATCAATAATGCCATCATAATACTTGGTTAGGCGTTCAACCTCCTTTCGCGTAAAATCCTTCAATGGTTCCGGGGCCTTGAAATGACGGGCGGTGATTGAGATGTTCATCGTACATTCTCCCTTAAATTAAGGGTTCAAGGATGTAGGGGAGTTAATATAAACATTGTCGGCGCGTCGAACGTGCTGTTCAAGGCCGAACAATTGGTTTGGCTAATTTATCTCTTTCAATCGCATGAGTCTGGTCCAGCCATCGGTATGATTCGTAATTTTCTTCCTTAATCCAAGGCGGAACGTCACGCGTCTCAGTGTTATCATATTCCCTTAATCTAATGTACATCTAAACTTTTTTATTTGCCACAAATTTCTTCCGCTCGCACGCATGTAGATTAATCCTGCTTCGTCACTGTCTCCAACGCCGCCCGCGGATGCGCCTGGCGGTAAACCGCTTTCAGCCGTCCGGCGCTGACGTGCGTGTAAATTTGCGTCGTCGACAGCGTCGAATGCCCCAGCATTTCTTTGACGGCCATGAGATCGGCGCCGCCGTCCAGCAAATGCGTCGCGAAACTATGCCGCAGCACATGCGGATGCGCTTTGTCGATCTCGGTGACTTGCTGGAGATACTGGCGTACGCGATAATAAACCTGACTCGCGGTCATGCGACTGCCATGAGCGTTGACAAAGAGCGCGGTTTCGTCCCGCCCGCCAGGGGGACAAAATTCTTTCCGCTTCTCCAGCCAATTCAACATCGCGTGCTGCGCGGCGCGGCCCAGCGGCACAACGCGCTCACGCGCGCGCTTACCCAGAACCCGAATTTGCAGATTGTGCAAATCGATGTCTTTGATATCCAAATTGATCAGTTCCTGGCGGCGCAAACCGCAATTATAAAAAAGTTCTAAAATTGCGCGATCACGTACGCCGCGGGCCGAATCCGGCACGGGTAACTGCAACGCCTGCGACAACGCTTTTTCAGAAATGACGGCAGGAAGTTTTTTCGGGGTTTTGAGTGCAGCCAGATTGACGGTAGGGTCGTGCGGCATGGCGCCTTCGCGCACCACAAATTTGAAAAAAGTGCGCAATGTTACCAGCAGGTGGTTGATGGTGCGCGGGCTTAAATCCCGGCGCGCCAGCAACGCGACGTATTGCCGCACGTGCTGGCGTTGCACACCCGCGGCAATTTTTTCATCGCGCAAAAAATCTCTGAACCGCCGCAGCTCGATTCGGCGCATTGCAATGGTTCGTGGCGAAAGTTGGCGTTCGGCTTTCAAATAAACCAGATACCGCTCAACCCAATCCTCGAAATTTTTACTCTGCAACTGCTGGCTCATAGAGCGCATCCGCACCTTGCTCGAATTTCTCCTTGCACTTGGGGCAACGCCAGTGCGCGCCTTCGGCCTGGGTGTAACGCTCTTCCATATAATTATTACCGCAGCTCGGACACGATTTGGCGACCGGCTTGTTCCAGTTCACAAAATTGCACGCCGGGTAATTGCTGCAACCGTAAAATGTGCGGCCACGTTTGGAGCGCCGCTCGATAATTTTGCCGCCGCAATTTGGCAGCGGGCATGCGACGCCGATTGGATAAGGCCGCGCACTCGAACAATCGGGATAGCCGCTGCAGGCCAGAAAACGGCCGTAGCGGCCGACTTTCAACACCATGTCCTTGCCGCATTTGTCGCACACTTCACCCTCAACTTTTTCCAGCGCCTCGAGCGGCTTGGTGTGCTTGCATTCCGGATAGCCGCTGCAGGCCATAAACTTACCGTTGCGGCCCCAGCGAATCACCAGCGGCTTGCCGCATTTCGGACACCTCTCCTCCGTCGTTTCCTGCAGCTCACTTTTGATTTCCTCGCCTTTCTTCTCCGTCGCCACCACCGCTTGATTGAACGGCTCGTAAAATTCCTTCACCACTTGCAGGAAGGGCTTGTCGCCAGCTTCGAGCTTATCCAGTTCATCTTCCATGAACGCGGTAAATTTGACATTGAAGATCTGCGGAAAATTTTGCACCAAAATTTTGTTGACGGTTTTGCCGAGATCGGACGGCGCCAACTGCCGGCCCTGCTTGTCAATATATTTCCGCGCCAACAGCGTGCTAATGATCATCGCATACGTGCTGGGCCGACCAATGGCGAGTGCATCCAATTCTTTTACTAAGCTCGACTCCGTGTAACGCGCCGGCGGCTTGGTGAAATGCTGCTTTGGATGCACATCGAGCAGCGTCACTGTTTCGCCAATTTGCAAATTTTGCGGCACCGCGCTTTGATTCTCGCCATTTTCATCCGCTTCTTCTTCTTTCACATCGTCATAAACTTGCAAGAAGCCGCGAAAGACAATAATCGATCCCGAGGTGCGCAGGAGGAAACGCCCGCCGGCAATTTCAATCGAAGTTTGTTCGAGCACCGCCGCCTCCATCTGGCTGGCGACGAAACGCTGCCAGATCAATTCGTACAGCTTGTATTGTTCCGGCGTGAGATATTTCTTGAGGTGCTTCGGTGAACGCTTCATTGCGGTGGGACGGATGGCCTCGTGCGCATCTTGCGCGGAAGATTTCACTTTATATTTGCGCGGCGTTTGCGGCAGATATTCCAAACCATAATCGGTGGCGATATAATCCCGCACTTCGGTGATGGCTTCGTCCGCCACGCGGGTCGA
Source organism: bacterium (assembly GCA_022072515.1). Lineage (GTDB taxonomy): Bacteria > Zhuqueibacterota > Zhuqueibacteria > Zhuqueibacterales > Zhuqueibacteraceae > Zhuqueibacter. Next base: position 3,014 of record JAJVHT010000072.1, read on the forward strand.
GTCGGTACGCATATACGTGATCAACCCGACGCTGCCTTCTTCGCCCAATTCAATGCCTTCATAAAGCTGCTGCGCAATCGCCATGATGCGTTTGGCGGTGTAGCCCAAGCGATTCGCCGCTTCCTGCTGCATCGTGCTCGTCGTAAACGGCGGGGCCGGCTGGCGGTTGACTTTCTTTTTCTTGATATCGGCAACTTTAAATGTTTGTTGCCGCAGTTCACGATTGATCGCCTGCGCTTCCGCCTCGTTATGAATCTCCGGATTGCCGTCGTTGATTTTAACCAGCTTCGAGAGGAACGGATCGGTGCGCTTGCCTTTGAATTCGGCGATGAGGCTCCAATATTCTTCAGGAATGAACACGTCAATCAACTCTTCCCGCTCGCAAATCAAACGCAGCGCCACGGATTGCACCCGGCCGGCGCTGAGGCCGCGATAAATCGTCCGCCACAAAATCGGGCTGACTTGATAACCCACCAGCCGATCGACGACGCGGCGGGCTTTTTGCGCCACCACCAAATTTTCATCAATCGGCAGGGTATGTTCCAGCGCCTGTTTCACGGCGCGTTCGGTGATTTCATTGAAGCGCACCCGGAGAATATTGTCGTTATGGGGGCCGATGACTTCGGCGAGATGCGCGGCAATGGCTTCACCTTCACGATCAGGGTCAGTGGCGATATAAACTTGATCGACATTCGCCGCGGTTTTGCGAATATCAGTGAGCACCTTGCCTTTGCCGCGAATGGTAATATATTCCGGTTCAAAGCCGTTATCGACATTCACGCCGAGGCGCTGCTTGGGCAGATCCTTAACATGTCCGACGGAAGACTTAACGGTAAAATCTTTGCCGAGAAATTTGCTAATCGTTTTCGTTTTGGCAACGGATTCAACAATGACTAACGACTTCGCCATACCTAATGATGGAACTCCTGTCATACTATAATAAAATAATGCCGTAAAGCTTAAAACATAAATACGCCCTCCCTGGGCAACTTGTCACGCTTTACGCTTTATCTTTACGTTTTACGAATTAATGCACAACCGCGCTATCTTCCAATACAAAGAATGCGCCGCTCCCATTATCTAAATTGAACAAGGTTGAGGCCACGATGGATTTGATCGCCTCTTCTGACAAACGGGTCGCACCAATCATCATCGCGCGCTCGATCACTTGCTCCACTTCGGCGTCATCCAAAATGCCGAGATGCTTGAGCTGCAGCAAATAGCCGTAACCGGCGGGCGCGATCACAATGCGCTCCATATCGTGCAAGACACGAAACGAACCGGGCAGCGTCGGGCCCGTGTGTCGCACCAATTCCTCGTTCTCATTTTGATAGCGCTCATAGAGCCACGAGAACGCCGAACTGATCTCATTCTCGGTGTAACCACGTTGTTGCAGGTCGCGTGAAATCACTTCCAGATGATTCAGGGCCGTTCTTTCGCCGCGCATCTCGTTCATAATATAAACGAGAATTTCGACCACACGCTCATTCATGGGGTTTCCTCCGGATGAACCTCATTACTTCAAGTCGCCTGCAATGTACGAAAAAAATTTCTAAAAGCAAGGGATTTTACAATTTTTTAGCAATTGCAAAAAAACAGCCAATAAAAATCAGCGGTTTGGCGATGGCCGATAACACACAGCCTTCGTAAAAACTTATTCAATTGTTGTCAAGACAGCTAAAGTCATCTACGTTCCAATATTCAAAACTTGTCCAATCTTCATCGTGTGCAATATCGAGCAGCAGTTTCACTTTCTTCCACCAATTCACGAATTAGTGTTTTCACTTCTCGCAGAAATGCAAGAATTTGTTCCTTCGTCACCGTCGGGAACCCGTCCAGAAAACTATCGATGGATTCCCCTCCTTCAATATAGTCCAGTAAAGTTTGAACAGGTACTCGTGTTCCCGCAAAAACCGGTGTTCCTCCCATCACGTCAGGAGAAGAGCTGATGATTTTACTTTTCATAACAATCACCATTGAATATTTGCTTCTTGGTCGTTCCTTTGCTCCTACGTACTTTTAGAAAACATAAAGGTACGCAAAAATACGAGCAGGCAAAAGCGTATGGGCTTCACGCCTCCGCACCGTGGCACTTCTTATACTTCTTGCCGCTACCGCACGGGCACGGATCATTGCGCCCGACTCTTTCACCGACAACGATCGGCTGCCGTTTGCCGGCCTGCGGTGGCTGCTGCGGCTGCGACACGCCTTGAAATCCCATGCCGGTCGAAGATTGGTGCACCGCTGCCATTTGCTGAGGCATACGCCGGCGCGCGGGCGGCGGTTCCACCACCTGCGTTTTGAAAATCGTCTCCAAAATATTCTCATCAACTTGTCCGAGCATTTCCTCGAACATGCGGAAGCCTTCACTCTTGTATTCGAGCAGCGGATCTTTCTGGCCGTAGGCGCGCAGATTGATGCCTTCCTTCAATTGATCCATCTCGTAAAGATGCTCGCGCCATTTCTCATCAATCGCGCGCAGCGTCGCCAAACGTTCGATTTGGCGCATGATTTTCGGCGTCACAAACGCCTCTTTGCGTTCATAGACGGCGCGCGCCTCTTGGCTCAACGCCACTTGCAAATCCAGCGCATTTAAGCCCGGGCGCGTGCGCAAACTCTCCGGCAGGCTCGCGAGAAAAACCCGTTGAAAAGAATTCTGCAAACCTTCCCAATCCCACTCTTCCGGATGTTGGCCGCTGCAATAGAGGCCGATCTTGCTTTCGAGATAGGTATCGATCATCTGCAAAACTTCGTCGCGCAAATTTTCGCCGCGCAGGGCTTGCGCCCGTTGACTGTAAATCACCGTGCGCTGCTTGTTCATGACGTCGTCATACTCGAGCAGATGCTTGCGGATGCTGAAATTGTGCCCTTCGACGCGTTTTTGCGCGCGCTCGATCGAACGCGTCACCATGCTGTGCGTGATCACTTCGCCTTCCTCGGCGCCCAGGCGATCCATCACGGCGGCGATGCGCTCGGAGCCGAACAGCCGCATCAAATCATCCTCGAGCGAAAGATAGAATCGCGACGACCCGGGATCGCCCTGCCGGCCGGAGCGGCCGCGCAACTGGCGGTCAATGCGCCGCGCCTCGTGGCGCTCCGTACCGATGATGTGCAAGCCGCATGGCACATTTTCGTAACATTTATACTCGTCGAGATGCGGGCACGGCTCCACGTCCGGCTTCACACGCTTCAGCGCACAATTCGGATGCACCACCACACCTTTGCCAAGTTTGATGTCAGTGCCGCGCCCTGCCATATTCGTAGCGATGGTCACGGCGCCCGGTTGTCCGGCGCGCGAAACAATCTCGGCTTCTTGCTGGTGATATTTCGCATTCAGCACCGCGTGCTGAATGCCTTTGCGCTTCAACATGCGGCTCAACGTTTCAGAAACTTCAACGCTGACGGTGCCGACCAGCACTGGCCGTTTCTTCTCATGCAGCGCTGCAATCTCGTCGATCACCGCATTGTATTTCTCGCGGCGCGTGCGGTAAATCTGGTCTTCGTGATCGATGCGCCGCACCGACTCGTTGGTTGGAATAACGACGACTTCGAGCTTGTAAATTTCCCAAAACTCCGAGGCCTCGGTTTCCGCCGTGCCGGTCATGCCCGCCAATTTGCTGTACATACGAAAGTAATTCTGCAACGTAATCGTCGCCAGCGTCTGTGTTTCGCCTTCGACGCGCACGCCTTCTTTGGCCTCAAGCGCCTGGTGCAAACCGTCGGAGTAGCGCCGGCCCGGCATCAAGCGGCCGGTAAATTCATCGACGATGAGCACCTTGCCGTCGTTGACGACATATTCCACGTCTTTTTCATAGAGTGAATACGCGCGCAGAAGCTGCGAGATGCTGTGCACGCGGTCACTCTTCTCTGCATACTCTTTGGTCAACTCCGCTTTGAGGCGCTCTTTTTCATCGATACTCAACGCGTCGTTGGTGTTAATCGTGTGCATCTTGTCGCCGAGATCGGGCAGCACAAACATTTCCGGCTCGTTCGGCGAGAGATATTCGCGGCCCTTTTCCGTCGTGTCAATCGTGTGCGCCTTTTCATCGATGGCAAAATACATTTCTTCATCGATCTCGTGCATGCGCTTGTCGCGCAAATAATCGCTTTCGACGCGATGGATCAGCTTTTTCGTGCCGACTTCCTGCATCATTTTCATGAAGCGTTTGTTCTTCGGCGCCCCGCGCTGCACTTGCAGCAGCTTGATGCCGGCCTCGTATTCTTTATTTTCCTGCAAAAGCTTTTCGGCTTCGGACATCAGGCGATTGGCGAGCTGCGTTTGCGTATTCACCAAGCGCTCGACGCGCGGCTTCATGGCGTCATACTGATCGACGCTTTGCTCAACCGGGCCGGAAATAATCAATGGCGTACGTGCTTCATCAACCAGCACGGAGTCGACTTCGTCAATAATGGCAAAGTAATGGCCGCGCTGCACTTGATCTTCCGGACGCACCGCCATGTTGTCACGCAGGTAGTCGAAGCCAAACTCGTTGTTGGTGCCATAGGTAATATCGCCGCTGTAGGCCTCGCGGCGTTGCGGCGGGTTCATGTCGTTGGTGATGTAGGCCGCCTGCAAACCGAGAAACTCAAAAATTTTCCCCATCCATTCACAGTCGCGGCGGGCGAGATAATCGTTGACAGTGACAAGGTGAACACCCTTGCCGGCGAGCGCATTCAAATAAAGCGGCAAGGTGGCAACCAGTGTCTTGCCTTCGCCGGTGGCCATTTCGGAAATTTTGCCTTCGTGCAATACGATACCGCCGAGCAATTGCACATCGAACGGCACCATGTCCCATTTGACTGGATGCCCGACGACATTCCAAGTTTGGCCGCAAAGCCGGCGGCAGGTTTCCTTCACAACGGCGAAAGCCTCCGGCAAAATGGCATCGAGCGTTTCTTTGATGATTTGCCGCTCTTCCTTCTCCAACTCGCCAAGCTGATTACGCAATTCTTCCGCCGGTAGCTGCGGCTCCGCCTCCGTGTTAGCAACGCCATTGCCGCCGGCAGCCTCGGCCTCACCGCGCAACAACGCATTGAGCTTCGCTAGCTCGGTCCGCACTTCCGCAGTGGCCTCGGCGATTTGCGCTTTAAACGTATCCGTCTTCGCGCGCAATTCCCCGTCGGGAAGATCGCGCAACGTTTGGTAAATCTCATTAATCTCAGCAACCCGCGGGCGTAAACGCTTGATGTCGCGGTCGTGTTTGCTGCCAAAAATTTTGGTTAATAGGCTCATGCAAGTAACTCACCAATCTTTGTATTTTAAACTATGCTCGCCTTTTTTGACGAGCATAGCGGATCAATTCAAACGAAGCTTATATATGAATTGTAACTGCCGTACTATCAATCTCAATGAAACTATGCAGTTCAAATGCTTCAACCATCGGCTCAATATTCTGCAGGAATAATTTTTCCAAATCGGCATTCTTGATGTTACCCGTTGAAACCAATAACAATTTGTAGGGTATGCCTTGAAGGATGAAGGAATCGACAAATTCCCATCTTTCGTTATGACAACACGCTTTTCACGCAGAGAAAGTTCTTTAATTTCCGCATCCGGCGTTCGATTTCTTCGCGGCAGGTCAAGCGTATGTACGACGTCATGGCCAAAATCTCGCAAGCGATACGCGAGGCGGCGCGGGAGTTGCGCATCAATCAAGAAATTCATGCTAAAGCGGCTTGCAAGCGTTTTATTTGAGTGAGCCGTGTCGCATATGCTAGTGCGGCAAGTATATCATCTTCCTCGAGATCATCATAATCTGCCAGTATCTCTTCTTTGGTCATCCCGGCAGTGAGCAATTCCAAGATCATTTCAACAGGGTAGCGCAGGCCGCGTATACACGGTTTGCCATGGCAGATTTCGGGATCAGTGGTAATGCGCTTTACGACCAGTTGCGAGTAATTTTGATTTGAGTGATTCATAAACTAAAGCTAATTTTTAGAAAATTACGGCATCATGAAACTATTCATTCATCCTCCTCATGCCCTTCGCTCAACCCGCGCCCTTTTTTCTGCAAGCGGCCTTCCTGGCGCAAATCCATCAGCACGGCGTCGAGAATACCGTTGACGAAACGCCCGCTTTTTTCGGTGCTGAATTTTTTGGCGACCTCGATGGCCTCGTCGATGGTAACTTTCGGCGGGATATCGGGAAAGTAGAGAAACTCGCACAGCGCCAGGCGCAAGATGAGCTTGTCCATGATCGCGATGCGGTTGAACTCCCAATTGACGGCCTTGCGCCGGATCATCATATCGAAATGGGAAATATCCGCCACCGCCCGGCGAAACAGGGCGCCGGCAAATTCCAATACCGCGCCCGGCTCGTCCTGATTGAAAATCACCTCGCCCAGAATTTGCTCCGGCGGATTGCCGGACAACTCATGGGCATAACACGCTTGCAAAGCCAATTCCCGCGCTCGGCGGCGTCCGCTGCCTTGTGACATCTTTGTCCAAAAAGCATGAATGACAAAATCATTTAGCGGCGCCCGCCAGCGGGCAAAACAATTCGTATTGTTTTATCGCGAAATGATTTTGTCTATTATCGAGTTCCACTTCATCTGTCATTCGGAAAAAATCTTTTTCACCACAACGAACCGGCGCCGTTTAAAAAAGTTCCTTCCCGATGACACTTAGCTTTTATTAAGCATTTATGCCGGGCGCACCTGCCAACCCGGCCTATTAACTACTTAAAACAAAATAATGAAATTTGCAACCTTATTTTTTACTAACCCACTTAGCTCCAATAATTACAAATTCCCGGAAACGAAAATTTGCTTTTTATGCTGCCGGCGTCAGCCAGCCATAACGATCGTCTTCGCGGCCGGCGATGATCGCAAAAAACTTCGCCTGCAAACGCTCGGTGATCGGCCCGCATTTTCCCTGGCCAACCGGAATGCGATCAACCGAGCGAATCGGCGTGATTTCTGCCGCGCTGCCGGTGAAGAAAGCCTCGTCAGCCACATACAGCATTTCGCGTGGGATTGAAGCTTCAATGACTTTATAGCCAAAATCTTCCGCCAACCGGATCACACTATCACGGGTGATGCCCGGCAGGATGCTGGACGAAAACGGCGGTGTGTAAATCCTGCCACGATAAACCAGAAAAATATTTTCACCGCTGCCCTCGCTCACATAGCCTTGCGAATCCAACATGATGCCTTCGACATAGCCATCGGTCTTCGCCTCTAATTTAACGAGCTGCGAGGGCATATAGTTCGCCGCCGTCTTCGCCATGGCCGGAAACGTGTTCGGGCGCATGCGATTCCACGAGGCGACGCGCACGTCGACGCCGGTCTTTAAGGCTGCCGGCCCGAGATATTTTCCCCACATTAACGCGGCGATAGCCACTTGCGTCGGGCAAAGACGCGGATCGACGCCGAGGCTGTAATAACCGCGAAACGCAACTGGCCGCAAATAACATTCTTTAATTTTATTAAAGCGGACCACGTCGATACAGGCCTGCATGATTTCGGCTTGGGTAAACGGCATGTCGATACGATAAATTTTCGCCGAGTCAAACAAGCGGTCGATATGATCCTTCAGCCGAAAGAGCGCCGGGCCGTTTAAAGTGTTGTAACAACGAAAGCCTTCGAAAACACTGGAGCCGTAGTGAATCACATGCGACATGACATGGATCGTCGCCTCGTGCCAGCGCACCATTTTGCCGTTGAACCAAATTTTCGTTTTCTCATCGAAACTCGTTGGCGGCAAGTTTTGCGGCTTGCGTTTCTCCGGCCGCTTTTTGTTCCGGTTCGGCCGATAAACGGTTTTGCCGTGGGGTAGTCTGCCCATGTGTCCTCTCGCTCTAAAGCCTCAGCCCATCAAACTGCGTGCGATGACGAGTTGCTGAATTTCCGAAGTGCCTTCGTAAATTTCCGTGATGCGGGCGTCGCGCATGTACCGCTCGACCGGATAATCTTTCAAATAGCCGGCGCCGCCGAAGATTTGCACGGCCTTCGTGCCGCAATCAACCGCGACGCGCGAGGCATAGAGCTTGGCTTTGGCCGAAGGCACGGAGAATTTTTCGCCGCGATCTTTTGCCAGCGCCGCTTGATAAATGAGCAAACGCGCGGCGTCGATTTCTAGCGCCATGTCCGCCAGCATAAAATTGATCGCCTGAAAATTGATGAGGGGTTGGCCGAATTGCTGGCGTTCTTTGGCATATTTCACCGCCGCTTCAAAAGCTCCTCCGGCAATGCCGAGAGCCTGCGCCGCAATGCCAATGCGGCCCACGTCTAATATCGTCATCGCAATTTGAAAGCCCTTCCCTTCTTGTCCGAGTAAATTTGCCGCCGGCACTTTGACGCCGTCGAAATTCAGCATCGCGGTGTCGCTGCTGCGAATGCCGAGCTTCTTCTCCTTTTTGCCGACCGCGACACCGGGAAAATTTCTTTCCACGATGAAGGCGCATACCCCTTTCGTGCCGGAAGATTTATCGAGTGTCGCAAAAACGATCAGATAATCGGCGTGAATGCCATTGGTAATAAAATTTTTGGCGCCATTGAGAATATAATGATCGCCGCGTTTCTCGGCCACCGTCAGCATATTGCCGGCATCGCTGCCGGTGCCCGGCTCGGAAAGACAATAGGCGCCCAGCGCTTTGCCGCTCGCCAGCGGCACAAGATATTTTTGTTTCTGCGCCTCATTGGCGAATTTTTCAAGCCCGTAACAAACCAAGGAATTATTCACCGAAAGCGCCACGCCGATGGAAGCATCGACTTTCGAAAGTTCTTCGACGACCAAAACGTAGCTGATCGTATCCGCACTTTGGCCGCCGTATTGCGAGCTGACCGTCATGCCCATGTACCCGAGCTCGCTCAATTTCTTGATTTGCTTCTCGGCAAATTTTTCCTGCGCGTCGCGCTCCGCCGCGTCCGGCGCAATCTCGGTTTCCGCAAAGCGGCGAATCTCATCGCGAATTTGTTTTTGTTCTTCGGTTAGATTGAAGTCCATGTGCTCCTCATTCAATTTTAAATTTTATCCCGTCAAGGCGGGATAAAATTTTTCACACATACGAATAAAATCCCTGCCCGGTTTTTTTGCCGAGATGACCGGCGGCGACCATTTTGCGCAGCAACGGGCATGGCCGATATTTGTCATCGCCCAACTGCCGGTGCAACACTTCCATAATGTTCAAACAAACGTCCAGCCCGATAAAATCCGCCAGCGCCAGCGGCCCCATCGGGTGATTCATGCCGAGCTTCATCACCGTGTCAATGGCTTCTTTCGAAGCTACACCTTCCATCACACAGAAAATCGCTTCATTGATCATCGGCATGAGCACGCGATTCGACACGAAGCCCGGATAATCATTCACCTCGACCGGCTTTTTGCCGAGCGCTCTGCTGAGTTCCATGACCGTGTTGAACGTCGCCTCGTCCGTATCCAAACCGCGAATCACTTCCACCAGCGTCATGACGGGAACGGGATTGAAAAAGTGCATCCCAATCACTTTTGGGGAACGCCGGGTTGCTGCCGCAATTGCAGTGATTGAAATCGATGACGTGTTGCTCGCCAGAATCGTTTCCGGCGGGCACAGTGCCTCCAGCTCGGCAAAAATTTTTTTCTTGAGCGTCGCTTCTTCAGTTGCCGCTTCTATAACAAGTTCACAATTACCCAGTACTTTTAATTCCGTTGCCGTCGCAATGCGACCAAGAATAGTCGCAACCTCGTTGGCCGTAATGATATTCTTCTTCGCCTGCCGCTCTAGATTAATTTTGATCGTCGCCAGCGCGCGGTCAATGAATTCCTGCTTGACGTCGACCAACGTTACGGAATAGCCAAATTGGGCGAACACGTGCGCGATGCCATTGCCCATCGTGCCGCCACCGATCACACCGATGCGTTCCATGCTTGCCTCTTCAATTATCCAACATTCTCCACGATCACTGCCGAAGCCTCGCCGCCGCCGATGCAAATGGCGGCCATGCCGTATCGCTTTTTGTATTCTTGCAGCGCGTGCATGAGCGTGACGAGAATGCGGCAGCCACTGGCGCCAATCGGATGGCCGAGTGCGACGGCGCCGCCGTGCACATTCAGCTTATCCAGCGGAATACCAAGCTGCTGCTGCGCCGCCAAGGCCACCACCGCAAACGCTTCGTTGATTTCAAACAAATCGATTTGATTGAGTGCGAACCCGGATTTCTTAAGAACTTTTTCAATCGCATCGAGCGGCGCCGTGGTGAACCATTCCGGTTTCTTCGCGGCAGAAGCTTGCGCTATAATTTTCGCCTGCGCTTTGATGCCGAGTTTGTCGGCTACTTCTTTCGCCATCACCACCACCGCGGCTGCGCCGTCATTGATTTTGGAGGCATTCGCTGCGGTCACCGTGCCTTCTTTTTCAAATGCCGGCCGCAGGGTCAACATTTTTTCAAAATTCACTTTCTTCGGCTCTTCGTCATCATTGACAAAAACCGGCGCACCTTTTTTCTGCGGCATGGGCACCGGCACGATTTCTTTGGCGAACAAACCGTTCTCTTGCGCGGCCAAAGCGCGTTTGTAACTCATGACGGCAAATTCATCCTGCAGGTGGCGCGGAATATTGCACTCGCGCGCGCAGATTTCGGCGGCGTTACCCATGTGGAAATTATTATAAACATCCCACAGACCGTCTTTGATCATGCTGTCAATCAGCTCGCCGTGGCCGAGACGATAACCGTCGCGCGCTTTGCTCAACAAATACGGCGAGTTCGACATGCTTTCCATGCCGCCGGCGACGATGACATCGGCGTCGCCGACCGTGATCGCTTGCGCGGCGAGCATGACGGCTTTCAGGCCGGAGCCACAAACTTTGTTGATCGTCATGCAAGTGACGTCCACCGGCAGCCCGGCTTTGAGCGCGGCTTGCCGCGCCGGCGCTTGCCCAACGCCAGCCGGCAACACACAGCCCATGATAACTTCGTCAACTTTTTTCGGATCGATGCCGGCGCGCTGCACGGCTTCTTTGACGGCTATCGCGCCCAGTTCGGAGGCGGATAATGAGGCCAGTGCGCCTTGAAATGCGCCGATGGGCGTGCGGCAGGCGCCAGCGATGACAACTTCACGGAAGGATGAGAGCATGACTTCACCTTTGGGTTATCGGTTTTATTCGATGGCAAAATGCACTTTGAGCGGCGGCTTGATTCCTGAAGGCGAATCGGCGTTGGGAAGACAAGAAGCGTTTTTATCACCGGTCGGGATTTGCGACCGGCCAGTTTCTTCCTGATAAAAAAATTTCGTTTCGTACACGCCGCCCAGAGTTGGGTCCGCAGGACAGACCAATGCCGTAAAAGCAATTTTATATTGTTCCGCGAGCGGCAGCGGAAATTTTTCCTGCGCCGCCGGCTCCAAATTGCCGGTCCAAATTTTTGTCGACGGATAAGAAAAATCGTTACCATTGACGTTGACGACGATTCGCGCTTTGCCGGTGTACTCCACGTTTTTAATGGTCAGCCAGTTTTGCTTGATTTCCGGTTTGCTTTTGGCTTTGCCGGATTCGCCGAGAAAATAGCCGAGCGAGCCGCCGGCGACCGTGATCAACGCGACGGCAATCGCCTGAAACGCCGTGATTTTGGCAACCTGAACTTGTGAATCTTTTGGCGGTTTGTTCATTTTATTTCATCCTGAATTCAAAAGGCGAGTGGCTCCACCTTCCAATTGCCCTCGGCTTGTGTTAAATAACCGGCTTTGATTCTTGGCGCATGCTCGAAGATTAACAGCCAATTTTCTTCGAACGCCTGCTGCAAAATCTTCGGCTTGGTCTCCATTGTCAATTTGGGATAGAGATCGTACCCCATGACATACGGCGTCTTGAGATGCGACGTCGTCGGCACCAGGTCGGCGAAAAATGCCGCGATTTTGCCGGCGCTCTGCACTTTGATAATCGTGTGATAAAGCGTATGGCCGGGCGCGAGAAAACTTTCGATGCCGGGCAGCACTTCGGTGGTGCCGTCGAGCAAGTGTAATTGCGCACCGAGCGCCTCCCAATTCCATTTCAAATAACTGGCGCGACTGCGATCATCGGGCTGGTTGGCAACTTCATATTCGCCGCGCTGCGCAAAATATTTGGCGTTGGGAAACGTCGGCACGATTTCACCAGCCGTGTTCCGGCGCGTGTTCCAGCCGATGTGATCGAAGTGCATGTGAGACATGATCACATGCGTAATATCTTCAGGCTGCACATTCAAATCGGCAAGCTGCTCGAGCAAGGTCTTCTCGCGATGGATGCCAAACATACCGCCAAATTTGGCATCAAATTTATCGCCAACGCCGTTGTCGATGAGAATTTTTTGATCGCCGTGAATCACGAGCAAACAATTCAATCCCATGAGAATGCGATTTTTCTCATCGGGCGTATCGGTTCTTTCCCACAACACGCGCGGCACGACGCCGAACATCGCGCCGCCATCGAGGCGAAACAGGCCGTCAGAGAGAATGAAGATGTTGAGATCGCCGAATTGCATCTAAATTTCCCTCAAAACTTCGCGCGAAATCACCAACCTCTGCACTTCGCTCGTGCCCTCGCCGATCTCGGTGAGCTTCGCGTCGCGCCAGTAGCGCTCGACGGGGTAATCCATGATGTAGCCGTAGCCGCCGTAAATCTGAATGGCTTTGTTGCAGGCGCGCATCGCCATTTCGCTGGCGAAGAGTTTGGCCATCGCGGCCTCAGTGGTGAAAGGCTTATTGTCGTCTTTCAAGCGGGCGGCGTGATGCACCATCAAACGGGCAGCGTGAATTTCCGTGGCCATATCGGCAATGTACCAGCGAATCGCCTGAAACTCCGCAATGGCCTGGCCAAAAGCTTTGCGCTCTTTGGCATACGCCGTGGCTTTTTCCATCGCCGCCTGCGCCAGTCCGACGGCCATCGCGCCGATGCCGATGCGGCCGCCATCGAGTGTTTTCAAGGCGATTTTAAAGCCTTCATTTTCGACGCCCAAGAGATTTGTGGCGGGCACCCGGCAGTTATCAAAGGAAATTTGGCGCGTGTCTGAAGCGCGGAGGCCGAGTTTATTTTCCTTTTTGCCGATAATCACCCCGGGAAAATCGCGCTCGACGATGAAGGCGCTAATGCCTTTGGTGCCGGCGTCGGGATTGGTTTTAGCAAAAACAACATACGTTCCGGCATAGCCGCCGTTGGTCACGTATAGTTTGCTGCCATTGAGTATAAAATGATCACCGTCACGTCGCGCCATGGTTTGTAACGCGCCGGAATCCGACCCGCTGTGCGGTTCGGTGAGGCAAAACGAGCCAAACTTCTTGCCGGCGAGCAAAGCGGGAAGATACTTTTGCTTTTGGGCCTCGGTGCCAAATGCCGTAATCGGCCAGCAGCACAGCGAGCAATGCGCCGCCACCGAAAGTACGGTGGAGCCGCACGCTTTTGCGACTTCTTCGATCATCAATGCAAACGAGAGCGCGTCCATGCCGGAACCGCCGTATTCAGCCGGGAAACCGATGCCGAGAAAACCGAGATCGCCCATTTGGCGCAGATTAGCTTCCGGAAAAGCCATGGTGACATCGATTTCAGCCGCGAGCGGCTCGATTTCTTTTTGGGCAA
>JAJVHT010000121.1 GCA_022072515.1 bacterium
ATTCGTGATCCGGAAGTAGCGCCCTTGCGGAGTTGTACCCCATTGATCGACATAGTAGGCTTGCCACGGGGCTTCCGGGACAGTAATCGGAGCGCCATAATCTACCTGAGCGGCAAGTACGTTAACTCGCGTCCAGTCGCCGGTATTGACGCAGAAATTAATAGCGTTGAGTTTATTGGTTACGGCACGGCCAGTGATAGTACCGCCAAACCAATACTTATTACTTTGTTCAATCAGATACCACTTGATTTCGTTGGTGGTATCATTGACTGCCCGAACCGAAATGGCCCATTTGTAGGTTCCCGCTATCATTTGTGCGTTGCGCGGAGCCTGAAGGATGGTTGCGAGAGCCGGTCCGCCATTGCTATTGGTACTGTTCCAATTGCCATTATTCAATATTCCGATCGTACCGCTACCCCAAGCACCATTCGCTACGGTACCTGCACCCGTTCTTGGGCACCAAATATAGCCGGAACCAGGTCCTCTGACCCACCGCGCAGAGTCGGTCAACGCATATCGAAGCGTATCATTCGGGTGATAAGCGAGTGCAAAACGAAGCGGATTATATGAACTTTCTGCTCCAAGTGTACCAACTAATTCGAGCTCACCGCTCACAATCAGCGCTTCATTGGTCTTGATTGGCAGATCCTGACCAAAACCGCCTCGGACAGTAGCCTGACCGGCGCCATTGATCGGAGCCGTACCTACAATACTAGCATCGCCAACCAACGTATTAGCATCATTCGTGATCCGGAAGTAGCGCCCTTGCGGAGTTGTACCCCATTGATCGACATAGTAGGCTTGCCACGGGGCTTCCGGCACAGTAATCGGAGTGCCAAGTGCAGCGGTGACTCCTATTAAATTAACTTGCGTCCAGCCGCCCGTGTTGACCCCAAAACAAACACCGTTGAATTGAGTTGTTGAGGCCGGACCCGTGACAGTACCGCCAAACCAGTACTTATTATTTTCTTCGATAAGATACCATCTGATTTCGTTGGTGGTATCATTGACCGCCTGAACTGAAAAAGCAAAGTTATATGTCCCTGGCACTAATTCCGCATTGCGTGGAGCTTGTAGAATGGTGACAAGAGCAGGGCCGCCATTGCTATTGCTGCTGTTCCAATTGCCATTTCGAATTACACCCATTGTACCACTGCCCCAAGCACCATTTGATACAGTGCCTGCAGCCGATCTTGGCATAAATGCATATCCCGAACTGGGGCCTCTTATCCAAGAAGCAGTGCTCGTTAACGCATTATTAAGGGTATCATTCTGGTGATAAGTCAATGCATAACGAAGCGGCGTATAGGTACTTCCTCCACCGGTGGCACCAACAAGCTGTATTTTACCCATAACAACAACGGCCTGACTTGTGGTTGCTTGAAGAGGATTAAATTCACCGCGAATCGTCGCCCAACCCGGACTACCGCCAGGTATAGGATTTGGACCACCCATGCTGCCATTACCAGCAGGAGTACTGGCATTATTCAGTATCGGCCAGTTCCTTCCTTGACTTGTCGAACCCCATTGATCAACCGGGGTCTGCGCTTGTAGCATGGCCACATTTAGTACAAGCAAAGCGGTCACGACCGCCATAAAAACGTACACAAACTTTTTCATAGTCTTCATCTTCCTTCTGTTTTGATGGGTTTAGGTACTGAAGGCAAAATTATCTCTGCAAAATCAGTTTGTGGCGAAATTTGTGCATCCAAAATCACCTCCCTCAATTAGAAAATTACGTAATGAAAACACGTCTTCCCGTCCCGACGGCTGCCTGGGATCAGCCGTCGGAACGGGAGCGCGTCATTGGGAAAATGTCATTTCGCGAGAACAAACTTCTTAATGATGGAGACATTTTCGGATTGCAGGCGATACAAATAAACGCCGCTGGCCAGCCCGGTCGCATCAAAGGTGGCCACGTAATTGCCGGCCTTCTGAACCCCATCAAAGATCGTCGCGACTTCCTGTCCAAAAGAATTATACACCTTCAACGACACGTGGCCGTGGCGCGGAACCGAATACTCAATTTGCGTGGTGGGATTGAATGGATTCGGATAATTCTGGGCAAGCGAGTAATCACCCGGTACAACTCCCCCGCGCTCTTTTACACCAGTAATTCCATTATTGAGCCAATTATTGATCGTTTCCCATTCTTTATCTCTCTGGGCTTTCCAGGGCGTCAGTTTATCCGGATACCAATTCAAGTCTCCCAATGGGAAACCACCCATCGCTGCAGTCTGATAGGCAATGTTATTGTAGGCCATATTCTCCGGCAGGGGCCAGGTCTGATTAAAACCGGCGTCGGGTCGATAAGACCAGTCCACATCGGCAGCGGTACTCCATTTGTATTCTACGAAGAGTAAAAATGTATCCTGGTTCGTGGCTTCCTCGATGAACTTCGGATCCGCGTCGTATATGGTGGACCAATCAACGTTCATGGTTTTGAATACCTTGTTGCCCTGAGCGTCTGTGGAATCGATAAACGCCTTCTCGTCTTCACCCAGCATTGGAGGTGGGTGATACAGTTCCTCACGGCGTCTTTGTCGAATCTGTTCTTTGCACCACCCACATCCCTCATACCAGGCTTTCATGTAATCCGTAAAGGCATAAACGTTATTGCCGATAAATATTTTTCGGTCATAGTCGGTGAAGGGAACTTCAATGGTCAGAGAGTCTACCGGAGTTATGCCATTGAGCAAACCACCGCCCGGAGGATCGCACAAGCCATTTAGGAAATCATTATAGGTCTGCGGTGGTATGGTACATACATCAAGCGCTCTATAGCCTAACATGTTGGGGTTCACAAATATAGAGTTCGTTATAGACGTATTTCTTACCAGGCCCTGAGTCTGCACGACCCATTCCAACGAATTCAACATGGTGCAGTGGTTGATATGAATGTTGTCACCATACTCATTGCCTTCCTCCATCACGATTCTACCGAGATTGGTAAAGGTACAGTTTTCAAAAAGCAGCTTGTCGTAATGCCATCCCGAGCTTTGGTATGGGAAAGAAATCGCCCGTCCGTAATACCGGAAGTGGTTATCGGAATTATTTCTCCAGTAGCAGTTTGTAAAAGTGCCTTCAAAGTGATCAGCTTTGATGCAAAATGCCCCGGCGGCTTCGGCGCCAATTCCCGCATAATCAAAAATGCAGCCGTCAAAATGCCCTTCTTCAGGATCGTTTGCCGGATCTTGATTTTCAAACGTGATAGATGAGCTGACTTTATTACCCAAAATATCGGCGTACCGCACCCAAACATTTTTCATCACGACATCACCATAACTTTGGATAATATAAGTCCTGGTTATGGCTTCTTCAGTCCAAACAATTTGGGGAGGAGCAGATTTTTGTACGGTTTCAGCGTCTGCCTCTCCGGCTCGGAGTGGTTTCGGGGCAACAATTTCCAGGTTTTGCCCTTTATCCATGTAAATGCTTCTCGTCAGCACATAGATATCATACGGAGTCAGCTTAAAAACGGTATTATTAATCTTACCATCAGCTATTGCCTTTTCAATGGCGACATTAAGGGTACCGTAGTTATCGGGCGCTACACCTCCGGATTCATAATACCCTTTAACAGCTACCGTATCTTTTTGAGCATACAGCATGCTGCTCCAACAGAGCGTGACGAACAGGAATAGTAAAAGCCGTTTCATGGCTTGCTCCTTTCTTCTGGCTATGAAGTTTCAAGATTCAATTATGAATTTCATCAAGCTCAATACCTTACTCTTAATCCAAGATTTGCCGTTAAGCCATAGTTGTCTATGCCTCGGAACCCCTCGATTGATCTTTGGATCCAACTGGTATTCCGATCGTTCAGGTTACTGACGTCCAGGAACAACTCACTATTGTAATATGGCAGCTTTTGCCGGGCCGAGAAATCCATGCGGAAATATTCCTTGGTAAAGGAATCGTTTTCCGGAAACTCCCCGCCGTTTCCTCGGGCCGAGTTGTCCTGGAAAACCAATGACACCCTGGATGAAAAGCCTTTGTAGTCGTACCCAAGGTATGAGTTCAGAATGTGGTTGGGTTGATCGAGCAAGCGTCCGGAGGAGGAGCTATCGACAAGGGCGAATTGCGGCGGTCTGGTACCTGGAATGACTCTGGTTTTAAAGAATGGATACCTGGTTGCAGATTTGATACGCGCATAGTTAATGCCCAAAATCACGTTTTTCAAAAACCCTGGCGCGTAGCGCAAATGGTGCTGGAAGTCCAATTCAAGTCCTTTAACGGTCGCGTCGTAAGGATTATTCAGCGGCCGAAACACACTGGCGTTCGACCTGCCATTAGTAAGTGTTGGGGTTACGACCAGGGCCCCACCTCGGACAATCTGGTAATGCGAAAGCGTGTCTAAGCCGGCTAAGTCCGCCGCATCCAATTGATAGTTGGCGGTATAGACAAAGTCGTCGATAGTCTTATAAAAACCGCCTATCGTCAAAAGCCCCAATTTGTTGGAAAAGAACGTGAAGTTTAAATCATGGTTAAAGGCCTTGGCGGGTTTAAGCTCCGGGTTGCCGGTATATATTTGGTTGCCCTGGGTGATGGTGAACTTCGGACTGATGGATTGGTAATCCGGCCTGGCCAGCGTCTGGGTGTAGGCGTAGCGAATATCCATCCAGGTAAAGGGAGAGTATTTTATTTGCCCCATCGGCAGCAGAAAATCATTCTCCTTAAAATCCGTGGTATCGTACATCACCTGGGTCTGGGCATTGCGCTGATCCCGCGCGTTATAAGCAAAGTACTTGGTTTTCACTTTTTCGTAACGCGCTCCACCGATCAGGGTAAAGTCCAGGAAACTGAAATTAGCCATCCCATAAGCGGCGTAATAATCTTCATTATATTTATAATCGTTGGTCAGCCGCTGATAGGGTCCATCATACCAGCCACCTTGAGCCCCAGAACTAAAATCCCGATTGGAGGCATCGAAGGCCGGGTTGCCAATAATATAATTCAAGATATTGACGAGCAAATCGGGATTGGAGGTATAAAAGATATTTCCGAACCGGTTATCCAAAAAGGAGTTAAAGAGGGACTGGTCGGAATTAACAAATGCCGGGCCGGTCAAATCGCCACGACTATTCGTCGATATTCCAAACGTGCTATAAACCCCTCGCATCAAGTTGGATTGAATATCAGTTCCGGTACCCGTCGCACTTCCATTGAAGTTTAGATAAGGCGTTTCCTGATCGGTAGAATTTGATTGTTTGTTGAATTGACCGCCAAACTTTAAAAACCCGCTTGCGGCGATGCCGATATTAAGTGGGAGCTGAAAATCTGCCCTGTAGGTATATTTATCTTCCTGATAGTCGTTGCTCAGCAGATCACCACTTCTAAGCACGACTTCATTGACGCCTTTAAAGTTGGCAAGGAGATAAGTGAGTTCCTCGGGGGTCTGATTATCACGGAGTACCCCGGCCTGCAAGGCATCGGTTTGATTGAAATTTATTCGAGGCGAATTATCCAAGACGTTGCTTGAGGCGGTATAACTGGCAGATAAATCCGCAGTTAAAAATCCTAGATCATAGTCTAATTTAAGCGAATGCAGTTGCTGATCCGTGACATTTTCGCCCTTCCGAAGTTGCCATTCCATTCTGCCACTATCGTACCTGATGTTCTGGCGATGATCCGTAAAATCCGAATTCAACCTGGTAAGCATGTTAACAAACTTAAGAGAGCCGTGCGGGAGGTTATAATCCAAAATTAAATTTCCTCCGTAACGCTTTCTGGTTTCCAAATGCCGGTTAAATGTCACCGTATTAACTTGCGTCGGACGGAACCCTGTTCCCAGATCTATAATTGATGAGGCAATGCCATAATCGGCGCTCAGATTGTCGGCATCGCGATCGTAAGATTCGGCATTAACCAGTCCATAGACGCCAAGTTTATCATTAAAAAAGCGGCGGCTTCCGGAAGCGACGGTGCGGTAGTTTCCATAAGTATTACTTTTGTCCGTATAGCCCCCTTGAAACAACAAATCCGTGTGGAGACCCGACGGAGCTTCCCTTAACTCCATGTTCACTGTCCCGCCAATGGAATTCGCATTCATGTCGGGGGTCAGTGACTTGTAAACCGCAATCGTCCTGATCATGTAAGGCGATACCATCGTGAGGTCCACACTGCGGTCATTACTTACATCTTGCGCGGCAATTTCAGGATTTGAGGAAAGCCCGATTTGTGAACTTCCGGTTGCAGAAAGTTTAACACCCTCAACTTCGATGGAATTATACTTCGGTGACAGCCCACGAATAACAACTTTATTATCTTCACCGGAGCTTTGTGTCGTTGAAATTCCCGGCAAACGGCTGAGAGCCTGCGCCGCATTGAAGTCCGGTAATTCCTGAATTCTTTGCTCGGAGACAATATTGGCGATTTTATCGGAAGCAAGCTGCTGGTTGATTGCCCCTAACTGCCCCTCGGCCTGGGCCGTTACGACGATGACTTCGCCTTCAACAACTTCGGATTCCAGGGTAATAACTTGTTTGACCTCCTGGTCGGCTTCAACCACAACGTCAACTTTCTTGCTTTGATAACCAATGTATCTAACCACTAACTTATAACGGCCAACCGGTACGATGGGAATAACAAATCTACCATTCAGATCTGTGGCGGCGCCCAATTTTGTGCCTTCGAGAAATACACTCGCTCCTGGCAGGGGTTCTTTATCTTGATCATAAACATAGCCGGATACTTTTCCGGAGGCGGCTGCCTGTAAAAAAGAAGAGGCGGCAAGCAGCGCCAAGAGCACCAAAAGCACTTTCATTCGTATTGTATTCATTGGTTTATCTCCTTGAATAATGCGGACACAGGTTAGAAAGAACCAAAAGCAAAAAGCATAACCGCACCTAATTCCTAATCGAAAACGTAAGGATCAGAGGCGGCCATTCTTACGGTCTCATCATTCAAACATATAAGGATTGCAAAACAAGACGTGCATACTCGGTCATCGTTTGACGTCAACAGCTTTGACTCGAAAGCATTAGTGGAGTGTCAAAGTACCATTAAATTTTGCAACGTCGAAAACTCTCAACACGAGCGCGTGACTTAAAAATTGGCTGGACTTAAGTGTTTTAACTAACGGACTAAGCGTTTTTTGACTAATTAATGGCTAATCTGTCAAATTTAGCTATTGACATGCGAGGCGACATTTACTATATTAAAACGTTTCAAATGTCGATTTGAAACGTTTCAAACTTCGCGCGAAGGCAATGTAATAAATTTTTAATTTCGTGTCAAGAGAAAAGTTATCAATATGCAAAAAAAATACGCGGTTAAAATGCCGAATAAATTAAAATGCAAAATCTTGCGCGACAGCCACAACGCCAAGCTTTTTTCACTCATTATCATCTTGGTGGTAATCGGGGAGTTTCTCGTTTTATGTGGTTTTGCCCAGGCTGAAGATGGCTACCGCCTCTGGCTCAGATATGATCTCATCACCGAGGCGGAAAAGTTAAGCGCTTACAAAACCGCATTTATCGCAATTAATATGGAAGGAAACTCGCCAACGCTCAATACTGCCAGAAAAGAATTGAGCAACGGGCTTGCCGGTTTGTTGGGGACACGGTTAGCTTTCGTGCAAGCAATCACGAAACACGGCGTCATCGTCGTTGGCACCCCACAAAGCTCGCCGATGATTGCCGCTTTGAATTTGCAGAAAAAATTGCACGCCGCCGGCGAAGAAGGATTCATCATCCACAGCATGAATGCAAATGGGAAAAAATGCACGGTGATCGCTGCACAAAATGATATTGGCGTGCTGTACGGCGTTTTTCACTTTCTGCGCTTATTGCAGACCCGCCAGGACATCAACGTGCTGTCGATTATCAGCACACCCAAAATCAAGTTGAGACTGCTGAACCACTGGGATAACCTCGACGGCAGCGTGGAACGCGGCTACGCCGGCACCTCGCTGTGGGATTGGCACAAGCTGCCGGATTATATTTCACCGCGCTACAAAGATTACGCGCGAGCCAACGCTTCCATCGGCATCAACGGCACCGTCCTCACCAATGTCAATGCCAATGCCATGGTACTGACCGCGAGATATTTGGAAAAAGTCGCGGCGCTGGCGGAAGTTTTCCGGCCCTACGGCCTCAAAGTGTATCTCACCGCCAGATTCAGCGCCCCGGTTGAAATCGGCGGCTTGCCAACGGCCGATCCGCTCGATGCACAAGTGCGAGCCTGGTGGCGCCACAAAGCCGACGAAATCTATCGCTTCATTCCGGACTTTGGCGGTTTTTTGGTCAAAGCCAATTCCGAAGGCCAGCCTGGGCCGCAAAACTATGGACGCACGCACGCCGAAGGCGCGAACCTGCTGGCGGAAGCCGTCGCCCCGCACGGCGGCGTCGTGATGTGGCGCGCTTTTGTTTATGACAACAATATGCCGGAGGACCGCGCCAAGCAAGCCTACAACGAGTTCAAACCGTTAGATGGCAAGTATCGAAACAATGTGCTCATTCAAGTAAAAAATGGCCCAATTGATTTCCAGCCGCGCGAGCCGTTTCATCCGCTGTTCGGCGTCATGCCCCGCACGCCGTTGATGATGGAATTTCAAATCACGCAAGAGTATCTGGGGTTTGCCACACACCTGGTTTATCTCGCGCCGCTGTTCAAAGAAGTTTTGGACGCTGACACGTATGCGCATGGCGAAGGATCGTTGGTGGCAAATGTGATCGACGGCAAGCTCGATCAGCATACTCTGAGCGGGATTGCAGGCGTTTCCAACATTGGCGATGATCGCAACTGGTGCGGCCATCCATTCGCCCAGGCCAACTGGTTTGCCTTTGGCCGTCTGGCGTGGGATCACCGCCAAACGGCGGAAATCATCGCCGATGATTGGTTGCGAATGACTTTCACAAATAATGAAAAATTTATTGCACCCGCGCAGTCGATGCTGTTAGCGTCGCGGGAAATCACGGTGAATTACATGACGCCGCTCGGCTTGCACCATCTCATGGGCTGGAGCCATCACTACGGCCCGGGGCCATGGATTGATCAGGGCCGCGCCGATTGGACTTCGGTTTATTATCACCGCGCCGACTCTCTCGGCATCGGCTTCAATCGTTCGCCTTCCGGCAGCGACGCCGTGGGCCAGTATTTTTTTCCGGTCCGGCAAAAATTCGGTGATCTCGCCACGTGTCCCGAGCCGTACCTGCTGTGGTTCCATCACGTGCCGTGGCAGCACAAAATGAAATCGGGAAGAACGCTGTGGGAAGAATTGTGTTTTAAATATTACAGCGGCGTGGACTCGGTGCGCGCCATGCGCAAAACTTGGGAAACCCTGGCCGGCATGATCGACGACGAACGCTTCAGTCACGTGCAAGCTTTGTTGAAAATTCAAGAGCAGGAAGCCGTCTGGTGGCGTAACGCCTGTCTGCTCTATTTCCAAACTTTTTCGAAACTGCCCATACCGCAAGAGTATGAAAAACCGGACAGAACATTGGAGTATTACATGCAGCTTAAATTTCCGTATGCGCCGGGAATTTAGAGGCAACGACCAACACATTCAGAATAGGATGCTGAAATTTATCTTATCATTTTTTGAACGCGGATTGGGCGGATTGACACGGATAAAGCAAAGATCAGAATCCGTGAGAATCCGCGTCATCTGCGTTATCCGTGTTCAAAAGCTTTTGCTTTACGACCAAGATGGCTTTAATAATTTTGCCCAGAATGGTTTTGCCATTTTAGTGGAAAGATTAAGATGAAAATCACCGATGCCAAAGTCATTGTCTGCTGCCCGGGCAGAAATTTCGTCACACTCAAAATCACTACGGACGCCGGCATTTCCGGCTTGGGCGACGCCACCCTCAATGGCCGGGAGAAAGCGGTGGCCACCTATCTGGAAGCCTACTGCATTCCGGCGCTGATTGGCAAAGATCCGCGCAACATTGAAGACATTTGGCACTATTTTTACAAGGGTGTGTACTGGAAACGCGGCGCCGTGACGATGAGCGCCCTCTCCGCCATCGACATGGCGTTGTGGGATATCAAGGCCAAGGCCTTGAACACGCCGTTGTACAATTTGCTTGGCGGCAAGAGCCGGGAACGGGTGTTGGTTTATGCACATGTCACCGGCAAAGATTTAGAACAAACCCTTGAAGACGTCAGCAAAAAAGTCGAGGCCGGATATCTGGCCGTGCGTGTGCAGTCTGGCATACCGGGTCTCGGCCAAATTTACGGCGTGCCGAAGGGCGACAAACCCTACGAGCCGGCGCAAAAGGGTCTGCCGCAAGAGGAAACCTGGGACACGGCCAAGTATCTGAATTTCGTGCCCAAAATGTTTGCAAAAATCCGTGCGGTTTTTGGCGATGATCTGCACCTGCTGCACGATGTGCATCATCGCTGCACGCCCATTGAAGCGGCGCGCTTGGCCAAAGAGTTGGAGCCGTTTCATCTGTTTTGGCTCGAAGATCCCGTCACCGCGGAGTTGCAGGAAGGGCTGCGTCTCGTGCGCCAACATTCAACGACGCCGATTGCCATCGGTGAAGTTTTCAACTCGGTTTATGACTACACCACGCTCATCACGGAACAGCTTATTGACTTTATTCGCATGCCGCTATCGCACGGCGGCGGCATCACACATCTGCAAAAAGTTGCCGCTTACGCTGCTTTTTATCATATTCAAACCGGCTTCCATGGCGCCACGGACCTTTCGCCCGTGAACCTGGCCGCCTCGCTGCACTTCGATCTCGCGATCAACAATTTCGGCATTCAAGAGTACATGCCGCATCAGGAAATCGTCCATGCAGTTTTCACTCCGAATTATCATTACGAAAACGGATTTCTATATGTTGACGATACGCCCGGCATCGGCGTGACCTTTAATGAAGAAAAGGCGAAGCAGTATCCTTACCAGACTGCCTGTTTGCCGGTGAACCGGAAAACGGATGGAACGATGTTTTATTGGTAAGCAACTCAAAACCTTCCGCTGTTTTGAATGATGCACTACGTTTTATGCATGGTGAGGCATATATGTCAAAACCAGTCACGCTGAAACAAATTGCGGCCGCGGCCAACACTTCGGTGAGCACCGTGTCCATGGCGTTGAGTGATCATCCTCACATTAGCCCGGTGACCAAGGTCGAGATCCAAAAAATCGCGAAGAAAATGGGTTACACACCCAATCTCATCGCGCGCAAATTGTCTTCCCGGAAAAAACGCACGATCGGGCTTGTTGTTCCGAAAGTCGCTCATCCGTTTCTCTCCGAGGCGATTGAAGCCATTTACGACGAAGCCCACAAACAACATTATGAAATTTTTATGATGGTCTCCGGGGAAGACGCCGCCCTGGAAGCGCATCACATCAAAACGTTGTTGGGGCTGCAGGTGGACGGCTTTCTGATTTCAGTGACGGAAAAGACCGCCGACGCCTCGCCGTTCGAAGCGATTTTGTCGAAGACCAAGAAACTGGTTTTTTTTGACCGCATTATCGAGAGTCTGGGCTGCAGCAGCGTTGTGTGTGATGATTATCAAGGCTGCTATAATCTCGTTTCTTTTGCGCTCGACAATGGCTATACGAAGATCGGCCATATCGCCGGCTATTCTGATATTTACATTGGCCGGGAACGCCGCCACGGTTTCGAACGGGCCTTAATGGATCGTAATATTCCCCTCAATCCGGCTTGGGTCGTGGAAGGCGGTTTCGATCAAAGTGACGGCCATGCCGGCATGATGAAGTTATACGAACGCGGACCACTGCCGCAACTCATTTGTACGGTGAGCTTTGCCGCTGCGCTCGGCACTTTAAACGCCATTCACGAGCTTGGGCTTTCAATACCGCGTGACATCGACGTCATTTCATTTGGAGACAGTCCCTATAACTCCCTCATGCGCCCCTCATTGACCGCCGCTCATCTTGATGCCCAAGGGATTGGCCGGAAAGCGTTCAATTTGCTCATTGAGCAATTGAGCCATGCCGAACCAACGATCGAGAAAATCATTGTTCCCACCCGATTGATCATTCATGAAACTGGACGGCTGCCATCTGGTTGAATTCGCGCTGGGTGAGGTTGCCGGCATCATTGACTAAATCGGAAAAGAAAAAAGTCTTGTAACTATTCAGTACCGCCTGGGCGCTCAAATCTGCGTGCAAAAATAAATTGGCGCGATGCAACAAATCTCAAAAATAAGCGCCCGGGCGGTACAAGAGCTGAATGGTGACAGGAAAAAGCCGCCTAAAATCCCAAAGCCTCCTCCCTACTCCCACAAAGCTGGCAAAGCCCATCACTAAAATCCTCCCCAAAAATCTGCACAAAAAAATATCATGAAACATTTCGGCCATTTTCTCGTCTTAATGGTGAATCTTATTCGGTAGATTGCAGTCGCCATTCATCAAAATAGTGGCTGGGTCACTCACGCGGAGAGGTGCACCTTGCAGGCGACAGGTGCCATGTTTTCTATACACAATCATTAAAATCGGAGAGCGCCGAAAATGTCGAAGAAAAAAAAGCTACTGATTGCTTCAGGTATTGTCGTCATCATTGCCGCCGCAGTCGTTGCCAGCCTCATGAAGAAAAATGGAAACAAAGCCCTCGAAGTTGAAGCCTCGCCGGTCAAGCGGCAACGGGTGGTGGAGACAGTAACGGCCACCGGCAAGGTGCAGCCGCATATTCAGGTCAAAATCAGCGCCGATGTCAGCGCCAAAATCACCAAATTAGCGGTGAAAGAAGGCGATTGGGTCGAGAAGGGCGATTTCTTGCTCGAGCTGGATCGCGAGCGTTATGTCGCGGCCGCCGAACGCGCCGAGGCAAGTTTGAAATCGAGCGAGTCGGACGCCAAGCTGGCGAAAGAGAGCATGATGAAAGCCGAAAAGGATTATCAACGCTCCAAAGAACTGTTCGAAAAAAAGCTCGAATCTTCGGCCTCCTACGATGCCGCGGTTGCCACCTATCAGGTCGAAAAGGCGCGCTACGAATCCGCGCTCAACAGTGTGGAACAGGCCAGGGCCTTGTTGAAGCAAGCCCAGGACGATCTTTCCAAAACGAGAATTTATGCGCCGATGGCCGGCACCATCAGCCAATTGAACAAGGAAGTCGGTGAGATTGCGCTGGGTTCGCAATTCCAGGAAGACGTTATTATGGTCGTCTCCGACCTGGTCGGCATGGAAGCCTTGGTCGAGGTGGACGAAAACGATGTCGTCGCGATTTCGCGCAGCGACACCGCGAATATCGAAGTCGATGCGTTGCCCAATACGGTTTTTCGCGGCTATGTCTCGGAAATTGCCAACACCGCCAAAATCACCGGCACCGGAACAGCAGATCAGAAAACGGAATTTGAAGTGAAAGTCGCCGTCACCGGTTTGGCGAAAGCCCTCGGTACGAATGGCACCGCCCAAAACATTGAAGTCACCCAAACGCGCTCGACGGCAGACCTGCGGCCCGGCATGACGGCAAGCTGTGATATTGTCACCGAGACGCGCGAAAACACGCTGGCGGTGCCGATTCAAAGTGTGACGGTACGCACGATGGAACAATTGCAGAAGAAACCCGCGAGCAAGAAAAGTGGCGAGGCGATTGCCGCAGATTCAGCAAAGCCGCAGTTTACGCCAGACAAAGATGGGTTTGTGGAAATCGTCTTCGTGGTGAAGAATGGCAAAGTTGAAGCGCGACAGGTGAAAACCGGCATCCAGAGCAACAGCCATATTGAAATTCTGGACGGCCTCTCGGAAGGCGATCAAGTCGTGACCGGCAGTTATCGCGCGATCAGCAAGGACTTGGAAAATGGCGCCGAAGTCAGCGTCAAGAACAACGCCAAGAAAGAAGAGCCGTCATGAAATTCTTCACCGAATTAGCCGAGATTCTGAAGCTCTCCGTCGCCACTGTCTACGCCAACCGGTCACGCGGCCTGCTGACCACGTTGGGTATCATCATCGGTATCGTGGCCGTCGTCACCACCATGACGGCAGCCAACGGGCTGGGAAATTCGTTTAAAGAAAGCATCTCCGCCATCGGCTCGGATGTGCTCTATGTTTCGCGCATGCCCTGGGTGATGCGCGGCAACTGGTTTGAGTTTAGAAATCGCAAAAACCTCGAGCTGGATTATGCCGAAGATTTGAAGCGGCATCTCAGTCACGCGGCGGCGATCAATCCGACCACCGGCACGGCCAAAAGCATAAAATATCGCTCCGAGGTTTTGAATGACGTGCGCATTATTGGCACGACCGACAAACACATCATGGTCTCCAGCTCACTGCCGGAGTTCGGCCGGTTCCTGACCGATCTTGATGTTCAATACAAAAGAAAAGTCTGCGTCATTGGCAGTGAAATCAAAAAACGGCTCTTCGCGAACACGGATCCCATCAACAAGAAAATGAACATTGGCCGGGATATTTATCGGGTCGTCGGCGTCATGGAAAAGCAGGGCAGCGCCGGATTTTTTGGCGGCCCGAATTTCGACAGCCAGGTTTATGTTCCCATCACTTCCTTCTTGCGATCCTTCGGCGGCGGCGCCGATCGCAATTTCGATATCGCCGTTAAGGCACCCAGCCACGAGGCCATGGGCGATTTTGAATTCTCCTTGATCGGCGAGATGCGGAAGATCCGCAAACTCAAACCCACCGAGAAAGATGATTTCTCCATCAACAAGATGGACTCGTTGATGGCAGCTTATAACAATGTCATGGGCGTGATCGTTTTGATCGGCCTGCTAATCACCAGCATCTCGCTGTTCGTGGGCGGTATCGGCGTCATGAATATCATGTTCGTTTCGGTGACCGAGCGCACGCGGGAGATCGGTGTTCGCAAGGCGATTGGTGCGAAGAAGCGAACCATCCTGGCGCAATTCCTCTTCGAATCATCGATCATCTGTTTGCTCGGCGGATTGGTTGGCGTGCTGCTGTCGTTCGGCGTGACGGCGCTGATTAACGCCATGCTGATGCCGGCCAGTATCTCCATTCCCATCGTCCTCGTCGCATTGACGGTTTCCGTCTTCGTCGGCGTCCTTGCGGGCATCGTGCCGGCGTTCAAAGCGGCGAAATTGAACCCGATTGACGCTTTGCGGTACGAGTAATCCCGATTTTGCATTGTCCATAAAAAAGGGAACCAATGAATTTCATCGAAGCAGTAAAAATGGCTTTGGCCGCCATCCAAGCCCA
Source organism: bacterium (assembly GCA_022072515.1). Classification (GTDB taxonomy): domain Bacteria; phylum Zhuqueibacterota; class Zhuqueibacteria; order Zhuqueibacterales; family Zhuqueibacteraceae; genus Zhuqueibacter. The sequence continues at coordinate 15,095 of JAJVHT010000121.1, forward strand.
GAAGCTCCGTTCGCTGCTGACGTTGATCGGCATCATCGCCGGCGTCGCCTCGATCATCGCCGTGATGACCGGCATCTCGGTCATTCAAAATACCATGGAAAAGGAAATGAGCGTTTTGGGCACCACGACGTTCCAGGTGCAGAAATGGCCGGCCGGCGGCTTCAACAATAATGTCGATTGGCGCAAGATTCAGCGCCGCAAACCGGTGACGGTGGCCAATGCAGACGCGATTCGCGAAAAAGTGAGCAGCGTCGATATTGTCGGCGCGGAATTATGGGATTTCGGGCATATTGCCAAATACCGCAATGAATCCACCGAAAAAAATTTGACGATCTGTGGCGGCACGCCGGAATATAGCGCCAACAACACCCATTTTGTGGAATCCGGCCGCAATTTGACGAATCAAGACATCAAAACTGCAAGTTTTGTCGTCCTCATCGGGCCGGCAATTGCGGAGAAACTATTCCCGTTTACCGATCCCGTCGGCCAGACCATCAAACTCGACGACAGAAAATTTCGCATCATTGGCGTGCTTGAAGAGAAAAGCTCGGCGATGGGCGGCAATTATGACAACTACAATATCATCCCCATTACTACTTTCCAGGAAGTTTATGGGATGCGCGATCCGCGTGGCGACGCCCGCTCGGTCAACGTCACGGTGCGCGCGAAAAATGTTGCGCTGGTGCAGGACGCCATCGAAGAAACGCGGCTGGTGTTGCGCGCTGAACGGCACGTGCCGCCGCGCGAAGAAGATGATTTCACCATCTTCACCAATGACAGCGTGATCAAATCATTCAACGAGGCGACGGCAGGCGTCAAGGTCGGCGCCTTCGTGGTTGGCATCGTGGCTTTGGTGGTCGCCGGTATCGGTATCATGAACATCATGCTCGTTTCGGTAACCGAGCGCACCCGAGAAATCGGCGTCAGAAAATCGTTAGGCGCGAAACGCCGGAATATTCTCACGCAATTTCTGATCGAAGCCATCGTGCTCTGCAACGTCGGCGGCGTTTTTGGTGTATTGGCCGGCTTCGGTTTGGGCAACGTCGTCACTTTCTTTACCGGCTTCGCGGCCTCGGTGCCCATGGAATGGGCCTTTGGCGGCCTAGCCTTTTGCACCATGGTCGGCCTGACCTTCGGCATGTGGCCGGCCATCGTCGCCTCCAAACTCGATCCGGTGAAGGCGTTGAGTTACGAGTAATTTTTGT
>JAJVHT010000131.1:0-5336 GCA_022072515.1 bacterium
CCGTGCCGGCCATGCTGCCGGAAAGATCGAAAAGAATATGGCAATGCAAATTGGTTTCTTCCTCAAACTCTTTAACATAATAACGATCGGTGCGGCCATAAACTTTCCAATCGATGTGGCGCGGATCATCGCCGGGGGTGTATTGGCGATATTCCGCAAACTCGACGCTGAAGCCTTTGAACGGACTGCGATGCAAGCCGCTGAGAAAGCCCTCAACCACCGTGCGGGCGCGGAGCTCCATGCCGGAAATTCTCGAAAGAATTTCGGGGTTGAGAAAGCGGAGTTGGGTGTTCATATCTACCTCGCCTGATGATAAATCATCAGGTTAAAAAGTGAAAGGCGGCTGAAGCCGTCTATTGCAATAAAATAAGTTTTTGGGTTTCAACGAAACCGCCGGCTTGCAAACGATATACATAAACGCCGCTCGACAAATCAATCGGTTTCCATTCAATTTCATATTCACCAGCCGACTTCGTCTCGTTCACCAACGTTGCCACTTCGTGCCCGAGCAGATCAAAAATTTTCAGCGATACGTGAGTGGGCTGCGGTATCGCATAGCGAATCTTGGTTGACGGGTTGAAGGGGTTGGGGTAGTTTTGCAAAAGATAGAATTTGTACAGTGAACCAATTTTTTCATCGTTGACCGAAACCGAATTTTGAGCATACTTGATCGTTGTGTAAAAACTCCAACCCAAATCACCGCTACTTGTGCCTGTTACGTATACATCACCCATAGCGCTAACAAAGACGCCGTTGGGACTGTCAGAAGAATTCCTCGGACCATTAAAGAGAGCCACCCACTGTTCCGTGCCGTGCTTATCGTACTTGACCGTGACGTAATCCGTTGCCGAAGCATAGTAGGCTCCGCTGCTACCTGTTACATAAACACTGCCCGCTTTATCAACTGCCAAGGCAACAGGGACATTATAAAGATTTTTCGGGACGCGGTAATGAGCAATCCATTGTTGAACACCAATGCTATTGTATTTCATTGTTACAAAATCAAGCCCTTTATAATCAAGGCCGCTATATCCGGTGACAAAAACATTACCCGAGTCGTCAACCACAAAGGCCGTGGGTATGTTACCAACGTTTGCTGAATCCTCATAGTGAACGATCCATTTCTCATTGCCATCGCTGCTGTATTTAGCCGTAACGTATTCAGGGCCACCATCAACAAGCTTATTCCAACCCAACAAATAGACGTTACCGGCATTATCAACGGCCAGAGCTGTTGCACTATAAAACTTATAAGGCTTCACCCACTGCTCAATACCGAGGCTATCGTACTTAATAAACAGCTCAAACTTCGCTAAAACATACACATTTTGCGAAGCATCTACAGCGATAGTAATAGGACTTTCCGAACCATAATAATGCGCAACCCATTGCTGGACACCAGTTTTATTATATTTAATCGTGGTGTATCCTCCTCCTTGACTGCTTCCCGTCACATAAATATTGCCGATCTGGTCAACCGCCATAACAGTGGCAACATCAGAGGCGTTCATCTCGCTGTTATAGCGCGCTACCCATTGCTCCAAACCTTGACTATTGTATTTAATCGTGGCATAATCATAACCAGTACTGGAACCAACACTTTGCCCGGTCACATACACATTCCCTTCATGGTCTAGGACAACAGCAGAAACTTGATCGATTGAATTTCCCGGACCATTATAGCGCGCCACCCATTCTTGCTCTCCGGATGGATTGTATTTAATCGTGGCGTAATCACGAGATGATTTTGCAGAATAGCTCCAGCCGGCAACATAAATATTGCCGTCGGCGTCTACAGCGCCCCCCACCATTGCTTCCTGAGAATTTTCTTGTCCAATGTAAATAGCAGTCCATTGTTGGATACCGGCATTATTGTACTTAATGGTAGCGTAATCATCATCACCAACAGCACTCACGGTGCGACTGGTTCCTGTTACATAAACATTTCCCAAACTATCAAGCGCAATAGCGACGGCGGCATCCGAACTATTCGCAGGAGCATTGTAACGGGCAAGCCATTGCTGCTGTCCGCGGGAATTGTATTTGATCGTTAAATAATCAGAAGATGTGCCGAAAGCGGCGCTCTTTCCTGTTACATAAACATTACCGGATTTATCAACGGCAAACGCACTTGGTTCGTCCGGTGAACCAGCAGCAAAGATGCCAGCAACCCACTGTAGAACTCCAGCGCGATTGTATTTGACCGTTTGATAATCAGAAAAAGTACCTGAGGCAATGAGCCAATGGTATCCTGTCACATAGACATTTCCCGAGTCATCAACCGCCAAAGCGGCGACAACATCATCCGCTCCACTTGAGTATCGCGCAGTCCACTCCTGTACTCCAAAACGGCTGTATTTGACGGTGGCATAATCTGAAAAATCTGAACCGCTACCATTACCTGTCACATAGACATTCTCCGACTTGTCAACGGCAAGATCAACGGCGGATTCGTTGCCATCAAAGTCTGAGGGGCCAGTGTAGCGTGCAAGCCATTTTTCCTTCCCATTCATATCGTATTTAATCGTCACGTAGTCGTACGGCCCTACCTTCGAACGTTGCCCCGAACCTGTTACACAAATATTTCCAGAGTCTGCGATGGCGAGAGCGACGGGGCGTTCATCCAAGTTTTCTGGACCATTATAACGCACAATCCATTCCTGCAAGCCAGTTGTGGTGTATTTGATCGTGGCATAATCGTAATTTGTGCCAACGCTGCTTCCCGTTACATAAATATTTCCGCTGCTATCAACAGCAAGAGCGATGGCTTCATCATCGGCATTTTCTGGCCCATTGTAACGTACGACCCATTCCTGCACGCCTGCGTTGTTGTATTTGATCGTGACATAATCAAACGCTGTCCCAACGCCTTCGCTTTTTCCGGTCACATAAACATTTCCTGCCCTATCCACCGCGATCGCTGCTACAAAATCGTCGTCATGGCTTTCTCCGTCATAACGGGCTGTCCAAATTTGTTTGCCTGCGGCATCATATTTGATCGTGAGGTAGTCAGCGCCGGAGGTGAAATTGTAGTTCCGTCCAGTGACATACACGTTCCCAGCACTGTCTAATGCCATAGCAGTCGCTTGATCAAATGTCGTCGCGAGACCTGAACCATAATGGCGCACCCAAGCCTCTTGCACTCCGCCGGTTTGAAAAGAGTGACTTGAATATAACATTGATTTCGTGGTTTTCTCCCTATTGCCAACATTTTGCGCATAATTTCTACTTTCTCCCCCCACATGCCTTTGAAACAGAATCTCAAAGGGAATAGTCCCGCCAAGCAAGCACCCCAAAAAGCAAATTACAACACGGCTTTTCATGGACCTTCACCTCCGCTCCAAAAATCCTGGCACAGCTAGGCTTGGAGCTTTTACAACTTTTGCTGAAACGATTACAGCCCCGACTTCGGCGTTGGCACCAATTCCAGCAGACGCCGAATGATCACTTCGGAATTGACCTTTTCGGATTCGGCGTAAAAATTGGTCAACACGCGATGGCGCAACACCGGCAACGCCAGGGCTTGAATATCTTTGACCGAAACATTGGTACGGCCGCGCAACAGCGCGCGGGCTTTAGCACCGAGAATGAGATATTGTGAGGCGCGCAAGCCGGCGCCCCAACTGACCCACTTTTTGACAAAATCCGGGGCCTCATTGCTAGTGGTCGGACGAGTCGCGCGCACCAGCCGGACGGCGTAGCGGGCGACTTCATCGGCAACAAAAACTTTGCGCACCAGCGTTTGCAGCGCGAGGACATCGCTGCCGCTCACGGCACGCTGCACTTCCGGATGGAGGTTGCTGGTGGTCGCATTCACGACTTGTACTTCTTGATCTTCCGGCAGATAATCCACCACGACGTTGAACATGAAACGGTCAAGCTGCGCTTCCGGCAAGGGGTAAGTGCCTTCCAGCTCAATCGGGTTTTGTGTCGCCAGGACGAAGAACGGTTCATCCAATTGATAAGTTTGCCCGCCGGCGGTGATGCGATGTTCCTGCATCGCTTCAAGCAAAGCCGCTTGCGTTTTCGGCGGCGTGCGGTTAATTTCATCGGCCAGAATGATATTCGCAAACAGCGGGCCTTTGATAAATTTCATCACGCGCCGGCCGGTCGTCCGATCTTCTTCGATCACGTCGATGCCGGTGATATCCGCCGGCATCAAATCGGGTGTAAACTGGATGCGTTTAAACTCGAGATCGAGAATCGTGGCCAGCGTGCGAATGAGCAGGGTTTTGGCCAGGCCCGGCACGCCGGTGATCAAACAATGCCCGCCGGTAAAAAGCGCGATCATCACCAGCTCGATGATATCCTCCTGCCCGATGATAATTTTGCGTAATTCGGTCAGAATCGCGTCGCGCGTACGCTGCAATCGCTCGGTGAGAACATTGTCGTCAAGCGGTTGTAAGGGGCGTTCGAAGTTTGTCATAATTTTAGAGAAAAGGGGTTCACGACTAATACTTGTTGCTTGATGCTTATCGCTGCTCATTCTTTATGACATCAATCACCAGCTACCAGCTACAAGCCACCAGTTTTTAATGCGTCAGAGCATACACAATATAATTGATTCCGAGCATATATCCAATTTTTGAATAAAAGGTCGGATAGCGTGAGTCGGCGGCGTGTTCCCAACTGTCGCCGATATCGACGTTGTGATTGATTAAAACCATCAACCGGTTGTTATCGTCAAAAATTCCCCAACATTCCGGGTCGTAGCCGTCCTTTTCGTAAAGGCGGCCATACATCAGCGGCCCGAGGCCGGGCACGCGCGGGAGGCCGTCGAAATCGTGATAGCAGTGAAAGATCGGGTGCGACTTCGGCAAGAGCACCGGACTGCGATCAGGAAAGGCCTTGCTGAATTCGCTGCTGAAATTCTCCCATTCCGCGGAGCCGTGAAAATCGTCGATCATCAAAAAGCCGCCGCGCCAACACCACTCGCGCAAGGTATCGGCTTCGGCTTGCGAAAGCTTCAAGTGGCCGACTTCCAGCATGTAAGCAAAGGGAAACTGAAAAATTTCCGGATCGGTGAGCGGCATTGCCAAGGCCTGGTCATTTACCGGCAGTTGGGTCAACCGTTGCAGGCCCTGCAGAAAATTCTCTTCGGCAGTTGGATAATCCACTTCCCAACTGTCGGTCATGTACCGCATACGAAAAGCATAGCCGGAACCGCCAGCGCTGTATTTGATGCGCACAAACGTGAACATGTCGTTTTGCACGATTTGCGGCGTCGCCGTGTCAAACAAGCCGCTTAAGATGAGTAGGAGAATGAGATTCTGCAATCGCATAAAGTATGAGCTGATTAGCTGGCTGAGCAGTTAACTGGCGAACCGGCTAACTGC
>JAJVHT010000131.1:5436-15960 GCA_022072515.1 bacterium
TCGGCGGTTGGATAGTCGTGCGCCCACATCGGCCCATTACCGAAACCCGAGAAGCCGTAACCGCGGCGCCCGCCTTCCCATTGCACGCGAACGAAGGTGAAAGCCTGCGCGGATGGTGAGGCGCCGTTGGTTGCCGCCGGCGCCTGGGCGAAACTGATTCGGCTTTGCGCCCCTAACCCCAAGGCGAAAAATATCGCGCAGGTGAAAATAAATTTTCCGTTTTGGGGTTGCATCGATTTTTAATCCGGCAGAGGTTCTAAAAAATTAACCGACGGAATTTCTTCCAAAATAGAAGTGTTCCGAAAACAGGCGGCAAGAATTTATTCCACCGCCTGCAGCAAAATCTCCTGCGCGCGATCGAAATTGGGCGCGATTTCCAAAGCTAATAACGCATTTTTTTTCGCCTGTAATTTTTGTCCCCAGGACAAATACGCCTGCGCCAGCCAACAGTAGGCATCGGCGCGATCAACCGGATTCATCGCCAGCACCGTGCGAAATGTTTGCACCGCGCGCTGTGATTGGCGGCGGGCAAGTAATAAACGGCCATATTGGCTTTGCAGTTCCAGGCGGTAAGGGAAAATCGCCAATGCCCGTTCGACGGCGCGCGCCGCCGCCACCGTATCGCCGAGCGCCAATTGCCATTCGCTCAAACGCACCGCTTCATCAAAACTCTTGCCGTTTTTTGCCGTCAAATATTCCAGTTCGGCAACGGCCTCGCGGCGGCGATCTTGTTTCCAATAAAGATTCGCCAATAAAACATAAGGGTTTTGCCCATCAACATATTCCGGCAACAGCGCTTTGGCCTTTTTGAGGTATACTTCCGCCTCGGCGGAATTGTCGATTTCAGCGAGACGCGCGCCGTAATAAAAAGTGGCAAAAAAATTTTCCGGCTCCGCGTCGGCTTGTTGGCGCAAGGTCTCGGTTTCTTTGGGCGGGCCATGGCCGGGCTCGCTTTGAGAATACGGCCATTCCACCTTCACCCGGCTCGGATGGAAACGGTCGCGCAGAAAATCTTGAAAGGCCTTGTCAAACTCGTCTACCGATTGCCCAAAAACTGCCGCAATGGCTTCGTCGGTTTTCCTGCCTTGCCGAAAATGCGGAAAGAGCGCCAGAACTTTGTTGAAGCCATATTTCCGCTCGATGAAAAAGATGATTTGCGACGCCTGATAATAGGCGAGCGAAACCAAATCCGGGCGGCGGGTGAAACCTTCGTCCAGATCACGCAACGGCAGAAGCTGCCCGCCCCGCAACGCGCGGATCATCACCACTTCCATATTCATATCCCATTCACTGCGCGCCTTGGTGGCTTCATAAACTGCAATGCCTTCGGCGAGCCAACGCGGCAGCCGATTCGCCGTCAGCTCCAGATGAAACACATGCGCGATCTCGTGCCACAGCGTTTCCTGCCAATTGAAATCACCCTGCGCGCGGGCGCGCGGCGAGTCCATCGCGATCAAACGGCCAAAGCAGATGCCGAGAAAAACCTGGGCGCCGGGCAAACCAAAACAACGCACCGCAAAATCATCGTGCTTGGGAAATATCTCCACGAGAATCGGGCCGGGAAAGGTGACCTGGTAACGCGCCGCCATGCTTTTATAAGCGGCTTCACACAACGTCGCGGCCGTGGCACCAATCACCGGCTTGTCATCGCGATGCAGGCGCAGCAGAAAATGCGCGGTACGAATCGTATCGTAGTGGGCAAAATCATCAAAAAGATTGAGCAGATTGCCGGCGAGCACATTATACGGATCGCGCGCGAAGGCGCGTTCGAGCAGGGCTTTTGCTTCCTTCTCCTCGCCAAGGCGCGAGAGGCTGGTGCCCAACTCGGCAGCGGCGCTCCAACTTTCCGGATCAAGCTCGAGGGCGCGGCGGTAATAAACCACCGACTCCCGGAAAAGATAACGGCGCGCGGCATCTTCGCCGAGGCGAATATAAATGTCCGGTGACTGCGGATTGATTTGGGCGGATTGTTGGCAAATGCGCGCGACCGCGGCCGCGTCGTTGCGCCGATCGGCTAAAATGGCGCGCAAAGCCAGTGCCGGCAGATAGCTCGGAAAACGGGCGTTAACTTTTTCAAGCTCGGCGGCGGCTTCTTTTTCATTATTGGCGGCCAGCTCAAGCTCGGCCAACGTTGTGCGCGCCAGCGGTGAATTGGGGTTGAGCGTCAACGCGCGTTGCGCCACGGCAATCGCTTCGCGCAAATTTTCAGCCGCCAGACAACGCGCCAAACCGCATAACGCGGGCACGGCGCGGGGATTGCGTTGGATGGCGTCTTGAAAAATGCCGCGCGCTTCCGCGACATTGTATTTCTCCAAAAACAGCTCACCCCACGGAACATAAAAAGTCCAGTTGTCCGGCGCTTGCTTGAGGGCGTCGCCAAACAACCGGTTGGCATCTTTGAAACGTTCGAGATAAATACAAGCGCGGGCAACCATCACGAGATCGGCCGCGGTGAGTTGCCTGGCAGTTTGATAAAAATCGAGAAAAGACAAAAGCGTGCGGCGCGCCGCCGGACGCTCGCCGCGATGCCATTGCAAGATCGCGAAATTGAGCTGCGCCGGACGAAAGGCCGTATTGAGACGAAGCGCCTCAGTAAAATGACGCAAAGCGTCGGTTTGCTCGCCAAGATGCAAAGCAATCTCGCCGAGGCGGTTGGCCAATTCAGCAGCCGGGGATTGGGCCTGTTCTTCCTGAATGATGGAACGCGCCCGATCATACTCGCCGGTTTCTTCCAACGCCAAACTCTGGCCGACGAGCGCAAGTAAATGCGAGGAAGGCGTAAGCGCGGCGCGTGCAAACGCTTGCTCCGCCGCGCTATATTCACCGCGATAAAAAAATTGCCACCCGCGTTCCAAATCGGATTGCGCGGGCGCTTGGAAAGCGGCAAGAAAAAGACAACTGCAGAGAAAAACAGCGGGCAATGGACGCGACATTTAGTTTATCAACCGAATGAGCTACGCGGAGAATATACGAATAGTCGTGGTTTTGTGCAATGGGAAAGACGGCGGGCAAATAAAAATTTTTTGCAACTTTTGGGAACGCTGCCACACCTCCCTTCCTCCTTACCACCGGGAGCAACACAGCAGCTTTTGTTTTAGCAGGCGAGAATTAACGCAATTATGGAATACGATAGGTGATACTTTCTCCTCCGGCGCGATGGATCGCGGTCAACGTAATGGTTTCGTAATCTTTGTAAACCGAGCGCGATTGCTGCTCCGTCTTGTCTTTCGTGAAGATGGTTCGCCGTACCGTCGAAGTGATCAAATTGACGCGCTTGACCATAAAGCCTTCACGATAAGCAAAAAAAATCTGGCCTTCGCTGGTAATCTGCGAAAGCATTTTTTTGAGCAGAAAATTTTCCGGCTTGGCTTCCGACGGCTTGTAGATTTCTTCATACTCTAATTTGCCCTTGAAATCAATAACGGCGCAATCAAATTGATCAACTTTGGTCAGGCTGAGCAGTTTATATTGCGTCGTCGCCACCGTGGGGCTGGCGCGCGGCACTTCCACTGGAAAATTTTGCGTCCAGACATACCCCGGCGTAATGGCGTGGCTGGGAAAAACCGGCTGGCTGGGCTTATACGAACGATCATATTCGAAAGCCACTTTGGGATCTTCCGTCACGACTCTGACAATTTCACCATTCTGGCGCATGCGCAAAACAAAACCAAATTCCCGGCCCACACGCGCGTTGCTTCCTCGACTGCGCACGAAATCCGGCGCATTCAATACCGTATCCTTCGTGATCACAAACGTCATGGTCAACGTCCGCACCATGGCCGAATCGAGCGTCTCGATCACCATTTCGGAATGCTGCTCCTGCAAATGTTGAAACGTGTATCGCTTTTTGTCAACGTCTTCCAAATCCCATTCGACACTGTCCGCAACATTATAAACATATTTTTCACTCGGCTGCTGTTTGAATTCCAGCAGCACTTCTTTCGCCGTCTGACGGTCGCCGCAGCCATGCAGCAAAAACAGCGCGATTCCCAGCAGCAACAGACGGCAGCGCGATCGCATTGGCAAGTTATCGACTCTTTTCATCCCGCGTTCGTTTATCTCCAGGTTTGCAGCTCATTTGCGGTCCGCCTCCAGACGCACCAACATGACGCTTTTCGAAATCGGATCGATGGAGCCGAAAGCAGCGCGGCCGGCATCGACCAATTCCATCTGGCGGTACATATCGTCGGAAAAATTATCATCACGCCCGACTGTAACGACCGGCGTGGGGTTCATATAAATCCGTTGCGGCGCCACTGCCGCGATTTCGCGCGAGCGTGATTGCCACGACCACAACAGCGCCGACGCCACGATGATGCAAAACATCGCTGCGACGCCGACGAGCGGGCGCCAGTTCACGTGTTGCAGCCGCAGCGAACGCGGCGGCACACCGAGCGGCTTTTCGGCCAGCGGCAACACCCGTGCTTTAAAACCGGCGCGAATTTTCTCCCAGCTTTCATCCCAATATCTCTCCGGCGGTTCCGGCACGGCGCGGAGTTGCAGCAACATGGCCGTCTTGCGATAACTCTCCACCTCTTTGCGGCAAGACAAACACGCTTGGAGATGTTCCGCCACCACCTGCTGCATCGAGCCAGCCAACTCATTATCAACATAATCCAGCAGGTGTTCTTCGATTTCAAAACAATTCATAATTTTTTCATTCATGATTTCAACCCAGGTTTGTCGGTTGGCCAATTGGCCGGTTAAAAATTAGGCATTAAGATAACGCAACAATTTCCGGCGCAGCTTTTTGCGCGCATGATGCAGATTGGTGCGCACCGTCACCAACGAACAATCGAGAATTTCCGCAATCATTTTTTTGGAAACGCCTTCCACTTCGTGCAACAAAATCACCGCTTTTTGCTGCTCCGGCAGCGAGTCGATGGCCGCAGTGATGTGGGTGAGCAATTCCTTGTTTTCGAGCACTTGCTCCGGATTGCGCACCCAACGCGCCGTCGCCAGCTCGAAATGCGAATGCCGGTCTTCATCACCTTCCAGCGGCTCCCAACGGCTGCGGGTGCGCGCCTTGCGAAAATCCATGCACAGATTCACGGTAATTTGATACACCCAGGCGGTGATCGCCTGCGGACTGCGCAATCGTGACAAATTTTTAAAAATACGGATGAACGCTTCCTGCATCACCTCATCGGCGTCATGATGATTGCCGAGCATGTGATGCGCCACCGTGTATACTGTACGCGCAAAGCGCCGATACAGCGCTTCGAACGCAAACTCATCGCCCTGTTGGGCGAGTGTAATCAAATCACTTTCCGGTAATCCGGCGTACTGGCCCGCCGAGTCTTTTGCCACCTGCATCTTGAATGCGACTTGTGTGCTCATGCCTCTTTCAGACTGAAATGAGATGACGCGCTTCTTCCGCGCAGCTTTTGGTTTTGCGTACCCAAAACACGTGTTACAAATAGATAGACGTTCGTGGCCGCGTTCCGTTTAAACCAATATACAAACAAATTTTCGAGATACAAAAACTTTTTATAACTTGGCCGCGTCTTAACAAGTGACTTACGGAAAATACTCGATTCTGCTGAATATAATCGCAAACGCAGAATCTGCACCCATACTCACATTTCCAGGCCAGGCGCCTGGATCACTCTTGGAGGTTTTTATGTTTAAGAAAATATTATCGCCACAATGGCTGGGAACCTTGGCGTTCATACTCATGGCTGGCGGTTTGTTGTTCGTGACCCAGCGCGAAGGCCACGCCGTAGAAAAAACGAAAAAGGGCTGGCTTGGGGTAAGCGTGCAGGAATTGACGCCATCACTGCGCGAGGCCATGAAAGTCGGCAATCGTTCCGGCTTGCTGATTACCAATGTCGTCGAAGACAGCCCTGCCGATGAGGCTAATTTAAAGGATGAAGATGTGCTGTTGTCGTTCGACGGCAAAACCGTGGAAAAAGCCGAGGAATTCACCGAACTCGTGCGCAATACGCCGCCGGATAAAAAAGTGAAGGTCAAAATTCTGCGCCGGGGCGAAGAGCGCGAATTGGAAGTGACGATCGGCGCGCGCAAAAGCGAATCCGCCGCGCGTACCTTCAGTTGGAGCGGCAGCGGCCGGCATCCCGAAGTCATGGTTTGGAACAACCGGCCCCGTTTGGGCGTGCAAGTGCAGGAATTGAGCAAAGATCTTGCCCCCTATTTCAAAGTTGAAGAGAAAAGCGGCGTGCTGGTGCTTTCCGTCAGCAAAAATTCGCCGGCGGATAAAGCCGGACTGAAAGCCGGCGATGTCATTACACGCGCCGGTGACGAGAAAATCACGGACGCGGACGATTTGATTACGGCGCTGCGCGATTATGAGGAAGGCGACAAAGTGAGCATCGAATATGTTCGCCAGGGTAAGAACGCCACTGTGCAAGCCGAGTTGGAAAATGATGACAGCCACGGCTTTCAATTTTTCAGCCCGGAGCAGCAGAAAATTCAGCTTCCTGAACGCAGCAAAATTCGGATTAAAAGTTTTGGCGACGACAACGGCGACGAAGCGCTGCTTGATTTGCCGGAACTGCAGCATCACCTGGAAAGCCTGCAGAAAAGCAGGATTGAGCGCGATGTGCAAAACCGCCTGCGTGACCAAATGCGTCAGTTGCCCCGCAAATTGAACTTAAGCGATCTCCAGACAATTTAACGCAACTCCGTGTCGCTGTACCTTTCAAATACATTCCATCCGTCGTGTCCCGTCTTGCGACACCGTAAGGCGGGACACTTGTTTTGAACACCTGTGCATGTGAGAGTTTTATTCATTCAATCACTTCCCACCGCGGCTGATACTTCTGCAACTGCGCTTTGGTGTACGCATCCAACTCGTGATCGCGCTCGGGAATCTCGACGTGTTTGGGACTGTCACAGAGTTCAGTAGAGAAATAGCGCTGGCCGGTGTCGTTGATCATGGTCACGATCATCCCCACCTCCGGATGCTTCCTGGCAAATTTCAAACAGGCGGCCAAATTCGAGCCGGAGGAAATGCCGCAAAACACCCCTTCTTCGCGGCTCATGCGTTTGGCCATCGCAATCGCCTCGTCGGATGTCGTCGTGATCACGCCATCGAGGAGACTCACGTCGAGCACCTGCGGAATGAAGCCGTCGCCAATGCCTTCGATTTTGTGCTCACCCCATTTGCCGTGTGCGAGAATGGGGCACTCGGCCGGCTCAACGGCGTAGAGCTTCACTTTGGGATTTCTCTCGCGCAAATACCGCCCAACTCCGGTTAACGTTCCTCCTGTTCCCTGCGTCACAATGAATGCGCCGATTTTGCCATCAGTTTGTTCCCAAATTTCCGGGCCGGTGGTTTGGTAATGCGCCGCGATGTTGTCAAGATTGTCAAATTGCGCCGGCACCCAATACTTGCCCGGATTTTGGCTGCGAATCTCCGCCAGTTTTTTGAGCGCCAAATCGACGTCGCTCTCGCCGCCGGGTGTGTGGATCAATTGCGCGCCGTAGGCAATGTCGAGCTTCTTGCGTTCTTCGCTCATCCCTTCGGGCATGACGATGATGCAGGGATAGCCCTTCACCGCCGCGACAAATGAGCAACCGATGCCGGCGTTGCCCGTCGAGCATTCCAACACCGTCATGCCAGGCTTCAACTCGCCGCGCTCCTCGGCGCGGGTGAACATCTCGTAATAGATGCGATCTTTCAAGCTGCCGGAGGGCGAAAACCACTCGAGCTTGCCCAAAATGGTGGAAGTGACTCGTTCGCTTTGCGGAATGCGATTGAACTGCACCAGCGGCGTGCGGCCGATGGCTTCGAAGATGTTTTTGGTGTAGCGTTGATTTTTATTCCAGGTGATCATATTTGCCTCATTAAAAAAAATTTTAAATTGAAAAATTTCAATTTAAAATTTCAAATTTTTCACATCGTCAGCGCCATAATCGCCTTCGCCGTGTGCAGGCGATTTTCCGCTTCCTGATAAACCACCGAGTGCGGTCCGTCAATCACCGCGTCGGTCACTTCGTTGCCGCGATCCGCCGGCAGGCAGTGCATGTAGATCGAATTTTTCTTGGTGATTGACATCAGCTTCTCGTCGCAAATCCACGACTTGTAGCGTTTGGAAAGTTCGAGCGCTTTTTCCGGCTGCTTGAAGAGCGACTCAATGCCCCAGCTCTTCGGATAAACAATATCAGCGTCGCGAAATGCGTCTTCGAGATTATCGACGACGTTGAATTTGATGCCGCTCTTCTGGGCATTCTCCCGCGCAATCTGCATGGTGTTGCTCATCAGCGTGTATTCCGGCGGATGCGCCAGCGTCACGTCGAGACCGAAGCGCGTCATCAGCATGATCAAGCCTTGCGGCACCGACATCGGCTTGGCATAACTCGGCGCATACGTCCACGCCACCGCGATTTTGAGGCCGCGCAGGTTGGTGCCATACTTTTCGCGGATCGTCATCAAATCCGCCAGCGTCTGGCAGGGATGATCGATATCGCATTGCATGTTGATCACCGGCTTGCTGGCATGTTGCGCCACCTCGCGCATGTAGCTGTTGCCTTCGCCGGGAATGAGGTCGTGGCGAATGGCAATGCCATGCCCGTAACTCGACAAAATGATACCAGTATCTTTTGGGCTTTCGCCGTGCGCAATTTGCGAAGTGCTGGAGTCGATAAAATGCGCATGCCCGCCGAGCTGGGTGATGCCGGCTTCAAACGAGTTGCGTGTTCGCGTTGATTTGTCGAAAAACAGCAGAAAGATGGTTTTATCCGCCAGCAGGCGATGTGGAATGCCTTTGTGAAATTTCTCTTTCAAATCACCGGCGGTTTGGAGTGCAAGATCAATTTCGTCGTTGCTCCATTCCTGTGTCATAATGTAATCGCGTCCGCGTAGTGCGTCGGTCATGGTTTGCTCCTTAGAGTTTTATTTTTCACGTTTTAGTCAAGTAAGTGTCGTGAAACGTAAGGCGCAATATGGAAAATTTTAGATTACGTTTTACGCCGTTTTACATTTTATGAATTACGTTTTACGAAGAATTGCGGAAACGCCGCATAAAAACTCATCGCCTTGCCAAGATCGGCGATGGGGCACTGATCTTCCGGCGAATGCGCGTGGATTTCGTTCGCCGGACCAAAGCCGATGGAGGGA
This sequence comes from bacterium, assembly GCA_022072515.1. Classification (GTDB taxonomy): domain Bacteria; phylum Zhuqueibacterota; class Zhuqueibacteria; order Zhuqueibacterales; family Zhuqueibacteraceae; genus Zhuqueibacter. Next base: position 14,519 of record JAJVHT010000131.1, read on the forward strand.
ATGCCGTGCAGGCCCATCGTCGCGATGCCGTTGGTGCTGAAATTCCAACGGCTCACGCGCGGGGCTTCGTTGAAGAGCTGGTGATAAGTTTCTTCGCCGGCTTTCATGGCGTGATGGTTCTCGTCTAATAGCCAAGTGGGATAATATTTTTTGGTGGGATAAGTAAGCCCGCGATAGCTTGGCACGGCATAATCCAACACCACCACCTCCGCGCCAGCGCGTTGCACGCTCGGCAAATCTTGCACTTCTTTCACCGCAGATTCCATCGTTTCGCCTTTCGTCAAACGCCGGTCGAGGTGAATGGCGGCGCTATCCGCAACGGCACACAACGACGGCGAGGTCGAGCGAACTTGAGAAATTGTTACCGTGCCTTTGCCCAAAAACGGATCGGGTGCGAGACGCTCGTTCAGCTTTTCGATATCGGCAATGATCGGTGCCATTTTATAGATGGCATTCACGCCGCGTTCCGGCATGGAGCCGTGACACGAGAGACCCTGCGTGCGCACTTCCATCTCCATGCGACCGCGATGGCCGCGATAAATGCCCAGATTCGTCGGCTCGGTAATGACGACACAATCGGGCCGCAGTTTGTCTTCTTTCACAATATACTGCCAGCACAAGCCGTCGCAATCTTCTTCTTGCACGCTGCAAACGACATAAAGCGTGCAATCATCCGCCAAACCCAGCTCTTTGACGATGCGCCCGGCAAACACAATCGAAGCCACTGCACCTTTCATGTCCGAGGCACCGCGGCCATAAATGACGCCGTCTTTGATCACACCTTTGAACGGATCGGTTTTCCACAAGCTGGCGTTGCCGACATCAACGGTGTCCACGTGCGCATCCAGTGCGATGACGGTTTTGCCATTGCCAATGCGGCCGAGCAAATTCCCCATCGGATCAACCGTGATGTCGTCGTAACGAAATTGCTCCATCTTTTTACGAATCACGTTTATCACGTTTTCTTCCTGGCTGCTCATCGACGGCGTAGCGATAAGATCACAAAGAAATTGGGCGCATTCGGATTCGTATTTCTGGCTGAGTTTTTTGATGTCGTTGATCATGCAGAAATCTCCTGTAAGAGTTGCTCCACTTTACCCTGTTCAAAAAAGTAATGCAGAATATAATGAGCTTTTGCCAAGAAGTCAAGTTGGGTTCTGGTTTTATTCTTATCGCAACAAAACAAGTTTTCTGGTCTGCACAAAATCGGTGGTTTGCAAGCGATAGAAATAAATGCCGCTTGCCATGCCTTTGGCCTCCCACACGACTTGATGCTTTCCAGCCGAGAGATTCTTTGCCACTAATGTCGTCATTACTTCTCCCAGCGTGTTATAAATTTTCAGCGTAACGTAACCGGAACGAGGCAGAGAGAACTGGATTGTCGTGCCGGGGTTGAAGGGGTTGGGGTAGTTTTGTTTTAACGAGAAAGATATTGGTCGCTC
>JAJVHT010000227.1:0-2920 GCA_022072515.1 bacterium
CAGCGATTGCTCGAAGGTTTGGTGCATGCCTTTTTTGAGCAACCGCAACGCCAGCGGCGATTTATCGGCAATAACGGCCGCAAGCTGCAAAGTTTTGGGCAGTAAATCGGCATCCGGAACAACGTGATTCACCATGCCGAGGCGCAACGCCTCCTCGGCGGCGATCATTTCACCCGTCATCATCAGCTCCGCGGCTTTCGCGGGACCGACGAGACGCGGCAGGAAATACGTGCAGCCGAGATCGGGATGGAGGCCGATACGAATGAACGTGAAGCCAATACTCGCCGACTGCGCCATCACACGAATATCACAAGCGAGCGCAATGCCCGCGCCGCCGCCCGCTGCCGGGCCATTGATCGCGGCAATCACCGGTTTGTCCGCCGCGTGAATCATTTCGACCATCTCACTGCCGGTGGTGACTAAAATTTTACCGCGCGTGATATCGCCGCTGGCGCCAAGTTCATTCAGCAAATTCACGTCCGCGCCGGCGCAAAAACCCTTGCCGTTGCCGGTGATGACGACGACGCGCACGCTCTCATCTGCCAGCAACTCCCGCAACGCCACCGGCGCCTCTTGAATCATGGCCGTGTCAAACGCGTTGAGCTGCGCCGGACGATTGAAACGGAGAATGCCGATATGGTTTTGCTTTTCGAGTTGGAGGGATTGGTAGGTCATGGGGCAATTTTTTTGATTTCGGTTTCAAAAAGGTAAAACTTACCAACTTCCGCATTGCTCTTTAATAAGGCCAGAGCGGATTTTTGTTCCTGATTGAGGATATTCGTTCGCATTCTTCCGGACTCAAATCTAAAATGACCTGCCAGAATCGCATGATACGTTTGCTCAAGCCGCGAGCGTATGAAGAAAGCAAAAATTCTTTCAGTCGCGGATCGCCGTAATAACGACGAACCTGGCGTACAGCATCAAAATTGCCGCGATCGAGCACGCGTCCTATCACGTAGTAGGCAAGGTCAACTTTTTCAGGATCAACCTCCCAAAAATATTTATGCCACTCCTTTGGAATTTTTGCCATATTAAACTCTTTCCAGCAACAACGCAATGCCCAAGCCGCCGCTGATGCACAACGTGGCGATGCCGTAGCGTGACTTGCGTTTCAGCATTTCATGCACGAGCGTCACCGTAAGGCGCGCTCCAGTGGCGCCGATGGGATGGCCGAGGGCAATCGCGCCGCCGTTCACATTGAGTTTTGACATATCGAAATGCAACTCACGGTCACACGCCAATACCTGCGCGGCAAAAGCTTCGTTCAATTCAATCAGGTCGATATCATCGAGCTTGAGATTCTGTTTCTTGAGCAACGCCTTCACCGCCGGCACCGGGCCGATGCCCATCATCGCCGGATCGACGCCGGCATTGGTGTAGCCAACGATTCTCGCCAACACCGGCGAGTTATGGCGTTTCACAAAATCTGCCGTCGCTAAAACGAGCGCCGCCGCGCCATCAACCATTCCGGACGAATTGCCGGCGTGCACCGTGCCGTCTTTCTTGAACACGGGTGGCAGTTTCGTGAGACTCTCCAAAGTCACGCCATCGCGCGGGTGCTCGTCACTGGTCACCATTTTCTTCTCGCCTTTGCCGGAGGCGACTTCGACCGGGACGATTTCATCGGCAAAGCGATTCTCTTGGCGCGCCCGCTCGCAGCGATGCTGCGTTTCCATCGCGTAGCGATCTTGCTCCTCGCGGGAAATGTTATATTGTGTTACCAGCGTTTCCGCGGTTTCGCCCATGATTTGCCCGCACAACGGACAGAGAAATCCGTCTTGATACATGCCATCGACCAGCTTCTCATGGCCGAGGCGGTAACCCCAGCGCGCTTTGGTGAGCAAATACGGCACGCGGCTCATGCTCTCGCTGCCGCCGACGAGAATCGCTTCGGCATCGCCGCATTTCATCGTCTGCACCGCATTGAGAATGGCGCGCAAGCTGGAGCCGCACGCCTTGTTGACGGTATACGCTGGAATTTCATAAGGCACACCGGCGCGTTTTGCAATCTGCCGCGCCGGATTCGGGCCGACGCCGGCCGGCCGCGCATTGCCCATGATCACTTCATTCAGTTGCGCCGGTTCAATTTTCGCGCGCTCCATCACGGCGGTCGCGGCAAACGCGCCCAACTCCGGTGCGGTCATTTCTGCAAACACGCCGCCAAATTTGCCGCAGGGCGTGCGCGCGGCGGAGAGAATGTAGATTTCTGGAAACATATTTAGTCGCAGTTTGATGGCTGAATACTGGTTTACAGTTTTGGATTTTAACTTCTTTTCGCGGCGTAAAAGTTCAACGCGCGCGAAACCCTTTATAGAGATAAAAACCCAACGAGCCAAAAATAATCAAAAGAAAAATCGGCAGAAAAGCTGGTCCCAAACCCTGCGCGCGGCCCAGCGCCGTCTGTATTGTTTGCCAATTGACATAAGCGAAGAGCCAGACTATCTCCGTTTTCAAAACGATGATCATCTCGCGGGCGAGGCGATATTGCGCCGCCGCGTTCGCCTCAGTGATCGGCCAGGCGTAATTGTAAAGATGCGGATACCGGCTCAAAACTGTGAGACCGGCGTAGAGCACGGCGGCAATGACCGGCAGAATCAGCAACATGCTTTTGCCACTCCACGCATCTGGCTGGCCGGAAACGCCGAAATGACTCGGAATCCGTTCTGGCAAACTCGGCCAATACTGGGCGATCACAATGAACATCAACAATAACCCCATCGCGCCCAAGAACTCGAGAGAATTTTCGAACGACGAACGCGGCAGATTGAGAACCGGCCGCGTGTTGGATTTTGTCAAAGAAACATTTTTCATCAACTACTTCTCAACTCAAATCCACCCACACACTTTTCGATTGGGTGTAAAATTCAAACGCCTCCATGCCGCTCTCACGGCCAAAGCCGCTCATTTTATAACCGCCGTA
>JAJVHT010000227.1:3020-6130 GCA_022072515.1 bacterium
CGCCATACGCGCCGCGGCTTCGAGATCGGCATCGGCAAACACGATGTTGGGCGATTTGCCGCCGAGCTCCAGATGCATTTTCTTCACCGTGGCCGCGCCGTCGCGCATGAGTTGCTGGCCGGTCGACGTGCCGCCGGTCAAGGCGATGCCATCAACCTCGGGATGCTTCACCAGCGCCGCGCCGGCGGTCGAGCCGTGGCCGGGAACAACATTCAGCACTCCCGGCGGCAATCCGGCTTCCATGCCGATTTCCGCGAGCATCAACGCAGTCAGTGGCGTTTGCGCCGCCGGTTTCAAAATTAACGTATTGCCGGCGGCCAGCGCCGCCGCCACTTTGCGCGACGCCAATAGCAACGGAAAATTCCATGGCACAATGAGACCGACGACGCCGAGCGGCTCGCGCAGCGTGTAATTGAAATACGGCCCATTCACTGGAATGGTGTGGCCTTCGAGCTTCGTCGCCGCGCCGCCATAATAAAAATACAAATCGGCGGAATACGGCACATCGATTTTGCTCGACTCGGTAATCGTCTTACCGTTGTCGATGGTTTCAAGTTTTGCCATCTCCTCGAGGCGGTCGAGCAACCGCTCGCCCATTTTCCAAATCATCCGGCCGCGCTCAGAGGCGTTCATTTTCCCCCACGGGCCGTCGAGCGCCGCGCGTGCCGCCTTGACGGCACGCTCAATATCTTCGACGCCGCCTTCGGCAATTTGTGCAATGACTTCGGTGGTGGCAGGGTTGATCGTCGGGAAGGTTTTACCGCTCGCGGCGTTTTCCCATTTGCCATTGATGAAAAGCTGAGTTTGCATAGTTTGTCAAAAAAATAAACGTGATAAAACGAGTTTCACTTATTATGATCGACGACTTTAAAATATTTCGCCAAATCCGCGGGCATAATATGGGAGGGCGATTTATCGAAAATCACACTGGTTCTTTCCAGCGCGCGCGCCACCAAGCCGGAACAAATGGCCTGCCCGTCAAAACCGAAACGGAATTTACCGCCGGTCAACAAGCTAAGGCCGATACTAAATATAATCGAATAACCATATTCTTCTTTCAAACACCATTCGGCATATTTGACCATTTGCAGACGATCGTTGATCGTGGCCAGTGGGCCGAGCCGCACAATACGATACTCGCTTTCTTTATACTCGCTTAAATGCCCGCGCCGGACGCCCACCCCGACGGCTTCGATCAATTCACCATCATAAGAAGTAATCAACGCGGCATGGGTCCAGCGAATATACTGGCGATTTCGGCCGCGGTGGCGCAAAGCTTGGCCAAACCGGATTAGTTTGTTTTGCCACTTCGATCCTTTGGTCAGGATAAAATCGCCCGGATCAAATTGACCGATCCGCGCCTCTTCGCCGGCGCCATAAACAGCCCAGGACGCGCCGTCAATTTCCTGAAAACGGTTATTGCGTTTAAACATCTCCGCGAACTATGTTCGATATTGAAAAAATTGCAAGCGAGAAGCGCTGTTGCTTGCTCACTTGCAATTTCAATTTATTTTCCCGCAAAATTCGGTTTGCGTTTTTCATTATAGGCCGTCAAGCCTTCCTTCGCGTCTTCGCTCTGGAAGAGTTGCTGCTGCAGTTCGCGCTCAATGGCCAGGCTTTCGCTGAAGGGCACTTCAATGCCGGATTGCACGGCGCGCTTGATCAGGCCGACGGCCTTGCTGGCTTTGTTCGGCGGGAGGAATTGGCGCGCATATTCAAAAACTTTTTCCATGAAATTTTCCGCCGGCAACACCTGATTGACGAGGCCCATTTGCTCGGCTTCTTCAAATTCAAATGTGCGGCCTGTGGTCATCAACTCGATCGCGCGCGCCTTGCCGACGAGGCGCGCCAAGCGTTGCGTGCCGCCGGTGCCGGGCAATACGCCGAGGGTGACTTCCGGCAAACCGATTTTACCGGCGCCCTTTTTGGCCAGACGAATATCCGCCGCCATCGAGATTTCCAAGCCGCCGCCGACGCAATGGCCGTTCAGCGCCGCGATCACCAGCTTCGGGGTTTGCTCCAGGCGAGTCAACGTCTCGTTCGCGTGTAAACAAAAAAAGTATTTGAAGCGCGACGTCACTTCCTGCAACATGCGAATATTCGCGCCGGCGCAGAAAAATTTCTCGCCGCCGCCCTTGAGCACGATCACATGTGCGCCGTCGTCCATCCGCGCCTCGAGAATCGCCGCGTCGAGTTGTTTCATCATTTCATACGTGTACGTATTGGCCGGCGGATCGGTCAATTCAATGATGGCCAGCCCATTTTGCGTTGAATAATTAACCAGCTTGTCAGCCATGCTTTGCTCCTCGGTTAAAGGTTGGAATGTCTTTTTTTTCTTTTCTTCGCGCTGTTTTTGATGGCAATTTCTCCAAAGATCACTTCATTAAAAAATAACAAAAAAAGCGAGAATGTCAAATTTTTTGCGGCCAATAAAAAAGCCAGCTTCAATATGAAGCTGGCTTTTATTTTCTCATCATCACTTCTAGTGGCTCCCGGCCTGCTCCAAGCAGCTCTCCAGCGCCTTCCACGCCAGCGTGGCGCATTTGACGCGGACAGGAAATTGCTTGACGCCGGCGAGCGCTTCCAAATCGCCAAGCTCGACTTTGGCCTCGCCTTCGCCGGTGAGCAGGTGAAAAAAACTGGCGATGGCATCGCGCGCTTCGGCAACGGTTTTGCCCTTCACCAATTCCGTCATCATGGAGGCGGAAGACTGGCTAATGGCGCAGCCGCGGCCGTGAAATTTGATCTGATCGATGCGATTTTGCGCGTCGATAGAAATTTGTAAATCAAGTTGATCGCCGCAGGAGGGATTCTCGTGATGCACGCCGGTAACGGGCCCATCCAATTTTCCGAAGTTGCGCGGGCTTTTAAAATGATCGAGAATGATTTCCTGATATAAGGCGTCAAGAGACATGGCCAAAGAGCTTTCTGGCTTTGTTGATGGCATGAACGAGGATATCGATTTCTTCCGGCAGGTTGTAAATGTACAAGCTCGCCCGTGCGGTGGAAGGGATATCCAGTTTTTTCATGAGCGGTTGGGCGCAATGATGGCCGGTGCGGATCGCAACGCCTTCGGTATCCACAATGGTGGCGAGATCATGCGCCGGCAC
>JAJVHT010000227.1:6230-8748 GCA_022072515.1 bacterium
GCTTCTTCATATTTCGCCGTGGCCTTCTCGCTGAGCGCGTGAATGCCGCGGCGAATGTTCGCGTTATAGCCGCGATAATACTCATCCAAACAGCGCAACACGGCGAGCGGCTTTTGCGAAGTGGCGGCGTTATCCAAATAGACCAACGGTTTGCCGTTGACCTTTTGTTGCAGAATCGGAAAATCCTGGCGGAGTTTTTTGGCGTCAAGCATTTTGACCATCTATGACAAAATAGGAGGCGAAAAGATTTTTTGCTTTTGCTTTACATCACCACCCAAATCTTTCCCCCCTCAACTTTCACTTCATACTTTTTAACCGGCACCACCGCGGGCAAAGTCAAATTGCGCCCGGTGGTAATATCAAACCGCGCCCCGTGCATTGGACATTCAACTTGGCTGCCGATGATTTCACCTTCGGCGAGCGAAGCCTCATCGTGACTGCACGTGTCGGCAATGGCATAAAATTTTCCGCCTAAATTGAAAACAGCGATTTTCTCGCCGTTGACGACGAAAGCTTTCATGCTATTATCGGGAACAGCCGCGATTGCAGCAACTTCAAAAGCATTGGTCATATATTGCCATTACTGATTAGCTTGAATTCAAACCGGCGATACCTGAAAGCGTTACTACGAAAGTTACAACACAATCGCTGCGGTTTTCTCATCAATGGTTTTGCGCAAACGCGCGGCAACGTGCTCATCCGGAATACGGCGCAACACCGGTTCAAAAAAACCGTCGACGATGATTTTAACGGCCTCGCCGCGCGAGAGGCCGCGGCTCATCAAATAAAAGAGCTGCTCCGCATCGACAGTGCCGACGGTCGCACCGTGCGTGCAGCGCACATCGTTCGCTTCAATCTCGAGGCCAGGAATGGAATCGGCGCGGGCTTCGCGCCCGAGCACGAGGTTGCGATTCGCTTGATAGGCATCGGTCTTTTGCGCGCCGGGAACGACGTTGATCGTGCCCTTATAAATCGAACGTGCTTTTTCTTTCAGCGCGGTTTTGAAGAGCAGCTCACTTTTGGTGTGCGGCGCTTCGTGAATCTGCAGCGTGTTTTGGTCAATCACTTGATTGGAATCGCCGAAACACAGGCCGAGCATTTCCGTGTTGCCGCCAGCGCCTTGCAACAGACTGCCGATAACGGATTTGGACAATTGCGCGCCAAACGTGCCGACGAGCCAGTTCATCGTCGCGTCGCGTTCGATGAGCGCGCGCTTGTGGGAAAAATTATAAATCGTGTGCCCGTAGTTTTGCAGGCTGATGTATTGCAGCCTGGCGCCGGGCTTGACAAAAACTTCGACAATGTTGTTGACAAAAGCCTGCTGCTGCAGCTCGGTCGAAAGATTTTCTTCAAAGAAGGTGACTTCCGCGCCTTCCTCAACGACGATGAGAATATGATCGAAAGCCGCGGCTTTGGCGCGTGACAACACGTTGAAGTTGCGCACCGGCGTTTCGACTTTAACATTTTTCGGAACATATAAAAAAGTGCCGCCATTCCAGAACGCCCCGTTGAGCGTGGTGAATTTCTCATCCTGGCTTTGCGCCCCGGATTGCATGAAATACTTCTGCACCAGCTCCGGATGGCGCTTCACCGCTTCGTCGAGGCTGGTGAAAATCACTTTCGCCGGTTCGAGCGCCGCCGTGGTCCGACGAAAAATCTGCTGGCCGTTGTGATTGACAAGCAAATTGCCGGCTTCGGATTCAGCCGCAAATGCGCGCTGCACCAGCTCCGGTAGCGCTGAAAAACTTTGCGCCGGCGTTTCGGCAATCGGCTCGAAGGCCAAGTACCGCGCATATTCCAAACCGGTAATGTCCGTGCGTCGCCAGTTTTCATCTTTGCGGCCCGGCATGGAAATTTTCTCAAAGGCTGCAAAAAGCTGCAACCGCCGGCTGCGCATCCAGTCCGGCTCGGCCTTCCATTCCGCAATCGCCTCGACATGTTTGCGCGAAAAATTCGGATTTTCGGTTTTGATCATGACCTCGCGGTCAAGCTCGGGATGTATCACAACGCCTCCAACAAAAATTTGCCTGCATGATTAACTTGTCACGAAAGAATAAAAACAGCATGACAAAATTCACCCCGGCCCTGAATCGAGCCGGGGTGAAGTCTCTGCGTGGAACTTTATAAAATTTTAAACTGAAATTTTTAAATTTTCAATTTAAAATGAATTGGCTTAGCCAATCGAGCCTTCCATCTCCAGCTCGATGAGGCGATTCAACTCGACGGCGTATTCCATCGGCAGCTCTTTCACCAGCGGCTCGATGAAACCGCGCACGATCATCGTCGTCGCTTCCGCTTCGGAGAGGCCGCGGCTCATCAAGTAGAAAAGCTGCTCTTCACCGACTTTGGTGACCGAGGCTTCGTGGCCGATGCTCACGTCCTGCTCGTCGATTTCGATGTACGGATACGTGTCACTGCGCGAAGCTTCGTCCAGCAACAGCGCATCGCAACGCACGTTGGATTTCACCCGCACGGCGCCGGGATAGACTTTGAGCAAGCCGCGATAGCTGGCGCGGCC
>JAJVHT010000227.1:8848-12919 GCA_022072515.1 bacterium
GCGGTGTTGAGCGCCGCAAACTTGTTGTCATTGGCGGGAATGATGGTGCCGAAATATTCGCGGACGAGATCGGGGTGTTCCCGCAGCGCCGTCTCGGGATCCAGAAAAATCACGCCCAGCTTTTTCCATTGTTCTTGCAGGGAATGATAAACCACTTCGGACTCATACTGCGCGCCGACGCCGCCGAGAAACTTGCGCTCGGCCTCGGGAATGCCGAGGCGATCAAACGTCTTCTTGATATCGGCCGGCACGTCGTCCCAACTCCGGCCTTGCTTTTCGCTCGGCCGGACATAATAATGAATGTCGTCGAAGTTGAGATCGTTCAGGTTGCCGCCCCATTGCGGCATGGGGCGTTTCATAAAATGATCCAGCGCTTTCAAACGGACGTCGCGCATCCATTTCGGTTCTTGTTTGTATTCGGAAATCTCTTCGACAACGCGCCGGCTCAAGCCTTTGCCGCTTTTGAAGACGTATTTTTCCGGATCGGAAAAGCCGTATTTATAATCATCGACTTTATTTAAATCGAACTCAACCGCTGCTGCCATGGCCAGTTCCTTATTTGAAGGTGTGAAATTGTGCCACTCTGATCATGAAAATTTTAAAAGCCCGGCAAATTTTTAATTTTAAATTTGTGCTTTAAAATTTTCACTGCCTTGATTTAACGCTGCAACCCCAGCCGCGCCGGCGGGGCTGCCTTTTACGCGTTATTGCCGTATTTTTCTTTAATCCAATCGTAGCCTTTGGCTTCCAGCTCGAGCGCAAACTCCGGCCCGCCGTTGACGACGATTTGGCCGTTCCACATCACGTGCACGAAATGCGGCTTGATGTAATTCAGCAGGCGTTGATAATGCGTAATCACCAGCGCGCCGAAATTCGGCCCGGTCATGCTGTTGACGCCGTCGGACACCGTGCGCAGCGCGTCGATATCCAAACCGGAGTCGGTTTCATCCAACACGGCGATTTTCGGCTGCAGGACGGTGAGCTGCAAAATTTCCATGCGTTTTTTTTCGCCGCCGGAAAAGCCCTCGTTCAGATAGCGGCTCAGAAAATTCTCCTCCATTTTCAGCAACGCCATTTTCTTTTGCAGCACTTTGCGAAATTCCGAGATCGACATGTCCTTGCCACTGCCGTTCTGGCGCGCCTTCAACGCGGTGCGCAGAAAGTTCATCACCGTCACGCCGGGGACTTCGCTCGGATATTGAAAGGCGAGAAACAAGCCTTTGCGGGCGCGTTCATCCGCTTCCATCTCGACCAGGTTTTCACCATCGAGCAAAATTTCGCCGCCGGTGATTTCATATTTCGGATGGCCCATCAAGGCATTGGCCAGCGTGCTCTTGCCCGAGCCGTTCGGTCCCATCAAGGCGTGAATTTCTCCTTGATTGACGGTTAGATTAACGCCATTCAGAATAGCTTTATCTTCAATTTTGACGCGCAAATCGCGAATTTCAAGCTTTGACATCCACAAATCCTTTCACAAATTTAGCAGTATTTTCTTTTTGCCCAACCGGCGGCCCGGCGCATTTCACGCACGTCCCGTAAAATTCCAAACGATGATAATTCACCTGCGCCTTCGTCAGGGTGCGCACGCGCTGGTTGAGCGCTTCGTCGTGCGGCATAATGAGATCAGAAATCTCGCTGCACTGCTCGCAGATAAAATGATAATGCGGCGCGGTCATGCCATCATAACGATCGTAAGTGCTGCCCATTTTCAGCTCACGAATCAAGCCTTGCTCGACGAGGATGTTAAGATTGCGATAAACATTGCCCAGGCTGAGCGAAGGAATCTCGCGCCGCAATTCTTCAAAAATCATCATGGCCGTCGGATGCGTTTGGGAGCGGTGCAGTAATTCGAGAATGCGCGCGCGCTGTTTGCTGTGGCGGTATTGGCCATTGTTTTTGATCATAACCGAATCATGCGTTGACGAAAATTTGCCAGTGGCCGTTGGCTACGCCTGGAACGAATGGCCGCAGCCGCAGGTGCGTTGCGCATTCGGGTTTTTAAACGTAAAGCCCGAACCTTGCAAGCCGTCGGTAAAATCCACTTCCGTGCCTTCCAAATAGAGGGCGCTCTTGGAATCCAAATAAACTTTCACGCCGCTCGACTCAAAAACCTTGTCATCCGGCCTGGCGTCTTTGTCCAACGAGAGAAAATAACTCAAGCCGGAGCAGCCGCCGCCTTGCACGCCGACGCGCAACGCCAACTCACCGCTGTTTTCTTGCGCAATGATTTTTTGAATTTCAGCCGCAGCTTTGGGCGTAATCGTAACCATGGTCCATCTCCTTTTGCGATAGATTTATGATAACTGCAAATCGATTTTTGTTCAATTCAAATCCGCCAGCGAAATACCGCTGAGAAAACTTTTAAACTTGCCTTGAATCTGCACGAACGGGTCGCTGATATTGCACACCCCGGTCGTGTATTGTACACATTTACATTCATCTTCACCCACCACGCATTCCACAATGCCGATCGGGCCGTCGATGCTTTCCACCACATCCGCGACGCTGATTTTAGCGGGCGGCGTCGCGAGCACGTAGCCGCCATGTACGCCTTGCGCGCTCTGCAAGATGCCGTCCTTTGCCATTTTCTGCAACACTTTTGCCATCAGCTCGATGGGGATGTTGTAGCGTTCCGCCACTTCGCGGGCGCTGCAGGTTTGTCCAGTTGGCCGGCTCAAGATATATTTGAGGGCGATAATGCCGTATTCAGCTTTGCGGGATAATCTCAACATAGTTCTGATTCTTAAATCCGACTCTTTTAGTCCGCTTTCAAGATACAAAAAAGCAACAGCCTTGTCAAGGAAAAATTTATCTTTTTGTCACGCCGCTGATGGCAAGTGGCTGACCAACCGCACGAGCGGTCGTTGCTCAATCCAGTATTGTTGAAGCATTACAAGCTTTACGAAGGAAGGGTAAATGGTGGACAGGCGACAGCAAACTTCATCAGAGCCCTGCAAGCGGGGTTGTGCCGCTATTGTTAAACGCAAAAGGCGCGCCTGCGAAGACACGCCTTTTGTCGTTTACCTCCTCCCGGCCTTACTTCTTGCCGCCGAGAACGGCATCTTTGCACGCTTTGGCGATGCGGAACTTCAGCACGGTCTTCGCCGGAATATGAATCGCCTGTCCGGTTTGGGGATTGCGGCCCATACGGGCTTTGCGCTTCACCATAACGAGCTTACCGAGGTCAGGAATCGTGAAGCCGTTTTTGGCTTCCTTCGACGCCACGCGCGCCAGTTCGGTAAAGAACTCGGTGGATTGCGCCCGCGTCAAACCGAATTTCTCGGCAAAGTGGCCCACGAGTTGTCCTTTCGTCATCGCTTTTTTAGCTGCCATAATGCTCTGTACTCCTCAAAAAAGGTAATGGAACAGGTAATAAAAAACCAACTGGAATTAAGGGCACGGCCATCCTGATTTAACCGCATTTCATGCACCTTTGCCAGCCGATGCCTCGTTTTGACCCGCGTCAAATCAGGCTCGAAACGCTTTAAGATAGTCATAAAAAAACGCGAACGCAAGCTTTTTCTTTATTTATCGGGCTAAAATCGCATTTTTAAAAACGACCTGCAAGCGCAATTTGACCGCCGAAACGGTTGACAGGAAAACGCAAAATTCGAATTTATGACGAACATCAAAATTTTTGTACAGAAATAATGCGCCCAGGTTGGCCCAACATGATCAAAATAGTTTCCTTGGAAAATTCCGAAATCGCCAAGACATGAAGACACGAAAAAAGACAACCGAATAAAACTTTTTAAGGATCTTCAGGATATTGAGGAGTTGGGCAGTAGCGAGCGCGTTAAAATTGCAGTTTAGCGCGATAACCCAATTTCGGCAAAACGTTGGAAAAAATCAAACATTTTATCCCACCACCTTCACCACCACCATTGTGAAATCATCATGCTGTTTCGCGCCGTTGGCGAAATGCGTTACGTCGTGAGTGATCTTGTCCAAAATCGCCTGGGCGGATTCCCGGGCATGCTGGCTGACGAGCTGGCTCAATCTATCCTCACCGAACTCATCGCCGTTTTTGTTCATCGCCTCGGAAATGCCGTCGGTATAAAAAATGAACAC
>JAJVHT010000227.1:13019-15945 GCA_022072515.1 bacterium
TGTCCAAAATCGCCTGGGCGGATTCCCGGGCATGCTGGCTGACGAGCTGGCTCAATCTATCCTCACCGAACTCATCGCCGTTTTTGTTCATCGCCTCGGAAATGCCGTCGGTATAAAAAATGAACACATCGCCGCTTTGAATAGGGACGGCCCTCTCTTCGATGGTCGAGGAAAAGATCGGGCCTTTTTCCATGCCGATTGCCAGGCCGCGCGGATTCAGCAGCTCCGGCGTGCCGCCGACGCTTTTACGCACGATCAACGGATTGTGGCCGGCGCGGGCGAAAATGAGGGTGTTGTTGTCCACATCAAAAAAGCCATAAATCAAGCTGATAAAAACTTCCTTCGGCGTGTTTTCATAAAAGACGGTGTTCATGTCGCTCAGCAACGACTTGGGCGAAGGGTTAATGCGCGACAACGCTTTGATGATGCCCTTCGCCATCGTCATGAAAAACGCGGCGGAGACGCCTTTGCCGGAAACGTCGCCAATCACCACGCCGAGGCGTGAATTCCCGTGCTGAATAAAATCATAATAATCGCCGCCGACTTCCATCGCGGGTTTGCAGAGGCAGGCAATGTCCAACTTGGGAAACACCGGCGGCTTGGCCGGCAAAAAACGCATTTGGATGCTGCGCGCAATTTCCAGCTCTTTCAAAAAACGCTCGCGCTCGGCGATGCGGCTCACATAGGCAGGAACATAGTGCTCAAAATCACGCGCCGAATTTTTGCCGTAAACCAGATAGATGCCGGTGGCCAAGAAGGCCAGGGACAGCACCGCGGTGGTGATGCCGGCGGGACTGGAAAAACCTTCGGGCAAAAGAATGAGCATGGAAAAATTCAAAAAATATTGCACCGCCAGCAAGGCCAGCCACATCGTCAGGAGATCATGCCGGTAAACAAACCAGGCCCACAAGACCGCCGCCGGCAAAAAAAGAAGGAAAGACAAATAACCGGGTTTGAGAAAATTGGTCGACAGGCCCGACAACCCAAAGAACAAGCCCGAGATCAGAAGCAAAATTTTAAGATTGAACGTCTTGGCGCGCACATACGAGGGCAAAAACGCGAGAAAGATCAAGGCAACATAGGTGCTGTTGATGATGATGAGGCTGAGCGCGGCAATAATATGATACTGATCCTGAAAAACCCATAAATCATCTTCATCGATTTTCAGCGCCACGAGGTTGAAATGCGTCGCCAGCCACGTGACGCCGCCCAACACCAGCAAAGTCACGCCGGCGATGAAGAACGAACGGAGAATCGCATGCCCGGTTTCGTTGACGCGCGCATAGCCGCGAAAGAGCAAATCGACCAGCGCCAATTTTTCTTTCCACACCTCGCGTTGCAAAGATTCCGTGGCGGCATAAACCAGCAAAATGCCGGCGCCGGTGAACAGACCGCCAAACCCGCCGCCGAGCAAAACCCCCTCCCATTCGTCCCAACTTTGAATGGCAATCATGCACCACATCGCCAGGCCGATGGCGATACCAACCCAGACGGCGCGCTTGAACTCCAGTTCATCGTGGCGCAAACGCCGGAAGAATGTGATCAAAATCAAAATACTGAGGGATACCCAAATGAGAATCGTGAGTATCAGCATCACCACTTCGCTGACCTCTTCAAATTTTGAACGTTTGCTGATGTCTTTGTGCAGCTCCACGCCGGCTTGGTAAAGCGTCACCGTCGAGCCGAGTATGCGGACCAAATAGGATTCATCCCAATCCGCGGTCGGCGAGGTCCGCTTGAAAGTATAACTGTACTTCATCAGATTGCCCTCTTGCGCGGCCTCTCTTTTGGCCAACTGAATCGCCGCGGTATCGATGTCGAGAGCAACTAAAAATTCCTGGGCTTTTTGCAGCGCCGCCGGTTCCGCGAGATTGGATGAATCCGGCGGCTGCGGCATCACTTGCTCAAGCCGCTGCAACTTGCCGTTCAAATCGTATTTGACCGTAAAACGCCCCGTCTCTTTTTTCTTGTCGGCATCGATATCGACAACCACCGGGCCTTTGTTGCTGGGCGCGGCTTGGCCTCGCCAGGAGATTTCCCATTCCCCGATAGGCAGGAGAGATTTGGCCACTTCGCCCTTGGGCGAAGTTTGCACATAACGGAACAAATCATCGTTCACCTTGACCTGCAGTTCCGAGGGCCAATCATACTCGCCCAGCGGCGACTCTTTATATGCCTGCTCGGCTTTCGCCATAATTTCGGCCTTCGGCACTTGCGTGCGCAGCAGATGCACCGCTTTCGAATGGACAAACAGCCAAAAATAAATCGCGACGCTGAAAATTCCAATCAGGGCCAAAACGATGGACTTGCCGCGGGAATCAAAATTCATTTTGCGCTCAAGGTTTATAGATAAAGCAAACGCTTCGTTGATATGCGGTGAGACTCAGTTTACGCAATTTAGTAGACGAAGTTACGTTCAAAAAATAACACGGTAGAAGGTAAAGTCAAGAAATTTTTGAGGCGCCTAAACGTGACCATGCTAAGTTGGTTTGTCGAGGCTCAGGAACTCACCCCCGGCCCCTCTCTTAAGAAGAGAGGGGAGTTTCGTGATAAAACAGAAAGTTTGAGTTCAGATCGCCAACTCCCCCCTTCTCTTCACAAGAGAAGGGGGCAGGGGGATGAGTTCAAAGACCGCCAGCGACCAAAACAACATGGCTTTCAACATAACACGGGCAAGTTCGTTTTGTCTGCATAAATCTCTTGACTTGTGCGCCTGGTCTTTTTATATTGTGGCGCCTGGAACTTCTAAAAAGACGCATGAGTAACGGCCACCCCTAACCCCTGAAAGGAGCTTGGTTAATGAAAAAACTGTTAGCAGTTTGTGCCGGTGTTTTGTTCGTGGCCTCGAACTGGCCGGCTTTGGCGCAAATTCCGGAAGGAACCAATTCATATCGTTTAGCCGCGGTTAACGCACGCAAGGCCGGTT
>JAJVHT010000010.1 GCA_022072515.1 bacterium
GGCGCACCCAAGCTTAAAAACCCCAAAGCGGTGGCGGTGCAATTCCGCTATGCTTTTGTGTGTGATGCCGAAGGCGTGAAAGTCATCGACCTCACCTGGCCGGAAAAACCGAAATTCGTCGACAACAGTTTCGTGCCGCTTAAAACCGCACATAACCTCTATGTCGCCCGCACTTATGCTTACGTTGCCGCCGGGCCGCAAGGGTTGGTGATCATCGATGCGGAAAATCCCGAAGCGTTGAAAATCGACCAGGTTTTCACTGCGAAGGGACAAATCAACGATGCGCGCGATGTCAAAGTGGCGGCGACGAATGCGAGCATCTTTGCGTATCTGGCGGATGGAAAGAACGGCTTGCGTGTGATTCAATTGACGTCGCCGGAGATGCCGACGTACCTCGGTTTCAGCCCACGGCCGGCGCCGCGGCTGATTGCAACGCACCAAACCCACGGCGAAGCGATCGCGCTTTCCAAAGGCTTGGATCGCGACCGCGCCGTGGATGAGAGCGGCAACCAAGTGAGTGTTTTCGGGCGTTTGGGCTCGCGGCCCTTTACGCTGGAAGAGCAGCAACGGCTTTACTTACGCGACGGCAAAATTTGGACGGTGTCCGATGACAAAGTGACGAATCGGCTCGAAACGATGCGCAGCGAAGCCATGTTGCCGTCAGGTAAAGAATGAGAATCACTACACAGCCTTTTTAAATGTAAACCAACGCCAACTTGAACTAGAATTCCTTCGCACTCAACCTGAAAATTTTTTAGTGATTCAGGCCGAAATTTACCACGGAGTCACTGAGAGCACAGAGAAAGCACGGAGAGCAATAGAAGTTTTTAAAAAATTTTCTCAGTGATGCTCCGTGAACTCGGTTACTCCGTGTTTTAATAGCTTTGTGAATTTTAAGCGGCTTGTGGAATTTGAAGAAATCTTTTTTGATTGCGGTTTGTGAAATTTGAATTGGATTTTATGTGCAAAAGACATTTTATACAAAAAAGTGTTTTTGTGTTTATCACAACTTTGGGTGCAATGCTTTCTCCAGGCCTGGCTCAATACAAAACCCTCGGTCCGGGCAGTTGCGGGCTTGGCCAAACCAATTGTCACACGAATGAAAACACCTGGTGGCAAAATGATGCGCATCATGCGACGGTCGATGCGTTTTATGATGATCCGGCGAACTACGAAAAGATCGCGCAGCTTGCCGGTGTCGGCGCCGCCAATATGTTGAAAGGCAATCAGCTTTGCGCCTCTTGCCACGGCACGGTGATCGCCGGCAAGGAAGCGCGGGAACTGGAAGACGGGGTGAGTTGCGAAAGCTGTCACGGCCCGGGCAGCGGCTACAAAGATCCGCACTCGGAAAAACCCGGCGGCTACGAGAAGGCGTTGAAACTGGGCCTGGTGGCGCTGAAGAATGTGGACAACCGCGCCAACGCGTGCGTGCGATGCCATTATATTACCGATCAAAAGCTGCTCGCCGCCGGCCATCCGGATGGCGCCAAATTCAACTACATTTCCGGCATCAAAAAAGTCGCGAAGCATTGGAAGCGGCAACCGGCCGGCGATGACTTGCTGAAAGCGCCGTTTGAAAAAGCCATGAACGCGAAAGGGCCGGTGGCGCAAATTGTGAAAGCCGAAGCCGCCGTGACGCCGGCACCCGCGTCGCCGCTGGCGGCAAAAACCGTTGCAATTTCTGAAGCGCCGGCCAAAGCGACTGCCGCTCCCGTATTGCCAAAAACAACGCGCGCCGAAACGCCGGTGAGCCAGACTCCCCAGGCGTTCGTTCCAAGGCCGCCGGCGCCGAAGCCCATGTCCACGGCGGCGACGGTTCCCCCGGCGGAGGCGATGCCCGCCGCCATGCCAATTGAGTTGCCGCCGTTTCCGAATGTCAGCGATACGGCGTCGGTGGGTGAAATTCTATTGATGGTGAAGAAACGTTTGGAGTTGTTGTATCAAAAAACCGGAGGAAAGGAGTGAAGTCGGATTGGGCCAGCGAGATTTATCAACCTGTGCTGTCCTAGCCGGTCTTCACCTGCTATTTTATGACCAACAATTATAAAAACGCCAACATTCGGCCAACTGTCGTCAAGCGTCTCGAGTTGTACAAGGATCGATGGACATCATACGGCGCGACTGCCGGCATTTTGGGCATTTCCGAAAAACTGGCGCCGGGCGATTTGCGCCGGTTTGAAATTTTTCGCGACTACGGCGACGAGTTTCTGGAAGAAATCAGCGCGGATATCTCCGTCGCCAAATGGAAGAAGAACGCCATTTTGTTCGAGGAAGGTACTTATGTCGACATGGCGTTTTTCATCGTGCAAGGCGCGGTCGAGGTTTACCTGCACAAAGCCAAAGGCGCGGAACCTTCCCGCTCGCCGAAGCCGCCGGCGGCGCTGACGGTGTTGCAATCGCAGTTGGAAAAGCAAAATAAAAACGGCGCCGCGATCACCTTTCTGTCGGCGTTGGATTTTAATCTTCCTGCCAGCGGCGCTTTGGAGCTTGGTCCCGGCGAGATTTTCGGCGAGATCGGCGCGATGAACGGCTGGCCGCAATCAGTGACGGCGCGCGCGACGGCGGATTGCGTGCTGGTGCAAATTCGCGTGCCGGCGCTGCGCCGGATGAAACGCAAATCGCCGGCGCTGAAACAGCGGCTCGATAAAATTTATCGCGAGCGCTCGTTGCTGGCCCAACTCCGCACGACGCCGTTGCTGCAACCCTGCGATGAAGCTGTTCTCGAAACGTTGGCGAATAATGTGGAGTTGATCTCTTGCGAGCCGAATGAGGTTATTGCCCGGGAAGGGGAGCCGGTCGACGCTTTTTATTTGGTCCGTTCCGGTTTTGTGAAGTTGTCGCAGAAAATGGGCGACGGCGAGCTGGTGGTGTCCTATCTGTCCAAAGGCATGACGCTGGGCGAAGCCGAGCTTTTGCTCGAAGGCAGGTCCGGCTGGCATTGCACCGCCAGCTCGGTGGAATTTTCCGATCTGGTGAAAATTTCCCGCGACGATTTTCTCGCGCTTACGAAAAAATATTCCAGCATCGGCAGGCAGCTTTGGGAAACGGCGGTGGCCCGCCTCAAGCAGGTCGGCGGCAGCAAAAAGAACATCAGCAAATCGCAATTCATGCAAGCGGCGCTGGATAAGGGCCTGGCGGAGGGCAACAGCATTTTGGTGATCGATTTGAACGTCTGCACACGCTGCGATGAATGCGTGCGCGGCTGCGCCGATACGCACGGCGGGCGGCCGCGCTTCGTGCGCGAGGGCGACAAATATGAAAATCTGCTGATCACCAAAGCGTGTTATCACTGCCAGGATCCGGTTTGTTTGGTGGGATGTCCAACGGGCGCGATTCGCCGCGCCAGTGTGGGCGAAGTGGTGGAGATTGTGGATAATCTCTGTATCGGTTGCCAGGCCTGCGCCAACAACTGCCCTTACGACGCCATCGTCATGCATGAAACTGGCGAGGTGTGGGCGGAAAATATGATTCCGGAATTGTTGCGCGGCAAGCCGCGGTTGTTGGCGAGCAAATGTGATTTGTGTTACAAAACCAACCACGGCCCGGCGTGTGTGAACAATTGCCCGCATGGCTGCGCCGTGCGGATCGGCAATGTGGAAGAGTTTCAGCGCTTGGCGGTGCGGTAATAAACCGTCTTCTGCGGTCTATAAAAAAATGCAAGGGTTGTTACGTTTTGGAATCCTCCCGCCAAAATCGTAACGCCAAACCTATGCTTCGTTCTGGCAATCCACGCCGGTTGGCTGAAAACGGAATATTGTGTCCACCCCACATCAAATTTTTAATAAATTTAATTTTTAACTTCAACAAATCGCCGCCCATGATGCATTGCCGGTGATTTGCAAGGCCCACTTGGCAAAGCATTTGCTTATGATAAAATCTTGAGAATCAAAAAGAATCGTGATGGGACGATCTTTGCATACGAAGATCGAATCAGCAGAAAAACATGCAAAAAATTTTAGATCATCACCTCCTGGATACTATGAAGTGGAAGCTTAATCTGGCCGCCTGTTTGATTTTGTTGCTGTTTTCGCCGGCGACACCGCAGGCGGTCATTAAAATTTTGCAATTCGAAAAAAGCACGGGCATCATTGACAAAGGAGAAAATGACGGCTTGCGCGTTGGCGATGTTTTCGAAGTGAATCGGTACGTCGATGATTTCGTGTATTGGATTGGGCGCGTGGAAATTATCGTGTTGAAACCCAAAGCTGCCGGCGTTAAAGTGGTCGAACAAGCCGTGAATGCCAAAATTCAACCGGGGGACGTGCTCGAATTGCGCCAACCCGAGGAAGCGCGACGGCTGGAGCAGCCCCTGGCACCCGCGGCGAATAACAAAGCGCAAGATTCACTGCCGGTGGTAACTTTTCAACCCGTCGAGCAGAGGCAAGCGCCGCCGGCGTTGTTGCGGGCGCGGCCGGTCCTCTTTGGCCTCGCGAGTGGCTTGTCGCAACCGCTCAAAAATTCGTCGCAAGCCCTGGGAATGAATTTTGCCATTCACGTTAGAACTTCGGATGGCAAAACGCAGGTTATCGACATGGCGCATGCGTATACGACCAGCCTCGGCCTGCAAGCCTATTGCACGTTGCCGGTGTCCAAGCGCTTGTCGGTTAATTTGAATTACGATTACATGCCGTTGAATGTGAAAAGCGCCGTGGAAGCGAATCTGCTAAATTACGGCATGCGCGCCACCGCCTCGTTGATGAAAATCAGCGCCGCGGCTGAGGCGCGCGTTTATCATCGCTGGCATTTGGGGTTGGGCACGGGACTTTTTCTGCCGCAAGTCACCGTTAACGGCGGCCGCCAGTCGATAACCGTTTCGGAACGCCGGCTGGGATTTGCCGCGAACACCGCCTATCTGCTGCCGCTTGGCCCGGCGGCCTGGGTGAAATCCAGCCTGGCTTACAATATTTTTTTAGACAATGGTCCGGCGATTCATTACCTGACGTTGCAATCCGGACTGAGTATTGGGATCGGTAAACCTTGAGTGATCGTGAAGACCACGATTAAAACTTGCACGTACTGCAACTCTCCCTACGATACCGCCGTCACGCATCTCTGTGCGAGTGCGAAAACAGCCGACGCATCTTTTGATTTGCCGCAACCCAGCCTCGGTATGGTGATCGATAAAAAGTACCGGTTGGAAAACAAATTGGGCGAAGGCGGCATGGGCAGCGTTTTTCGCGCCCGCCGTTTGTTTATCGACGATTTCATCGCCATCAAATTCGTGCGTCCGGAAGTTGTCACCAATCCGGAGTTTCGCGAGCGTTTTTATCAGGAAGCCAAAGTCGCCGCGCGCATCAAACATCCCAATGTCGTGACGGTTTACGATTTCGGCGAGACGCCGGACGGCATGCTGTATCTCGTCATGGAATTTCTCGAAGGCATGTCGCTCGGCGAGATGTTGAAAAAAAAGGGCGCGCTGCCGCTCGAGCAGGTGATCGAAATCGGTTTGCAAATTGGCGAAGCGTTGTATTACATGCACGAGAACAATGTGATTCACCGCGATCTCAAGCCGGACAACATTATGCTGATCCAGGATGGTAAGGGCGGCGAAGTGGTGAAGGTGGTGGATTTCGGCGTGGCAAAAATCCTCGAGGCCAATACGCGACTGACGCGTTACCAAGCGCGTATCGGCTCGCCGGTTTATTGTTCGCCAGAGCAATATCTGGGGCAGCCCGTCGATCATCGCTCCGATCTTTACGGTTTGGGAATTGTTTTTTACGAGTGCCTTTCCGGGCACGTCCCGTTTGACGCGGTCAGCGAAGCCGAGCTGCGCGCCGCCATTTTGCATAAAATGCCGCTCCGGCTTGACACCAAAGCCGTGCCGGTGACCGGGCACATGGCAGATTTGGTGCAATGGCTGCTGGCGAAAGATCCGAACGATCGCCCTCATACTGCCGCCGAAGTCAACAAATGCTTGCATGCTTTGCGCCGCGGTCAAAAAGTGCCGCGAATGGCACCGGAAAAAAAATCACCTTCGACTCCGCTCGCGGCCAATGGCGCCACCGAAAAAACGAAAGCGATGGCAGCGAACGGCATTGCGATCAACCATTCGGTTGTTTTGCCGATTCTGGAAACGGACAATATCACGACCCGCAAAAAATCTACCGGAAAAAAGGAAGAGGTGCAAGCACCACGTTTTCAGGCCAGGCCGGAGCGTCAGCGCCGTGAGGCGCGGCCACCTGCCAAATCCCGCAAAGCGGCGCGGCTGCGGCGCGTGATTGTGGGATTGGTGCTGATTATTTTTACGGCTTTACCAATTTGGAAATTTTCACCATATCCGATTTCCCCAACACTTTTTTCGGAAGCGTGGCAGGCATTCTCGGCACAAGTAAAAAATTTGACAGCGTGGAGCGGCATAACGAGTCCGGAAAGGCCGGCGACGGGAAAAGTGGCATCGGCCCCGGCTCGCCCAGCCGAGACGTCACCGCCGGGAATAACAAAAGCTTCGGTGCAGCCACCCGCGGCTTTGAACAATACCGCTGAGAGCGCACCGCCCGGGTTAACTTCCAAAACGCCGGCGCCGGCCAATGCTTCGCGCCTGCCCACCGCAACCGCCGGCAAGGGCGCAGAAACACGCCGCAATAATTCCGGCCGCGAAGAGTCGAAGGCGAAAAACAAATTGCCGGCGGAAAATCGTGCGCGTGTGACACCGGATGTGAGAATAGAAAACCCGCCAAAAGTTTTGTTCCCGCTTCCCGAAGGCATGGTTTCGGTCAAAGGCATGGAATTCAAACGCGGGGATCTGTTTGGCGATGGCAATACGAATGAGAAACCGACTCATCCGGTGCGCGTTGGCGATTTTCTGATCGGCCAGCATGAAGTGACGAATCGCGAGTATTTGGAATTTGTCAAAGCGACGGGCGGCAATTTGCCGGAATGGATGCGCCCGGACAGCAAATACCATTATCAAACCGGTGGCGATCCGTTTTACAAAAAGCTCGGCCCGGCGCTTTACAATCTCGATCATCCAGTTGTCGGGGTGTCGTGGCAGGACGCGATTATGTATTGCACGTGGTTGTCGCTCAAAAGCCCGTACAAATATCGGTTGCCGACCGAGGCCGAGTGGGAGTTGGCGGCGCGTGGCGGCAATAATGTGGTCAAATACAGTTGGGGCAATGGCGCGCCGTTGCTGGCGCGTGGCGGCAACGTGAGCGACGAAGCGCTGAAAAAAGTCTTTCCGGATTGGCCGGTGATTTGGCGGGCGTATAACGACAACTATGTTTTTACCGCGCCCGT
The DNA here is from genome assembly GCA_022072515.1 of bacterium. Lineage (GTDB taxonomy): Bacteria > Zhuqueibacterota > Zhuqueibacteria > Zhuqueibacterales > Zhuqueibacteraceae > Zhuqueibacter. The sequence continues at coordinate 7,237 of JAJVHT010000010.1, forward strand.
CGCCAAGTTTGGCGCCAATGCCTGGGGAGTTTATGATATGACCGGCAATGTGGCGGAATGGTGCAGCGATTGGTATGAGGAAAATTATTATCAAAAGCAGGTCTGGGATCAACCGGCCGGGCCGGCGCAGGGAATGGAGAAAGTCATTCGCGGCGGTTCGTGGAGCGACACCCCGGCGAAATTACGAATCGCTTTTCGCCGCAGCGCCCCGCCGACTTTTCGCAGCAACAATCTGGGATTTCGCGTGGCAGCGAGTTTACCATAGGCAAATTTGCGATTGAAAAATATGCAGCGGCCGATTCCATAGCTTGGAACCGGCCGTTTTCGTTTCGAAAATTTTTAATGACAAAAATGGGGTTGACTTTGCAGGGGAAATGTTTTAGCTTATTAGCTGATCAAAGTGAGCATACCATGACCCCAAAACGCAAAAAATATGCCGAGCAGTGGTGGCGCAAATACGAAGTGATGAATAAAGTCGACACCGAGCTTGAAAAAACGTCCCCGACGCCGCCGGAGGTGTTCTTTGATTTTGTTGATTCCGCTTATGAAGCGTGGCTTAAGACCGGCAAAACCGGCGCACAGATTGAGGCAGATATCAAGCATCATATAGCCATGCAAAAAGTTTTTATAAAATGGCGTAAGGTTCATGGCGAGAAGATTTGAGCGGACTTTGGAAGATATTGACAAGCGCTGTCACGCGCATCAAGTTTCCTACACCATCATAGGAGGGATAGCGGCCAACCTCCACGGTTATCTTCGCGCCACGGCCGATGTTGATATCACGATACTCGCTGAAATAGATAATCTCGAAAAAATTCTGCGCGTGTTTGCAGATGATTATATCGCTCTCAGGCCTAACCCTTTGGCATTCTTTCAGCGCTGCTTGTTTGTTCCATTGCAATATAAAACCACTGGAATCAAAGTCGACGTAGCCGCCGCCTTGAGTGGTTTCGAGCGTTTGGCGGTGACGAGAAGCCAACGCCTGTTCTACAACGAAGTTGAGGTCGACGTCTGTACAATCGAAGATCTCATCATCATGAAACTCGTGGCGGCGCGTCCAAAGGATATTGGCGATCTCCAGGTGCTTATTCCTAAAAATCGGAAAAAATTGGATGTTCGCTATCTGCGGGCTCGGGCCAAAGAATTCATCGATCTGGAGCGCGGTGATGTACTGGAAAAATTGGAAGAGTTGTTGGCAACCGTAAAACTGCGGCGGAGGAGGAAATGAACGAATCGGTAAGCAAAGCGCCAACCAGCACCAACCTCCAGGCGCAGCCGGGACGGTTGGTGGCTTATTTTGCGTTGCTGTTTTTTTTCATCTTTCAAACCAGCCTGGTGCTGCGCGAATTGGGAGCAAATTATGATTTGCAGCAATTTGCCAAGATCAAGAGCATCATCGACGAGGCTTTTACGTTTTCCATGGGATTCGATGATCTCGTTTACACCTTCTTCGCGCTGTTACTCTCTTTTATATTCACCTTGCCGATTGCGTGGGTGTACACGCTGACCAAAGACGAAGACAACTTCGATCCTTCGCTTGCGCAGACGATTGTGGTGTTGGCGATGGTGGTAACGGGGGTGATGGTCGTCATCAGCGACGAGTTGGCGCGCGCCTTCAGCTTGGCCGGCGTGGTGGCCGCGGTGCGGTTTCGCAACACGCTGCAAGACACCAAAGATGCGGTTTATATTTTTATCGCCGTTGCCATCGGCATGGGCTGCGGCACCCGGGTTTATCACATCACCGTTTGGCTGTCGGTGATCATGAGCCTCACCATGTATTTCCTGTGGAAATATAAATTCGGGACGACCTTGCGCGCCGCGAAGCCTTTGGGCAAGAAAGAGGTGCAGAAAATTTATACCCAAGCTTCCGGCGAAGCTCTGCAGCAGATCGAGCGTGGCTTGGAGCAGCAGGTGCGGCTCCTGCAATGGGTGCAAATGCGAACGGATGACGAGAAAGGCAAGAAGAAACCCAACGCCGCCTTGATCATCGAATCGAGCGATGCTTACACCGCCATCGAACAAGTTGATAAAGTGCTGGATGCTTACGGCGGCAAATGGCAGCTCGCGAACATCACTTCGGAAACGCCGGGCCGCAGCACGTTGGAATATGTCGGGCGATTGCCGAAAGAAACGACGCCGGCCGTTCTCATTGGCGCGATTCAAGCCAACAGCTCAGCGGCCGTCATCGAAGTGACATTTCGCTCACTCAAAGGTTTGAAAAGTCCCGTCGCGTTGGACAAAAAGTCGAATAACAATCCTGACGAGGGAGATTAGAAAAGGCGGCCGCTTAGCAATGGGTCGCCGCATGGTTTATGAAAGGGCTTATGGAAACGCACAATAAAGCCGCCGGTTGGCAAGATCGCCTCAATATTCCAATTAATGTCGGATTTGCCGGCGGTGATTTGCCGGCGCGGTATTTTGCCGCCGTCACGGTCTTGTTCCTGACCATCGCATTTATGCCGCCGCTCAATTTAACTTACAGCACGGTGAAGATTTTTTCCCTGCTCGCCAGCATGAGCGGCACGATTTTGCTCATGGCCGGCCTGGTGTTTTCGCAGAAGACTCACTTCGCCGGCCTCATGTTGATCCCCACCGCGTTCCTGATGATGGGGTTGGCCGGTTGGCAAAGGGGCTGGCTCGCGGCGCTGCTGGGCGTCATCGTGCTCGCCTGGATTGCCCAGAATCTCATCACCAAACGCTGCGGCATCAATAAACTGCTGGGAATTGATAGCTGCAGGAATTAGGCTTCCAGCTTTGTCTTTAGCATTAATCCCACGTCTACTCTAACGCCGGGGCGGTGTTTTCCTCTTCACCCTCACGTTGCACGGGCACGAGTTTGATCGCATCCGCCACGACGAATTTGTCGCTGTCGCCCGTCGCATCAGTCATTCTCACGTAACTGCTATCGCCGGCAGCGAAGGAATATTGGCCGAGCGAATGCCATTGCTCCGCGTCGATATTTTGATCGACGAAAACGGTGGCGCTATCTTCCGCATGTTTGATAATGTAAGGCACTTTCGTGCCCAGGCCGCCATAACCCTCACCCCACCAGGCGAATACTTCATATACACCAGATGTCTGTAGCGAAAAGCGCCATGTCACTGTGCCGCCTTCATTGTTATAATGCCAATGCGCGCGGCCACCGTGGCTGTTATTGAGATGGCCGACTTCCTCCCAATCTTCGCCAACGTAAACGACTTGCGGATCATTATCGTCAATCACTATTTCCACGGGAGGTTTTCCGGCGCCAATCATGAATTCGGCGATGGTTTCATCACTATCCCCCAGGCCGGCTTTGAAAGCTTTGACGCGTACCGTCGCGCTGTGGCTCAGCAAAAAAGGTTCGCTGTACAGAGTCGACGCGAGGGTTGGTGCACGGCCATCCGTCGTGTAATGGATGGCCGCTTCAACGGTGCTTGTACTCAGCGTCACGCGCACGGCCTCGGCGGAGAGGCCGCCGTTGGGACTGATCACCGGCGCGGCAACTTTCGGAGCCGTGGCAAATTTGATCGCATCGGCGACGACAAATTTGATGCGGCTGCCGCATTTATCACTCATGGTAACGGAACCCGTTGTGCCGGCATGGAAAATATATTTGCCGAGCGAATGCCATTGTCCCGGCTCCACGTTCTGATCTTTATAAACCGTCGTAATGCCGTTGGCATGTGTGATAAGGTAAGGCACTTTGGTGCCCAACCCGTCATAGCCATCACCCCACCAGACCAACACTTCATATTCGCCGGGTTGGTTGAGATGCGGCCGCCAGGTCACCGCACTGCCTTGATTATTATAATGCCAACGCGCGCCGCCGCCGAAGCTGTTATGCAAATGCTTGACTTCTTCCCATTCCGAACCCTCAAAAATCACTTGTGCGCTGTCATCATCATCGATAATAACTTCTGTGGCCGGCGGCGTAATTTCGAGGGCGCCGATGGTAATCGCTGCCATGGCGACCGCGCTGTCCGCCATGCCGGATTTGCACGCTTTCGCTTTTACCAGGGCGCTCTCATTTACAATAAAGGGCTCGGTGTAAACATTCGATTGCGGTGTCGGCTCGCCACCGTCGGTGGTAAAATAAATTTCCGCATCTGCCGTCTCCGTTCTTAATGTCACCCAGACCGGCTCGACAAAGGCCCCGCCAGCGGGATCGATCGTTGGCATGGCGACGGACTCCGGCGGCGGCGTCTCTGAGCGGTCGGCGCTAATTAAAAAATTGGCAAATGACAAATAGCTTTCCGGCAAATCAGCTTTGAAAGCTTTGGCATTGATCGCCGTGTTTTTGCTCACGAGCAACGGTGCGGTATAAGGGGTGGACTGCGGTGTCGGCGTGCTGCCATCGGTCGTATAATAAATCGTTGCCCCCTCCGTTCGCGTGCTCATCGTCACTGTGACCGGTGTGGTGAACGTGCCGCCATCGGGCGTAATGAAGGGAGCACCAACACGCGGTGTAACCGCTTGTCCCGCCACGGTCCAGTCGGCGAAATTGTAAGTGACAGTGCGGCCATTCTTCGTGACCATCATGAGACTGTCATTCCATTCCACGATCTGGTTGCCGCGGCGATCCATGCATTCCAAGCGCTTCGCGCGTTGGCCGTTGTCCGGCACGCCATCCGGATAAGTGCGGCGGCCATCCACCACCATGTGGTAAATTTGGGTTGCGGGGTCATACACGCGGCCGATCTGCTGCCCTTTGCTCGTGGTGAATTTGCCGCTCTCGTGATCTTGCAAATTGGCCCGGCTTTTCACCGCGTTTTTGAAATCGGCGTAGCTCGGATAATCTATCCCGACCTGGCACATTTCGATGGCTTGCGTGTAGCGGCCCATCTGCACGGCCATCGCCACGGTGGCGCCGGCTTCGTCTTTTCGCAAAAAACGCCAGTGGCCGTCTTGTTCATCCCCGTCGAACGAGTTGCCGGCCTCATCATTGCGGTCGGCATCGGCAAAATGCAAATAATTCGGCCCCCAATCGGCAAACACCAGAATCGCATTTTGATATTGATAGCCGGATTCGCCGTATTCCAGATAATATTCGCCGTCGCCCGGTCCCGGAATTTGCGGATAATGATCGATCCAGATCCGCATCCCCGAGCGCGATTTGTCGGAGCCGGACAGCACATTGATGATCCAATGATTCAGGCCGGTGACCACGCTGCCAATGCTGTAATTTTTCGTGACGTAGACAAATTTGCCGCGATTGCCGCCGCCGGAATGATATTTCGTCAGCATATGGCAATAGTCCGGCGACTCATTTACCAAACAACCGATATCGGCCAGCAACCCCTCTTGTGAAAAAATTTCCGCATAATCGCTCAAATAAATATTGGCAAACGTGTGCCAGGCGTATTGATAGCCGGAGCGCGTCAAGCCCCAAAGCGGATACCAGAAAATCCACGGATCGGATTTGCGCAGCATTTGATCGCCGTAGGTGCGTCCCGGCACGCCGCCGTGCATCGCCTCGCCTTTGCTGTTGCTGCTCACATTCAAAATGGTTTCCAGCAGTAACAAGTCCAGCATCATCCTGGCCTTGCGCTTCATGGTCACATCTTGGGCAAAATCATGCAGCGTATACAAGGCATACACGATATGCGCCGTGTAAAACGCATCGAATTCGCCGCACCAATCGCCGCCCTCCACCCAACGCTCGAACGTTGCATAGATCCAATCGCGCACAATCTCGTAGCCATTGTAGAGCTTGCCATGCTCGTAGGTGCGGCCGCCGTAACTGAAACTGTTCGCCCCGTTAAAATTGCCCTGACAGATGCGATAATTCTCCATAACCGGCCATTTCACCGTCGCCTCGCGATGGTCTTCCAAATAAATGTACGCCACCACTTTACGGGAAAAAACCCCGTTGCTGGTTCCGCAATTCCAAATATCGCTGCCGAAGTCGCTATAGACGAGATCGTGAAACCGCGTTTTAATGCGCTCCGCCTCCGCCGGTTTGACGGCATTCAGATATTTCTTGAGCACGCGCAGCAAATGCAAGCGCAAAACGCCATGCGATGACGTCCAGCCGGTATCCGTCTGGCCAGGCGTTCCATCCAGCCAATTTTTAATGTAGAGATCGATTGAGGAGTTTTTCGAGCCGTCGCCGTTGTAGCCACGGCCGGCTTCGAACCAGGCCCAGATTTTCTGGTCCTCATCCATCCGCGCTTGTTCGTAATTTTGTAAATAATCCCGCTGGCGCTGCGCGAATGTCGAGAGGCCAAAACCTTGACTGTCGGGATCCATGATTGCTTCCATTTATATTTTATACTGTATGATGAACTTTGTGTGATATGCAGCGGAGGTCTAATTGTATAGACACTTAAAAGTCCGAAAAAACCTCATTATTTTTTAACTATTCAGTACCGCCCAGGCGCTCAAATCTGTGTACAAAAATAAATGGCGCGATATAACAAATATCAAAAATAAGCGACCGGGCGGTGAAATAGCTGAATAGTTGCATTATTTTTAATTCTTCTTGCCTTTAAAAACGATTTTACCTTTTTTGTAGGAGGGAAAATCGGGATTTGGAAAATTCACGTAACTTGGAGATTTGCAATGCGACGGCGTCAATTCGTCAATCGATTGGCTGGAGGGTTTGCGGCCTGGTTCGGCGCACCTTTCATTCACACAAAGATTTCAAAAGCGTGGGAGACTTTCATTCCGGGCGAGGATAAAATCGGCGATGAACGGTTTTGGTCCTTCGTGCGGGAACAGTTTCCCTTAACGCACGAACGCGTTTATCTTAACACCGGCGGCCTCGGCGCCTCGCCGTATGCCGTGATCGATGCCGTGGTCGCGAAGATCAATGAGCTGGAACGGATTTCCGAGACCGGGCACAGTGAGCAGCTTTGGGCCAGCGTCAAACAAAAAGCCGGGACGCTGCTCGGTTGCGATGCCGCCGAGCTGGCCTACACGCGCAACGCCACGGAAGGCATCAACATTGTCTGCAACGGCTTGCCGCTCAAACGCGGCGATGAGGTGATCACCACCACGCATGAGCATGTCGGCAACGCGGTGCCCTGGCTGGCGCGGCAAAAACGCGACGGCATCGTCATCAAGCTGTTCGAGCCGTCGACGCAATCGGCAGCGGAGAATCTTGCTCGTATCGAACACCTGCTTTCCAAGCGCACGCGCGTCGTCAGTGTGCCGCACGCGACCACCACCACCGGCCAGGTCCTGCCGGTCAAGGAAATCGCCGCGCTGGCGAAAGCGAAAAATATTTGGTTTTTCCTCGACGGCGCGCAAACCGCGGGCATGTTGAATTTCAATTTGCATGAGATCGGCTGTGATGCCTATGCGACGAGCGGGCACAAGTGGATGCTTGGTCCGAAAGGAACCGGCTGGCTTTATGTGCGGAAAGACATGCTTGACGTGATCCAAGCGCTCGAGGTGGGGGCGTATTCCGATAAAAGTCACGATTTGCAAACCGGCGAGCTGACCCTGCATCCCACCGCGCAACGTTACGAATACGGGACGCTCAACACGCCGCTTTTTGGCGGACTGGGTGCGGCGATTGACTTCTTGCAGAAAATCGGCATGGAAAACATCTGGCGCCGGGACGCTGAATTATCCACGGCATTTTTAAAGGGATTGCAAGAAATTTCCCCGGTCGAAATTCTCTCGCCGCTCAATCCAACCGAACGCAGCGCCATGATTTCATTTAAAATGAAGAATATCGACTATCTGAAGCTGCAAAGTTTTCTCGCCGAGAAATACCAACTCCGCACGCGCGGCGTCGGCGAAGGTGGCGTCAACGCGCTGCGGATTTCGTGGCATCTTTACAATTCGTTTGAAGACGTGAATCGGGTTTTGGAAGGGGTGAAAGAGGCGGCGCAGTTGTGACTAAATGATTAGTCCATATTTAGCGTGTTGCGCATGGCTTCGTGAAGCTTAGCCATATACTCTTTCTCTAATTTTCCGATTCGCCGAACCAATCGTAATTTGTCCATTGCACGAATTTGTTCGGTCAGGGCTTTTGACAAGTGATTCAAGCCACCTTGTCCGGCCGGAATCAGAACATGACTGGGTGATACTTTTTGTGTCGATGTTGTCACCGGAACAACAACGACCAACTGGCTAAATTGGTTGATCCAATCATTGGAGACGATAACCACCGGCCGCGTTTTTTTCATTTCAACGCCAATGGTCGGATCCATATTAGCCAAGAAAATATCACCTTCATGAACTTCCATTCGTCTCCTCCCCCTCGATAAACGCGTTTACTTCATTCTCCAAGGCGATGAAATCTGCTAACGTCTGCTTTTCCTCGGCGCGGTCATCATCGGTCAGCGTTTGATAGTATTGTTGGTATTGCTGAGCCAAAAGTTTGCGTTTTTGATGCCGCAAGTATTTTTCCAAAAGCATAACGGTAAGCGCATTTAGGTCCAGGCGTGGAAATAATGTTTCCGCATCTTTGACGATTTGCGCCGGCAAATTTAAAACTATGCTCTGCTTGTTCATTGCGGTCGATGCCTGCATACTGCAAATCCTTCCATTTATTCATTAGAATAAAATATGAAAAAGACCTGGAAATTACAACTAAAAACTTTGTGGCTATTTCAGTCCCAATTTCTTCTCGGCCTCTTCTCCCGCCTCTTCGACGCTGACGTGCTGGCGTTCGAGCCGGCCAAACATTTGTGTCGGCACCGTGCCGATGGGATTGTGGCGATACGCATCCACGCCGCGGCACAAATACGTTT
>JAJVHT010000130.1 GCA_022072515.1 bacterium
ACCGGCACCGTCGAGAGCACCTGCATGTCGACGCGATGTTGCGCGCACTCTTTAATTCTGAGGTCGGGATCCCAGCAGTTGGCTTGAATTTCGCGGAAGAATTTCCCGTCAATCATCATTCTGGCGCAACCCGGTTGCTGATGCTCCAAATTAACGAAACCGCCATAGCCGTATTTCTCCCTGAGATTGGGCCAACGCTCCGGCAGGATGTGGGTGTGGATGTCGATTTTGAGAGACGATTGCAAGGTTTTTTGCATGATTCAATTTCAAAATAAACTAATCAACACAACACCCAATACCATAATGCTTGCCCCCAGCAAACGTTCTTTTATTCCCCCTTCATTAAAAAGCAAATGTCCCCAACAGACACTCAGTATCGTGCTCGTGCGCTTGATGGCAATTACATGCGACACCAAGGTTAAGCTTACCGCGAGCATCTGAAAAATCACCGTGAGCGCGGCAAAGAATCCAATCGGAACTAATTTGTTGAGAATGACCGGAATCTGTTGCAACGCGCGTGGCGATTTGTAGAGCATGACCGGCATCAAGACCAACGCCATGCCGGCCGGCGCCGCGAGGCTCCAGAAGAGCGGCGATGAATTTTGTATGCCGATCTTGTCGAAATTGGCGGTGAGGCTCCACAGGAAAGCCGTTAGCAGCATCAACTTGGGCCCCGGCTCTTTTAACAACGCCCGAAAGGGGGCGAAATAACCCGGCGCGGACGCGTTGAGATTCAGCACGTAAGAGCCCATCACAATCAACACGATGCCGAAGACGCCGCTCCAATCGGGAAACTCGCCGATCATAAGCGGGGACGTGAGTAAGAGAAACATCGGCGTCAAAGCGACTAACGGCACCGTCAGCGACAGCGCCGATTGCTTGATCGCTTTCATGTATAAAATCGTACAGACGGCGTTCAATCCCGCGCCTACGACTAACGCGAGCCAGAAGCCTGGCCCCAACGGCGGCATTTTGATAAAGAACAAAAGCGGCAGCAAAAACGGCAAAGCGAAAAAACGCAGCGCCCACGCAATGACATATTCATCAAGACGGGCGAGGCCTTTTTTGCTGAAGACGTCTTTGAACGATTCGCAGAAAGCGGTTAAAAGAGCAAAGACAATCCAGGTCATTGGCACTCGAATAAATTGTCATTCTGGAAGAATCCTTTTTGAACCCAAGATAAATACGTGCATCAAAAAAGATTCCTCCGGAATGACACGCAATATCGCCTGAGAGCGTTCAATTCGTTCCCGTCGCGTCTTTGCGATTCTTCACGTACTTGTCCGCCCACTCCAGCATCTCCGCGAGTGTGTGCAGCACCGACTCGCGCGCGGTGTAGCCATGGCTTTCGTGCGGCAGCAACACCAAACGCGCGGTGGCGCCGTTGCCTTTCAGCGCTTGATAGAGCCGTTCGGATTGAATCGTGTATGTGCCTGGGTTGTTGTCGGCCTCGCCGTGAATCAGCAGAATGGGTTCATTAATTTTGTTGGCGTGCATGAACGGCGAGACTTTCATGTACAACTCCGGCGCTTCCCAAAATGAACGGCGCTCGCTTTGAAAGCCGAACGGCGTGAGGGTGCGATTGTACGCACCGCTGCGCGCGATGCCGGCAGCAAACAGATCCGAATGCGCCAGCAAATTCGCCGTCATGAAGGCGCCATAACTGTGGCCGGAGACGCCAACACGATGGCGATCAATAACGCCCAGCGAATCGAGCTTGTCGATGGCCGCCTTGCCGGCGCCGACAATTTGCTCGACATACGTGTTGTTCATCGTTTCGGGATCGCCGACCACCGGCATGGTCGCATCCATCAACACCGCGTAGCCTTGCGTCACGAAAAACAGCGGCGAGGCGCCACGGAAAAACGTAAATTGATAGGGCGAGCCGCGCACCTGCCCTGCCGTGGCGGGGTCGGAATATTCCAACGGATAGGCCCAGATCAGCAGCGGCAAGCGCGTGCCTTTTTGATAATCCGGCGGCAAATACAACGTGCCGGACAAATCCACGCCGTCGGCACGTTTGTATTTTACCAACTCTTTTTTCAAGCCGGTGAGCTGCGGCGCGGGATCTTTGAAGTCGGTGAGCGTCGTGCGTTTGTTCTTTTTCAGGTCTGTGGTAAAATAATTCGGCGGCTCGGTTGGCGATTCGTAGCGCGTGACGATGGTGTTGCGGTCGTTGCCGACAAAAGCCGTGAACGACTCGTAGGCTTTTTCCGGTGCGCGGAAAATATTTTGCTTCGCGAGCGTTTTCAAGTTGAAGCGATCCAAGCGCGGCCGTTCGCCCTCGGGAGAAGCGCCGCGCGCATTCAAATAAACCCAATCACCGTCTTGCAGCAGCACCTCCTCACCGTTGGAACGGGTTTCGTAAACATAGCGGCCGGGATCGTTGTACGCATCATTGACGCTGAGATCAAAAACCACTTTGCGGGTTTTCCGGGGATTCGTGAGATCGAGCAGCGCGGTGGTGCGCCAGCGGCGATCACGGTCGTACTCCGTCAACAGCACTTGCTGCTTCCTGGCGGTCCAGGCAAAACCGGCGAATCGATGTTGAATCTGCAAAACTTCGGCTGGGGTGCCGGCAAAGGGCGCCGCCGTCGTGCTGGTGAATGGTGCCGCAAGAGCCATGAGCTTGTCGCGATGCGGAACTTTTTTCAACGGATCGCCGCCATCGAGCGCCTCCACCCACAGCAGCGTGGCATTTTCGAGCGGCTGCCATTGCACGTTGCGCGGGCCGGTCGGAACGCCCTGCGGTGGAATTTCATCGGAAATCGGCAGATCGGCAATGGTCGTCACGAGCTTGCCGCCGGCATCCCAAACTTCGGTCGAGCGGGTGAAATAAAAATATGGCACACGATAAGAAAACGGGCGTTTGAGTTTGGTGACGAGCAGATAATTGCCATCCGGCGACGGCTCCGCGTCCGTTAGCAGCGCGGGGGCGCCAATAGTTTTAATTTCGCCCGTTGCCACATTCACGAGCGACAACTGCGAAGTCCCAAAATATTCAAAGAGCGTTTCATCATGTGGCGTGCGCAACAAATCTTGATACGTCGCCACCTTGGAAACTTTGCCGGCGGTTTCTTCGATGTTGGGACCAACTGGAACTTTGGGGGTTTCCGGCATTTTGCCGTGCCCGGCGGGAACGGTTTGCACCAAAAGGTGGGCGTTGTCATTCATCCACTGGAAGGCGGCGAGCAGATCGTTGACGCGAACCCCGGTAAGCGCTTGCGCTTTGCCGGTTGCAGCATCAGCCACCCACAATTCGACGCCGTCAGCGAGATCATGCGTGAAAGCGATTTTTGTTCCATCATACGACCAGCGCGGAATGCCGATCTTGGCATCGGTGGGCGCGTCGATGGTGACGGTTTTGTTTTGCGGGATCCACTTGATGGTCAAACGCGTGTATTGCGTCAAGCGTTGGCGCGCGCCCAGCTCGGGATTGATGCGGATGCCGCCCAGTTTTAAGAACGGCTGCGCGAGCAGCTCAATCGACGGATGCGGACGATAATCCACCAGCAGCATGGCCTCGTTGCGTGGATTCATGAACACCAGCGGCGTCGGCGGCGCCTCGAGAATATCGACGACGGCTTGGGGGGGCAGTTTGTACGGGGTTTGTGCAACAGCAGAAAACGCAAACAGCACAACGAAATACAGCGGCATGAATTTTTTCATGGGAAAAACTCCGTGCTTGATTAAAAATTCGTAATCACTCAATACTGCCCGGGCGATGGAATGGCTGAATCGTTACAAAAATTCTAAGATTTTTTACCACGATTTGCCGTGCACCGGCGCGAACGGATCCGCTGCATACTCGTTGTCCTTGCTACGCGCGGCGATGCTCTGTTCCCAATTCGGCGGCAGTTCCATGACATGGCTGCATTTTTTGCAGGTGCGGCGTTCCAGCGACGAATAAAAATTGCGCATCACCAGCGGAAATTGTTTGACGATATCCTCGAGAAAAAAATATTCTTCGTACAACAAATTGCCGCACTTTTCGCAGAAGTACAGGAAACCGTCGTTCTCGCCTTTTTGCCGATGCTTCTCAATGATCAAGCCGTAAGTGTTGGCAAAGCGCTGCGGCGAATGCGGCACTTTGGGCGGAATCAAAAACATCTCGCCTTCTTTGACGGGAACCTCCCAGTGTTTGCCGTCTTTGTAGAGCTTGATTTTGATGTCGCCCTTGAGCTGCAGGAACAACTCTTCGCTCTCATTATAATGATAATCTTTGCGCGAGTTCGGGCCGCCGGAAACCATCACGATGAAATTGTCGTTGCCTTTGAAGATGGTTTCATTGGCGACCGGCGGCAGCAAACGCTGTTTGTTCTGCTCAATCCAACCCATCAAGCTAAAGGGTTCGAGGGCTCTCTGACCTTGGCGAATTTCCATGATTATCCTCCGCGAGCTTGGTGATTTTGAATAATGAGTAACGGCTGAATTTAAGTCAACGCCAGGGCGTTGCAGATTTTTGTCAATCAATCGTCGCAATCACCTTCAACTCGATCGCAATCGGCGTGGGCAATCGGTTGACCTCCACCGTGGTGCGACACGGCTGGTTTTCTTTAAAATATTCCGCATAGATGCGATTGAAGAGGGGAAAGTCCGCTTGCAGGTTCGTCAAAAAAACCGTCACGTCGACGATTTTTTCCCAGCTCGAGCCGGCTTCTTCCAAAATGAATTTGATATTGCGAAAAACGGAGTGGCATTGCGCGGCGATATCGTATGAAACAATATGGCCTTGTTCATCCAATTCGACGCCGGGGATTTTTTTTGCCCCGCGCTCACGGGGGCCGATGCCGGAGAGAAAAAGCAAGCCGCCAACGCGGCGCGCGTGCGGATAGGGGCCGACCGGTTCGGGAGCTTGCGAAGAAATAATCACTGCTGGCGAATTGGGCATAAGCAAGTTGGGCCGCTGACATGTAGAAAATATGCGGAGCGGACGCCGCAATGAGATTGGCGCTCCCGCAAGCGGGATGAAGTCCTGACGCCCCGGACAAAGATCTCAACCGGTACTTGGACCCGTAGTCGACTGCTCCGCAGGCATATTCTACGAAATCATTTGAACTTTGTCAAATGGTTTTTGCCCAGTCTAAGCAATGATTTTCCTCATTTGACGGCGGGCTCGGGCAACGTCAAGTCGTGGTCTTGCCACCTTGTGGGACACTGTTGGCACCTCCAACACTTCGGGAAGTACAGCGACCCACAAGGGGGTCGGGACTACGATTGAATCGACTTAACGTTGTCGGTATTAAACCTTCACCACCGTGCGGCCGGCATACACCGCCGACTCGCCGAGCAGCTCTTCGATGCGCAGCAGTTGGTTGTACTTGCAAATGCGGTCGGTGCGCGAGGCGCTGCCGGTTTTGATTTGGCCGGCGTTGGTGGCCACGGCGATGTCGGCAATCGTCGTGTCTTCAGTTTCACCGGAGCGATGCGAGATCACGGCCGTGTAACCGGCGCGATGCGCCATCTCGATGGCCGCCAGCGTTTCCGTCAGCGAGCCGATTTGATTCACTTTCACCAGAATCGAATTGCCGATGCCTTTGTCAATGCCCTGCTTTAAACGCTTCGTGTTGGTCACAAACAGATCGTCGCCGACGAGCTGCAGCTTGCTGCCGAGGCGCTCGGTGAATTTCTTCCAGCCGTCCCAATCATCTTCCGCCAGGCCGTCTTCGATGGAGACGATCGGATATTTGCTCTGCAAGCCGGCGTAATACGCGATCATTTCTTCCGAGCTGAGGCTGCGATTCTCGGATTTCAAATCATACTTCTTTGTTTGCTTGTTATAAAACTCGCTCGCGGCCGGATCGAGCGCGATAAAAACCTCCGCGCCTGGTTTGTAGCCGGCCGCTTCGATGGCTTGCATGATCACTTGCAACGCTTCTTCATTCGATTTCAAATCCGGCGCGAAGCCGCCTTCGTCGCCTACCGCCGTGTTGTAACTCTTTTTCTTCAAGACGGTTTTCAGATTATGAAAAATTTCAGCGCCCATGCGCAGCGCTTCGGCAAACGAGCCGGCGCCGGCGGGCATGATCATGAATTCCTGCAAATCGACATTGTTGTCGGCATGGACGCCGCCGTTGATGATGTTCATCATCGGCACCGGCAGCGTGCGCGCGCTGACGCCGCCAAGATATTGAAACAGCGGCAGGTTGCTCGTCTGCGCCGCGGCTTTGCAAACCGCCAGCGAGACGGCGAGGATCGCATTGGCGCCGAGCTTGCCTTTGTTTTCCGTGCCGTCCAGGGCCAGCATCGTCTGGTCGAGCGCGGTTTGCTCATGCGCTTCCAGGCCGACCACTTCCGGCGCGATGATTTCATTCACATTTTTAACCGCTTGCAAAACACCTTTACCCAAAAAGCGCTTCGCATCTTTATCACGCAACTCCAAAGCTTCGTGCTCACCGGTCGAGGCGCCGCTGGGGACAGCCGCGCGACCGACGATGCCATTTTCCAGGGTCACATCGACTTCAACCGTGGGATTGCCACGGGAATCCAAAATTTCACGGGCATGAACTTCAACAATAGATGGCATAGTTTCTCCTCATTGGAAAGGCGCGAAAGACCAAACACACACCACACCGGTTCGATGATTTGCACTTAGTCGTTAGCGCGCCGTGGAAATAGTTCGTTGAATCTATAGTCATTTATGTAAGTGGAATTGGAATAAACGTTCTCGACTGAATAATTTGCAATGATTGTTCAATTTAGAAATTGACTGATGAGAAAAATACAGAACTTTCTTGAAAGAATCAAGCCCTAACCTTGAGTGGTTCGACACGCGGTTTTTTGCGATGGAAGTTTCTAAATCACTTCAATCTTGATCAAATTCGTTATGCTTTGCGCCCCGGGCGGCAAACCGGCGGTGATGAGCACGGTGTCGCCACCGGCAACATAGCCGTGCGCCAATGCCTCGGCTTTGCAACGCGCAATCAGCGCGTCCGAACTATCCAAATCTTCATCAAGAAAAATCGGATGCACGCCCCAAATCAGCGCCAGCGTGTGATACGTTTCCGGACGATGGCACAAAGCGACGATCGGGACGCGCGGGCGATAACGCGCCACCATTTTGGCCGTGGCGCCGGAACGTGTCGGCGTCAGAATGGCCGCGACATTCAAATCCTGGGCAATGCCAACCGCAGCGTGGCTCACGGCGGCGGCCACGGAAATTTTGCCCCCATGGATTTCCGTTTGCAGCCATTCGCGCGGTTTCAGCTCGCTTTCCGTTGTCTGCAAAATTTTGCTCATCACCTGCACGGTTTCCAACGGGTGTTTGCCCATCGCCGTTTCTTCGGAGAGCATGACGGCGTCGGTGCCGTCAAGCACGGCATTGGCCACATCTGTGGCTTCGGCGCGCGTCGGGCGCGGCTCCTCAACCATCGACTTGAGCATTTGTGTCGCGGTAATCACCGGCTTGCCGGCGCGATTGCACTTTTTAATAATATCCTTTTGCACCAGCGGCACATTTTCCAGCGGCGTCTCCACCGCGAGGTCGCCGCGTGCGATCATGATGCCGTCTGCGGCGGCGATAATCGCCTCGATATTTTGCAGCGCCTCATGCTTTTCGATCTTGGCAATAATCGGCACGAACCGATTTTTCGCCTTCATAACGTTTTTGACAAGCTGAATGTCGTCCGCCTGGCGCACAAACGAGAGCGCGACGAAATCAACGCCGGCTTCCAGGCCAAATTCCAAATCGGTTTTGTCCTTCGCTGTCAAAGCGGGAATCGCCAACGAGGTTTGCGGCAGATTGATGCCTTTGTGCGAGCTGAGCGGCCCGCCATCGATGACGCGGCAACGCAAATCCGTGGCGTTTTTGTCGAACACTTGCAATTGAATCGTGCCATCCGCGAGCAAGATGGTCTCGCCCACATCGACTTGCGCCGGCAAATCATGATAAGTGACCGAGACTTCGCGCGCATCGCCGGGGACGTCACGGTTCGTCAAAATAAAAGTATCGCCGGATTTTAATACAACGGGAGCGGCCAGCAACCCCGTTCGCAGTTTCGGCCCGCTGAGGTCTTGCAGAATGGCGATAGGGATTTTTTTCTGGTGGGCAATTTCGCGCAGGCGAAAAATCCGCCCGCGATGCTCGTCATGCGTGCCATGTGAAAAATTGAGGCGCGCGACGTTCATGCCGGCATCCAGCAAAGCGGCGAGTATTTCCGGCGCGTCGGTGGCGGGGCCGATGGTGCACACGATTTTCGTGCGGCGTAGATTGGGCATGATCGCTTCTCAGACAAAGAATTTGACAACCAAAGATAAAATAAAAACGCCGAAAAAGCAAGGGGAGCAACAAGCAAATTGCAAACGGCAAGAAGCAAAACTAGCGGCTTGCTGTTTGTTTTTTGCTTTTCTACGGCCAATAGCGCGGATCCTGGCTCCAGGCCTGCTCCAGCGGTTTCAAGCGGTCTTTGTAGCTTTTGATATTGAAATTGAAACGAAAAGCGACGCCCAGAAAATTCGACACGCAATCATATTCCTGCTCGATTTGTGAAGCGGCGAGAATGCGGTCGATGAGGCCGTCGAGACGTTGCTGTAAGATCACGAAAATATGGTTTTGGATCGAAGTTTCATCCAGGGCCAGCTTCAGCCGGTCGGCGATATCGACCAGCGTTAAAACTTCCTTGCAGGCTTTGCCGGCGCCGTTAACAAACAAGTGCTGCAAGCGCTGCTCGATCATGTCTTGAAAAAGCTGCGCCGCCGGTTGGTTCTCGAGCTGCAGGCCCAGGCGTTGCGCGGTGCGACCGATTTCGAGGCAATTTTTGTAGGCTTCGGGATCGGTCACGTTATGCAGCTTGGCTACTTCTTCACGCAGTTGTTGGTTGAGTGTGTAACGCGCCGGCACGGAAAGCTCGACCGGCAGCGCCGCACCCAGCCCGCGCAAAGCTTGCATCAAGCCGCGATGCTGCTCATAAAGATGCGCGTAGAACTCGCCGACTTCGGACAGCCGGCCGCCGAGCAAAATATTGATCACCTGCTGCCGCTCTTCGGCGAGCATGTCGCGCATGTCGAACGTTTCGCCGCCCCAGCGCTGCTGCAGCGTGTCGAGAATTTCTTGTTCCAGCTTCGGGAAATCGGCAATCAACGCCGCGCGCGCTTCGGCATAATTCCACGCCCCGTCGTCGCGGCGCACAAATGATTTCACCCCCTCGCCGGCGCCCTTGTTGATCAGCGCAAACGCGTACGCGCGTTTTTCCATGGTGATGCCGGATTCGATTTCGGCGCGTCCGATCATCAACGTCGTGTCCTCCAGGCGTTTTTCTTCCAAATCCGTGCGGGTGAGGGCATAATGATAGAGATGCTCTTTGGCCGGCGCGCCGGCAAACAGCGTCCGAATCGCATGGGTATTCACCAGCCGCAGGAACGACACCACCGACGGTTTGACTAATTTTTTATAAACGCCCTCACCGGTTTTGTATTCCGGATGATTGCTGCGCGCCTTTTTTAAATCCGCCAGCAGCTTCGGTTCCGGCGAGTTGCCGCCGACGTATTCGGCCAGATGCACCGCGCGCGCGGCGTACTGAATCACCTGCACCGTCTCGATGCCGGAAATCTCGGTGAAAAACCAGGCGCAACTGGTATACATCAATTGCGCCTGCCGTTGCATTTCCATCAAATGAATCACCAGCAACCGTTCCTCATCGGAAAGCGGGTGCTTCTGATGTTTGGCGATAAACGCGGCAAAACTTTTCCCGACTTTTTCTTCGTCGGGCACAATGGTAGCGCGGGATAAAATGACGTCGATGTAATCATTGCGCGCTTCCCAAACGTCTTTGAGCAGCGGTGCGCCTTTTTCCAAAGTCAAGGTCACCAGATCGTCGCGCAAATTATCGAGCGCCTGCCGCAACGGCGCGCGCCATTCTTGATTCCACTCCGGCGGGCCGTCGCCGCGGCAGCCGCAATTGCGCACCCAGCGCCCGACGCCGTGGGCGCAGCTCCACGCCGTGCCTTCGCCGTTGGGGCCTTCTTTGATTTCCACTTCCAACACCGGCGGATTTTCGGCAAGAAATTCGGCGTAGTTGGTGACGCGAATATTCCGGCTGGGCGCTTCGACATGCAACAAATGGGCGAGACCCATCTCGCCGTGCCGTTCGTGATGGCCGTAGGTTTCGCCATCGGTGGCCAGCGACACCAAGCGCGGCCCGGCAGCGCCAGAATTATTCTCATTATTATTAAATGCGCCATCGATGCGCTGCGCGAAATTCCTCGAGTCGCGCAGCAGATGTTCGAAGCTAACGCCGCGTGAAAGGCCGCCGTCGTAGAAAAAAACATCCAGATAACGCTCAACGAGGGGATGCCCCTCCGCATCTTTGTCAAACCAGCGATAGGCTTGCCGTGTATCGATTTCTCCGTGCTCGACGCCGGCCCAGTCGCCGCTTTGCAAGACCTGCACCGGCGCATTTGCCGGCGGCGCAGTTGGATGGCTGTCCGCCGGTTTCGCCGCCACCTTGGCGATGGCAAAGCGGCGAACGCGTTTGGCCTGGTACGGCGACAAGATGACGAATTTCATGCCGTGATCGATGAGCACGCGCAACGTGTCATCGTTCGCCGCGGTTTCGGGCAGCCACATTGCTTCCGGCTCGCGGCCAAACCGCCGGCGAAAATCGGCCAGCCCCCAGCGCACTTGCGTCACTTTATCGCGCGCATTGCACAGCGGCAAGATCGGGTGATTGTACGCTTGGGCGATGGCGTTGCCGTGGCCGTGGCAGCGTTCCTGGCTCAGTTTATCCGCCTCGAGAATGCGGCGATACGTTACCGGGCTGTAATTTTCCAGCCAGCTCAACAGCGTCGGCCCAAAGTTGAAACTCATGTGGGCATAGTTATTGACGATGTTGGTAATGCGGTTCGTCTGATCCAGAATGCGCGCAAAAGCATTGGGGCGGTAACATTCAAAATTGATGCGTTCGTTCCAATCGTGATACGGCTGCGCGCTATCCTGCCGCACAATCGATTCGGTCCACGCATTTTCACGCGGCGGCTGATAAAAATGGCCGTGTATGATCAAACATTTTTCCATCAAACGATCCTCGCTAAATTCCGCGTATGACGCAAAACGCATAGACACCGCCGGTGATAACTTTCGGGGAGGCGCTATGCGCTTTGCAGAGAATACCTCGAAGGTTTAGTATCAGAATACAAAATTTTTGGCAAAAGCGCAAGCCTGGAAACTGCGGCCGGCCCGGCCCATGACAAAAAATAAACTTTAAAAATTTTCCCTATAAAAATTGCAAGCGCCGGTCTATGCACGTATATGATTAACAGTATCAAGTCGAAGCCGGCTTGCGCGCTGACGGCAAGCTAAAAAGGCCGGCGAATTTTTTTTTAAATCTTCGCCCGGCGCCACAAATTTATTACAGCGGTAACATAGGTTGATTATCATGAGTAGACAGGCACGTCCAAGCATTCTCTTCACCCTGTTGTGGGGAGCTTGCTTGCTCGCGGACTCCACCGCCTGGTCGCAAGCGTTGTTTCCCGTTGGCGGCCGCGGGTTGTCCAATATCAATGCCGCCTGGGTGCAGGATCGCGGCCAAATTTCCATTAAATTGGGCGGCGCCAGTTTTTATAAAACGGCGCAACTGAAAAAACAAACCGGGCGCAGTCCGGAATTCGCCACCTTCTGGGATGTGCAAGGCGGCCTGGCGGCACATTACGCCTTCAGCCGGCGTCTCGAGCTGTCGCTCCTCCAAACCGTTTATCAGGACACGCATCACGACGGCAAAGGTGGAAATTTTCCGGACGATCTTTATCTGGCGGCAAAATTCGGCTCGTATGGCGGGTTGCGCAGCAAGGCTAAAGTCGGTTTTATGACGGCAGCGCGATTGCCGCTCGCCGCCCAGCACAACGTGATCCTCGAGCCGTACAGCGCCGGCAGCGTCGAGTTGGGTGTGCTCGGCCTCTTTTCATACAGCAAGGATGTGTTGCTGCCGGAGAATGCGTTCAATCTGCATCTCAATCTGGGCTTGTGGCATTATAATGATACCGGGAAATATCTCATCAATACTCCGGCCGACACCTTTGCGGTGTTAAGCCCGACCCGCGCTTTGTTGTGGGGCGCCGGTTTCGCGATTCCGTCCCATGAGTTTGATTTTACATTTGAGATTTATGGCCGCAACTTCATGACGCGGCCGCCGGTGACGGCTTACAGCCGGGAGGATTTTGCCTATGTCACACCGGGCGTCATGTATCATGCCGCCTATTGGGCCGTGCTCAATGTGAATCTCGATTTTCGGATTTCGGCTGACCAGGATGCGACCCAGTACTTTGCGCGCTTGAATAATCAGATCAATCCCGAGCTGCCGAGCTATCCGAACTGGCGCGTCCGCTTTGGCGCCAAATTCGCGTTGAATCAGCCGGCGCCGCCGCCCGGCCAAAAGCCGCTGTTTGCCAGCGCCAACGGGCGTTTGACCACGGCGCATAAAACGCTCGAGAAGCAGCTCACGGAAGAACGCAAAAAAACGGAATCCGCTGAGGATGAATTGGCCAAAATTCGCGATGACCGCAAACGGATGGAGACCATGCTGGCGCGCTTGCGGAGCATGTTGACTTACGGTAAATCCGACACGACGGCGACGAGGGAACAAGCGAATGATTTGAACCCCAACGCCAAGGAAAAGCCGGAGGAACAAAAGCCGGAAGATAATCAACCGCAATAGATTTTCCATCTGCTTTCGATTTGCAAGTACAAAAAACCAACGCGGGCAATTCCGCCGTTGGTTTTTTATTTTAACGCTGCCTCATCCCTGCCAGTGGCCCCGCCCAGTCAATGTTTGCTTTCTTCCTTTTGAAATGTTATATTTCTTGCAGGCCTATGAAAACGACGTGCAATTTCAAGGAGATTGATCCATGAAATTCCATTATTATCCCGAAACAGATTCGTTGTACATTGATCTGGCCGAAAGAGCAAGTGCCGATTCACGCGAGGTGGCGCCCGGTGTCGTGCTCGATTTTGACGAAGATGGCTCTCTCGTTGGCATTGATATTGATCGCGCCAGTAAAATTGCTAATCTCTCACGACTCGAGGCGCAGTCACTCCCTGTGGCTTCTTTTTCTTTGGCAACGGCCTAATCCGGACGAGCCTGTCCTACCAATGTTTTAAGGAGGTTAGGGCCGCACCCGAGTTGAATAGTCAAGTAATCTTTGGCTACTCTGTTTTTCGGTTTTGAAATTTTTTCTGCAACAATTCAACTTTAAAGAGACCCATGCTTCCCGGCCCCAAAATCAAAGCCTACCTCTCCGACGAGGCCGTTACTTACATGCGGCTGCACATTCGTGACGCCGGTGGCAACGAAGTTTTTTTTCTCGGCAAAACCCAGACCGGCGCCGCGGAGAGCACCGGCGTCGTCGAATCCGTGCAGGTCGTGGCGCGCGGCAACAAAAATTTGGTGCCGGCAATCACGAATATGGCGCACACGGGCGATGTCGTGATACACAACCATCCCTCCGGCGGGTTGCAACCGTCGGAGCCGGATGCGGTGATTGCCTCGCAACTGGGCAACGAAGGCATCGGCTTTTTTATCGTCAACAATAACGTCAGTGATATTTACGTCGTCGTGGAGCCGCAGAAACCCAAAACTGTGGTGTTGCTCGCGACGCCGCATTTGAAAAAACTGCTGTCGCCGGCGGGCCCACTGGCGCAAAAGTTGGAAAATTTTGAATCGCGGCCGCAACAGCAAGTGATGCTCGAAAAGGTCGCCGCGGCGTTTAATGAAGATAAGATCGCCATTATCGAAGCCGGCACCGGCACCGGTAAAACAATGGCGTATCTGCTGCCGGCGATTGAATGGAGCGTGAAAAACCGCGAGCGCACGGTGATCGCCACCGGCACCATCAACCTGCAGGAACAGCTCATCAACAAAGATATTCCGCTGTTGCAGCAAACACTCGATCTCAAATTTCGCGCCGAGCTGGTGAAAGGCCGCACCAATTACGCTTGCAAGCGCAAACTCGCCGAGGCCGAAACGCAACCCGATCTCTTCACCGAACCGGCGCAATTGCAGGAGTTGCGCGACATCATCGCGTGGTCGCAAAAATCGCCGGACGGCAGCAAAGCGGATTTGGCCTTCATGCCGCAGGAAGCCGTGTGGGAAAAAATTCAATCCGAAAGCGACACGACGCTGCGCGCGAAGTGCAAATTTTATCACGAATGTTTTTTTTATAATGCCCGCCGGCGCGCGGCCGCGGCCGATGTGCTGATTGCCAACCACCACCTGCTCTTCGCCGATCTGGCCGTGCGCCAGGAATCCGGTGAAAGCTCGGAAGTGGCGGTGCTGCCCAAATATCACCGCGTGATTTTGGACGAAGCACACGACGTCGAAGAAGTCGCCTCAGCATACTTTGGCGCGGCCACGAGTTATCACGGCATTTTGCGCACGCTGCACAAGCTTTATCGCGTGAAAGAGGCCAAAATCACGGGCATGCTGCCGTTCACGATGGCGAAAATTCAGAAAGCGGCCGGCAAGATCAGCCGCTCGTTGATCGACAAATTTCGCCAGCAAATTGAAATGGTGTGCGCGCCGGCAGTCGGGCATGTCGAGTTCCGCCTGCAGGAATTGATGGAGCGGCTGTATGAGTGGGCCGCCGCCAAAGGCAATCGCGGCAGCGCCGTTGAAAATTTTTCCGAAGTCAAGCTGCGGCTCACGCCGGCGGTGGTGCAGGACAAAGCGTTTCAGGAAATGCGGGAGCGTTTGGTGCCGATTTTGCTCAAAGAAATGCGCGAATGCGCCGATCATCTCAATGAAGTCATCAAGCTTTGTGATCTCGCTGAATATCAAATCGGCAGTGAGGCCGCTTCGCTGGCGGTCGATCTCAATGCGCAGAGCAACCGGTTGACGGAAATGGCGGAGAAAATCGAAACGGTTCTGCTGGATACCGACGAAAAAAATATCCGCTGGCTGGAGGTGAAAGAATCCCGCTGGGGCAATATCGTGCGGCTGCGCAGCGCGCCGCTGGACGTGGCGCCGATTCTGCAAAAGGCCGTCTTTGCAAAATTTCCCACGATCGTGCTCACGTCGGCGACTTTGGCGGTGGGCAAATCCTTTGATTATTTGGAAAAAAGTTTGGGCTTGCTGGATTCTGCCCCAGGCGCGCTGCAAGACAGCGGCAGCGGCCTCGCGCCCCGCAAGATGGCCGCGCAGCTTGGCTCGCCGTTCGATTATGGCCGGCAAGCGCTGATCGTCATCCCCACCGATATTCCCGAGCCGAATGCGCGGGATTATCCGCAGCATTTGCGCGCGAACTTGTTGCGCGCGCTCAAAATTTCACAAGGCCGCGCGTTTATTCTTTTCACGGCTTACGGCTTGTTGAACCAGATGTATCGCGAGCTGGCGCCGGAGCTGGCGCAAATGGGAATGGTCGCGTTGAAACAGGGGCAGGAGAACCGCCACCGGCTGTTGGAAAATTTTAAAAGGCAGGCCGGCGCCGTCTTGTTTGCCACCGACAGTTTTTGGCAGGGCGTCGACGTGCATGGCGAAGCGCTGGAGTGCGTGATCATTCCGCGTCTGCCGTTCAAAGTGCCGACCGAGCCGGTGCTGGAAGCGCGGGTCGAGGCCATCGAGCGCCGCGGCGGCAATTCTTTTATGGAATATTCCGTGCCGCAGGCGGTGATTAAATTCAAGCAAGGTTTTGGCCGCTTGATTCGCCGCAAGTCGGATTTCGGCGCGATCGTGATTTTCGACAACCGCATCGTCAAAAAATTTTATGGCCGCGCGTTTATGGAATCACTGCCCGAGTGCCGCATCGCCGGAGGCGCCGCCGATGAGGTTTTCGCCGAGATGGCGGCGTTTTATAAGCGCC
>JAJVHT010000175.1 GCA_022072515.1 bacterium
ACGGTATAAACCCAATGCCACTTGGCGTCATCTTTTAAAGTCGGCGTCTGTGAAATCGCCGCGGCAAAGGTGAGCACCGGCACACTCATGTGCGTGAACACCGCCAAATTGATCGCGCCGACGGTCAGCCGCGCGGTGATGAAATTCAAACCCGCATTCGCTTTGGCCACGTCGAGATTGGACGAACTGTTGGTGCTGTTAAACACGTTCAAATCAACCGCCATGGAGCTTTGCGGCGGCAAAGCAGGTTTGGGGCTGTTGGATTCGGTGGGATTTTTGTCGCAGGCCGCCAGCCCCAGCATCACACAAGCGAGAGCGACGGACAATTTTTTTTTGATCAAGCGGTTCATGATAAATCCTCCTGAAAAATTTTTCTCAAATGAATTGACATCCCGGAATGAATCAATCCTTGTGCCGAAAAAAATAATCGGCGATTGGATTTGTCCTGCTGTTTTTATTGAGCTAAATGGTCGTACGAGCCTGGAGCTTGAAAAACTAGGTGTGAAATTCGGCAACGGTGTGTTGGCTTTGCAACAACGCCCCAATTTGCTCACCGATGCAATCTTTGTTTTTAGAACATAGGTTTTTAAAGACAAAACATGGACGACAAAACTATTTTGTTGTTCATCATTTCGTCTTTTGAAATTCCGTTTATCCGGTTTATGATCTGCTATACCTCAACCGCCTCCCCTTCCTTCGGCATGTGCACATTCTGAAATCCAAGGCTGCGAATGCCTTCGGCCAAAGCTGTCATCGGCGCCGGTTCGCCGTGCACCAAAAAAATGTGTTTGAGCTTGCCGGGATTTTGCCGGTGCACGAAGTCGAGCAAATCGCTGCGGTCGGCGTGCGCACTCATGCCGTCGAGTTTGCGCACTTCGCAGCGGCGCTTGTAGAGGTCGCCAAAAATTTTGACTTCCGTCGCGCCTTCGGCCAAACGCCGGCCCAGCGTATGTTCCGCCATAAAACCCATCAATAAAACGCAATTTTTCGGATTCTCAATGTTGTTTTTGAGATGGTGCAAAATGCGCCCGGTTTCCGCCATGCCGGAGGCCGAGATAATCATGCACGGCTCTTTAAGATCGTTTAATTTTTTGGAATCTTCAACCTCACGAATATAACGGAGCCGTTTAAAGCCAAACGGATCCTCGCCGTCATCGAGAAACAGCCGCTGCGTCTCGCGATCAAAACATTCCGGGTGCAGGCGATAGATGCCGGTCGATTCCGTCGACAGCGGGCTGTCCACATAAATGGGCAAATCGGGAATGCGATTTTCGTTCCAGAGTTTGTGCAAGTAGTAAACCAAATTCTGCGTTCTGCCGATGGAGAAGGCCGGCACAATCATCTTGCCGCCGCGGCCGTGGACGTTTTGCACGATTTGCGCCAATTCCTCGGCAAGATTGTTTTTATCCGGATGCTCGCGGTCGCCGTAGGTGCTTTCCATGATCAGCACGTCGAGATCATCCAAATAATCAGGATCGTGAATAATCGGCATATTGAACCGCCCAATATCGCCGGAAAAACCGAAGCGGAGTTTGCGCCCGCCTTCTTCAATCTCCAACAAAACGCCGGCGGAACCGAGAATATGTCCGGCGTCTTGAAAAGTCACTTGCACGCCGGGGACGACCGTGAAGGGGCGCAGATACGGAAAACCGACAAATTGCTGCATGGCCTTTTCGACGTCTTCCAGCGCATACAGCGGCGTGATTTTCTCACCGCGTTTTTTGTTCAACCATTCGGCGTCCTTCTCTTGAATGTGCGCCGAGTCGCGCAGCATGATGTTGCACAGATCGATGGTCGCGCGGGTCGAAAAAATATCGCCGTTAAAACCGCGCCGCACCAGCGTCGGAATGTTGCCGGAATGATCGATGTGCGCATGGGAAAGAACGAGTTTATCAACTTCGGAGGGGACAAACTCGAACGTTTCATTCTTTTGGCGCGTCTCGGAACGCCGCCCTTGAAACATGCCGCAATCCAACAGAATATTTTTGCCGTTCACCGTCAGCAGATGCTGTGATCCCGTTACTTCTTGCGCCGCACCACAGAAACGAATTTTCATGATTGTCCTCAGAAGATGAAATCAGCGGAAGTGCTTTTGAGTACAACTTAATAAATTCGCAGCGCAATGTCAACAGCGGAGTCGCAATGATTATTTTCCATTTTTAAATTTTGCCGTAAATTATGCCCGTGGTTACAGTTGCTTTTTATCAAAAAATTCCTTATTCTTGTCATGGCGCAAATTTGCGAGTAATCTCCACAACCATATTTAATCAATAAGCGACCATGGCCGATCTGAACCCGTTTGATTTTTATAATATCGAAGCGCTGCTCACAACCGAAGAGCAAGCGGTCCGCGACCAAGTACGCGAGTTTGTTAAACAAGACGCGATGCCGGTGCTGCGCGATCATTTTCGCGCCGGCACGTTTCCCAAGGCGTTGATCAAGCCCATTGGCGAGATGGGGTTGCTCGGCGCGAATTTGCCAGGCTACGGCTGCCCCGGCTTGAATAACGTCGCGTATGGCCTGATTCTGCAGGAACTGGAATGGGGCGACTCGGCGCTGCGGAGTTTCGGTTCGGTGCAAGGCAGCCTGGTGATGTACCCCATTTGGGCGTTTGGCTCGGAAGAGCAAAAGCAGAAGTATTTGCCGAAATTGGCCAAAGCGGATTTCATCGGCTGCTTCGGTCTCACCGAGCCAGATTTCGGCTCGAACCCGGCCGGTATGGCGACGCGCGCGCAAAAAACGGCGAATGGTTACGTGCTGAATGGCCGGAAGATGTGGATCACCAACGGCACAATGGCGGATGTCGCCGTGGTGTGGGCGAAGCTCGATGACAACATTCGCGGCTTCATCATCGAGAAGGGCGCGCGAGGATTCTCGGCAAAGGCGATGCACGGCAAGCTGTCGCTGCGCGCGTCGGATACGGCCGAGTTGCTGTTGGATGATTGCCAGGTGCCGGCCAATGCGATTCTGCCGAAGTCGGACGGCCTGAAATCGCCGCTGAGTTGTTTGACGCAAGCGCGTTACGGCATTGCCTGGGGCGCGCTCGGCGCGGCGCTCGCTTGTTATGAAGAAGCGCTGCGCTATGCGAAAGGCCGCGTCCAATTCGGCAAGCCGATCGCCGGTTTTCAATTGACGCAAGAAAAATTCGCCGATATGCTGACGGAAATCACCAAAATGCAATTGCTCTGTTTGCAACTCGGGCGCATGAAAGATCAGGGCAAAGTGCATCCGGCGCAGGTGAGTCTCGCCAAACGCAACAATTGTTATCACGCCTTGGCCATTGCGCGCGAATGCCGTGAGATTCTCGGCGCCAACGGCATTATTGATGACTATGTCAGTATGCGGCACGCGGCCAATTTGGAAAGCGTCAAAACCTACGAAGGCACCCACGAAATTCATACATTGATTCTTGGGCAAGCCGTGACCGGAATTTCCGCTTTTGAGTAAAGCCGGTCTCTTGCCATGCGGCGCGGATCAAAAAAATGCAAGCGCACAAACTTGGGCATTAGCAGCAAGGATGATCACATGAACGAATACGACGACAACGCCTCCCCGCATTCTTATAAAACGGACGACATGCCTTTTTTTACCTTAGAACAGGCGAATTCCGTCTTGCCGAAAATTATTGCGATTACGGAGCAAGCGGTGGGCGATGTGCAGGATGCCCGCGTGCGCATGGAATCGGAACAATTGTTCAACGAGGTGGACGCCCAGCAGAGTTATGACATCCAAGTGGCGTTGACTCTCGAACGCTGGTCGAAAGAGATTACCCAGCTCGGCGCCTATCCCAAAGGTTTTTTCACGGTGGATTTTAAAAGTTTTCTGCCGGACACGCTGTTGTGTTGGACGTTCGGGGAAGACGAGATTTCGCACACGCATAAAGTGTGGGAAACTTTCAAGCATCGCCGCCAGATCGAGCATCCGGAAGTTTACTCGATGGCGCTGTCATTAAATTGAGTTCGAGCTTACATGGACGCGCTAAAACTCATCTTCTTTTCCCTCTTTACCCATTTCGCCGTCGGCGTGCTGGTGCCGATGCTGTTTATTTCGGTGCAAGAAATGGGGACGAAATTTTTTCGGCTCATTAGTGTTTTATCCATTATTTTGTTCGCTGGCGCCGTGTGGGCCAATCCTTTTAACGACTTGGCTTTGGCCATCCCGTTTGCGGCAGCCAGCCCCCTGTCCGGTCAAATTATAACTTTGTTGGCTCTCGCGGTTTTTTTTCTGTTTTTAAATATTTTCTTCTTGCAGCCCGGCGGGAAAATATTCGTGACGCTGGCGCTGCTGGCGGGTTTGGCGGCGACCGCGAAATTGCCTTTTACCTTCCCCGGCGTTTCGCCGGCGCCGGGCTGGATGCTGTCCGGCAGTTTTATGAGTTCGGCATTAATGCTCGGCTCGGTGCTCGGCACCATGATCACCGGGCATTGGTATTTGGTCAATCACAAGCTGACGCTGCGACCGCTGCAAATGGCGGCATGGGTTTTTATCGGCCTCGCGGTTTGGCGCACGCTGTTGGTCTTCCTAACTGTTATCACGTTGTCAAATTCTGCCGAACCGGCTTTGGCCGGCACGGCGAAAGGCCTGCTCGCCTTTTCCGCTACCGGAATTTTGTTTTGGGCGCGGGTGAGTTTTGGCCTGGTGGTGCCGCTGGTTTTCGGCTGGATGATTTGGGGCTCGATCAAAGTTCGCAACACGCAATCCGCCACGGGCATTCTTTACGCTACGATCGTGTTGGTGCTCGTCGGCGAAGCGTTTTCAAAATATCTCTATTTATTCACTGGTATTCCAGTTTAGTCATTGGGGCGCACGCCGCAATTATGGCTTGCTTTTTTTGCCATAAGGCTCTATATTAAATAAATCTTACTGAGCAACAGATGCCTGGCGCGAGACCTGTCCGTCAAAAGGATTGCAAAACGGCCGGTCAGGGCATGAGTTAATGTTGATGATGCGATGCCGACGAGGACGTTGGCGTCACAACCGGCGAGGCCATCATGAATCAAAGATCGAATGGACGCAGCGCCTCGGAAGAGCTAACCTTCAGCCAGCGTCTGGAAATTATCGTGAGTATTTTCAAGAACCAACCGTTGCAGCCGGTTCTGGAAAAACTCTCGACGCCGCAATTGGTGCAAGCCCACAATTTCCTGTGGGACAAAATGGTGGAATTTCATGTCAAGACGCAACCGCGCGAATTCCGCCGTGAAGAAGTGACCAAAAAAATGCTGCCCTCGGCCAAATATCAACGCCAGCAGAACTGCGATCTCCGTCTCGATTATTGCAAAGGCGTCGAATGCATTTGGTCGAATCCGCTTTGTGCCGGCAACAAAGTCAAAATGAACATGGAAGTGATGGCCGTGCACATTCGCAGTTTTCTAATCGGGGCTAAACAGCCGTCCACTCAACAAGAACAGTACGCCATGTCATGAGGCCGCGCTGGGAAAATTTCACCTTGAATTTTACCCTCGATTTCTCTCGGTGGGAGGTCGGGGTTCTCTCGTATGAGGACTTCTATGCCGAATTTATGGATTACCATCGCTGTCGGGGTCGTGGCGTTTGCCGCGGCCTGGTTGCTGGCGCAGGCCAGCATTCAGGCGCGCTTGCGCAAAGCTAAAGGCACCGCCGCGGATATTATCGAGCAAGCCAAGAAAGAAGCGGAGCGCCAAAAAAATCAAATCATCGTTAAAGCCAAGGAAGAATGGTTTCGCCAGCGCGACGAGCAGGAAAATCAATTCAAGCAACGCCAACGCAAAATCGAAGAGAATGAAACGAAGCTGGAGGAACGCGACAAAAAGTTGAATCGCCGCGAAGATACGCTGAAACAGCGCGAAAACGTCGCGGCCCAAAAAGAAAACGACGTTATTGCCCACCGCGACGCCGTGCGCGCCAAGGACGAGGAGCTGGATCGTCTCATCAAGCAGCAGAATGTCGAGCTGGCCAAAATCACCCAACTGTCGATCGAGGACGCCAAGCAACAGCTCTTCGAGAATCTCCGCCGCGAATTCAACAAAGAAGCCGCCGATATTTACAAAGCCATCGTCGATGAAGCCAAGGGCAACGCGACGCGCGAGGCGAAGCGTATTCTCACGATGACGATTGAAAGCATTGCCTCGGAGCATGCTTCGGAGACTTCTGTGTCGGTGGTGCCGCTGCCTTCGGAAGAGGTGAAGGGCCGCATCATCGGGCGCGAGGGCCGCAATATCAAAGCGTTCGAGCAAGCCACGGGGGTGAAGGTGATCGTCGATGATACCCCGGAAGCCGTGGTGCTGTCGGCTTTCGATCCGGTGCGCCGCGAAGTGGCGCGGATCGCGCTGGAAAAGCTGATCAACAACGGCAAGATTCACCCGCAGCGCGTCGACGAAGTGGTGGCGCAAGCCGAGCAGGAAGTGGAAAAGAACATCTGGCGCGCCGGCAACGAAGCGATTGCCAACGTCGGCGTCGGCAAGATTCATCCCGATTTGATTCGCACGTTGGGCCGGCTTTATTATCGCACCAGCTACGGCCAAAACGTGCTCGCGCATTCGCAGGAAGTGGCCAATGTCTGCGGCATGATGGCGGCGGAATTGAAGCTCGATGTGAAGCTGGCGAAGCGCGCCGGCCTCATGCACGATATCGGCAAGGCGATCAGCCAAAATCAGGAAGGCACACACACGCAGCTCGGCATGGAGCTGGCGAAAAAGTACAATGAAGATCCGGTGGTTATCAATGCCATCGGCTCGCATCATGAAGACATCGCGGCGGATAATTTGATCTCGTTGCTCGTGAGCGCGGCGGATGCGATTTCCGGCTCGCGGCCGGGGGCGCGGCGCGATACGCTCGATGGCTACGTGAAGCGCATCGACAAGCTGGAAAAAGTTGCGGACGGTTTTGAAGCGGTTTCCAAGGCGTACGCCATTTCCGCCGGCCGCGAAATTCGCGTGATGGTGCAACCGGAAAAAATCGGCGACGCGGAAGCGGATTTGCTCGCCTCCGATATTGCGAAAAAGATTCAACAGGAATTGGAGTACCCCGGCCAGATCAAAGTGACTGTGATTCGCGAGAGCAAGGCCACGGCGTATGCCTAAAAGCGAAGTGGTGATTGGTACAAGTCTTGCCTGAATTATCGGCGGAATTAGTTTTAGGCGTAAGTTGCGTTTTTTTGTTGTCGGTTTTGTGGTTCTAATTCCAAATTGGTTTCGGATTCGTATTTTGCGGTGTAAACCCAGACGAGGTGTGATTATGTCCAACAAAAGAATTACCATCTTTTTTGTCTTTACGGCCGTTGTCGCCACGATTGGCTATCTCATCCTAAGCGGTTTTAATGATACAACCGTTTCTTATTATCAAAAGGTCGACGAGCTAAAAGCGTTGGGGGTCAGCGCGGAAGGCAGAAGCTTTCGTGTCAGCGGCCAGGTGGTGATCGGCTCAGTGGAGCGCGCCGCGGATGGCCTGTCCATGACGTTTACCATCGACGAGCTGGGGCAAACCATGCCGGTCGTTTTTCACGGCATCATTCCAGACACCTTCAAAGAAGGCGCGGGTGTTCTGCTCGAGGGCAAATATGCCAATGGCCGCTTCGAGGCCACCAACATCATGACGAAATGCGCCAGCAAGTATGAAGGCGAGGGACAGATGCAAACGCCGCAAACGGCGTCGTGAGTTTTGCGGCAGACACCAGGCGATGGAAATGAAGATTAGTTATTCGCTCTTCCCGTTTTAAGGAATAAATTTACGCGCACCCGCGCCAAGCTTACGGCGGAAGCAATAAAACGCCAGGCGCGTAGCGCCATTCTCCATATTTGAAAAATAGACTAACTCAAGAATTCCCATGACCCAATTCGGACAAGTTTTTCTTTTTCTGGCACTCGGCTGTTCAGTGTATGCGATGCTCGCCACGATTCTCGGCGTCCGGCGCCAGCATCAAGCCCTGGTTGACACCGGCCATAATGCCGCCATCGCGGTGATGGTGTTTCTAACTTTAGCTGCGATTAGTGTAATTGAAGCGTTGCTGACGGATAATTTTCATTTGAAGTATGTGGCACACACCAGCAACCGGGCCCTGCCGGTTTTTTATAAAATCACCTCGTTGTGGGCAGGCATGGAAGGCTCGATGCTGTTTTGGGCCTGGCTGCTCGCGGCCTTCAGTTTTGTTTGCATCGTTTCCTACCGTCGCCAGCAAACTTTGCTCATGCCGTATGTGACCGCCGTGCTGATGGCGGTTGCGACGTTCTTCATCACGATGCTCGTCTTCGTCACCAACCCGTTTGAAACGCTCGCCCAGCCGCCGGCGGATGGCCGCGGCCTCAATCCGTTGCTGCAACATTGGGCGATGGTTATTCACCCGCCGATTCTTTATCTGGGCTACGTCGGATTCACCGTGCCATTTGCATTTGGCATCGCGGCGATGCTCACCGGCCAAGTCGGCAATGACTGGCTGAAGATCACGCGGCGGTGGACAATCGTGCCGTGGTTTTTTCTCGGCGTCGGCATGATGCTTGGCGGCAAGTGGGCCTACATGGAACTGGGCTGGGGCGGCTATTGGGCGTGGGATCCGGTCGAAAATGCCGCGATGATGCCGTGGCTCTGCGGCACGGCGTTTATTCATTCGGTGATGATTCAAGAAAAGAAAAACATGCTCCGCGTGTGGAACATGGTGCTGATCATTCTCACGTTTACGTTGTGCATCTTCGGAACGTTTCTCACCCGTAGCGGCGTGATCTCGTCGGTGCATAGCTTTACACAATCGAGCCTCGGCCCCATGTTTTTGGGATTTGTCGGCCTGATCGCGACCTTCTCGTTTACGCTCCTGGGCTTGCGGATGCATTTGCTCAAAAGTGACGTGCGCATGGATTCCGTCGTGTCGCGCGAATCGGCATTTTTACTGAACAACGTCGCGTTCCTCGGCGCTTGCTTTGCGGTCTTTTGGGGCACCTTGTTTCCGGTGATTTCAGAAGCCGTGCGCGGCATCAAGATCACCGTCGGTGCGCCGTGGTTCAACTCCGTGCTCGTACCGATTTCCCTGTTGTTGCTGCTGCTCACCGGAATCGGTCCGCTTGTGGCGTGGCGTAAAAGCTCGGTTGAACATTTAAAAAAGATGTTTTTTCTGCCCACCGTGGGCATGCTGGCAACACTGGTGATTCTGCTCATCGCCGGTATGCGCCATCTTTACGCGCTCATTTCTTTTGCACTCAGCGTCTTTGTTACGATCACCATTGTCACGGAATTCCACCGCGGGGCTGTAGCCCGCGGCCACACGAACAACGAGTCTTATCTCGTGGCGCTGTGGCGCTTGCTGATGAAAAACAAGCGGCGTTACGGCGGTTACGTTGTGCACTTCGGCATGGTGCTCATTTTCGTCGGCGTCACCGGTGCGGCCTTTACCGAGGAAGCCGAAAAACAGCTCAAGCCGGGTGAAGCGTTGCAAATTCAGAACTACGAGCTGGTTTATCAGGACACCAAGCGTTTTGAAGATGCCAACAAAATCGTCATTGAATCGAGTGTGGTGGTGAAACGTGACGGCAAAATGCTCGACACGATTTTCCCGCAGAAACATTTTTATATCGTGCAAGAGCAACCGACCACGGAAGTGGCGCTCTTTTCCAATTTGCGCGAAGATTTGTACGTCGTGCTCGGCGAGCATCAAGCCGAAACCAACGCCGCGACGTTCCATGTTTATTTGAATCCACTGGTGACATGGTTGTGGATTGGCGGCATGGTTTTAACGATTGGCACGCTGATTACTTTGTTGCCGGAGGCGCGCGACCAAACGGGCAAGCCGGCCCCGGCCAAAACGGCGGCAGCACGGCAGACAACCGCGGCAAACGCGTAGTTATCAGTTCTCTGGCGGACAATCCGGCAAACACGACAGACAGCTTGATTTTGGACTCTGGACCTCATGCTTGACAGCTTTGGACATACAATCAAGGGAGAGCGATAATGAAGAAAATCACCCGCGATTTACTGTTCGAATTACCGAAAACCGATTTGCACGTTCACCTCGACGGCTCATTGCGGGTGAAAACGGCGATTGAGTTGGCGCGGGCCAACAATATCTCCTTGCCGAGTTATGCGGAAAAAGACGTCCGTGATTTTTTGTCGGTCAAGGGGCAGGTCGAAAATCTCAAAACCTATCTGGATAAATTCGATTTCACGCTGAAGCTGATGCAGGATTACGACTCGCTCCGCCGGATTGCTTACGAGCTGGCGGAAG
This sequence comes from bacterium, assembly GCA_022072515.1. GTDB lineage: Bacteria > Zhuqueibacterota > Zhuqueibacteria > Zhuqueibacterales > Zhuqueibacteraceae > Zhuqueibacter. Next base: position 10,184 of record JAJVHT010000175.1, read on the forward strand.
ACGCCTCGCAGGAAAATATCACCTACATGGAAGTGCGCTATTCGCCGATTTTGCACCAACAAAAGGGCTTGAGTCTCGAGCAAATCGTTGAAGCCGTGCTCGATGGCCTGCGCGACGCCGAGCACAAGTATCCCATTCGTTGCGGCGTCATCATCTGCGGCATTCGCTCCATTGATCCGGCGACTTCCGTTCGCCTGGCCGAGCTGACGGTGCTTTATAAGCGCAAAGGCGTGGTGGGATTCGATCTCGCCGGCGGTGAATATGATAATCCGGCCAAAGATCACGCCAAGGCCTTCTATGTCGTTCGCAAGCATTGCGTGAATTGCACCGTGCACGCCGGGGAAGCCTACGGCCCTGCCAGCATTCATCAGGCCATTCATGCTTTGGGCGCGCATCGCATTGGCCACGGCACCCGCTTGATTGAAGATGAAGATTTGCTCAATTACGTCTGCGATCATCGCATTCCGCTCGAGGTGTGCTTGAAAAGCAACGTACAAACCAAAACGGTTTTGCGCATCGAGCATCATCCCTTTAAAAAATATTTCGACCGGCAATTGCGCGTGACGTTGAACACCGACAACCGGCTGATCTCCGACACGACGATGACGGATGAGCTGTGGCTGGCGGTGCAAACGTGGGATTTGGATTTCGCACAGGTGAAAAAAATCGTGCTCAATGGCTTCAAAAGCTTGTTCGTGCCGTTCGACGAGAAAGCGCGGATTTATAACGAAGCCAAAATCCGTTTAAACGAATTTGAGCGCAAGCTGTAAGTTAGCCGCCAACGGTGTAATCCGAAAAATTGAAATTGGGTGTGCCGCAACGAAAGTCACACCTGAGAAAATCGGTAATGCCGCAGACCGGATAACCGCCCGGGCGGCCGCTCGCCCAATCCAGCCTTGCAGGCATCACCATCGTCAAAAAGCGCTTGCTTTTTAAACTGAAGTTTCCAATCTTGTCTCATCTTGCAGGAATGGGCGGCGCTGCAGTTCGCGGCGGCGCGGTGATTCATCCATGAAAGGAAATTCTTACGGTTACGGCGACGAACTCTTCGATGCGAGCGGCAACGCCTTCCGACGCAGAGTTATTGGCGGCGATGGCGCAAAAACAGGATTGGGCGCTTGCGGCGCTTTACGAGCGTTACGCCAGTGTGTTGTATAGCCTGGCGTTGAAAATTCTGAGCGCCAGCGAACCGGCCCAGGATGTGGTGCATGAAGCCTTTTTGACGGCTTGGCGCAAAGCCGCCCTGTACACCCAATCCCGGGGCAATGTGGCGACGTGGCTGATCGTCTTGTGCCGCAATCTGGCCATTGATCAATACCGCGCTAAAATGCGTCTCGCCACTCGCCGCGTCGAACTTGATACGGCGATGCAACATCTCATCTCCACGGATGACCCCGCCATGGAGGCGGTTGCCACCGATGATGTCCGGCGCTTGCGCGGCGCCTTGCTGAAACTGCCGCCGGAGCAAAAGCAAGTGATCGAAATGGCTTATTTCCAGGGCCTGAGCCAAACGGAAATCGCCACGGCCACGAAAATCCCTTTGGGCACCGTCAAAACCCGCACTCGCCAGGCGATGCTCAAGCTGCGCGAAGCGCTGGCCGAGATGGCGAGCTAAACAATATCAACTATAATCAGGAGCGTGGAGAGCCAGGATGAAAAAAAATGAAAAGAAAAATTATCGCTGACGGAAAGACCTATGCCAGATGCTAATTTAAATCAAATTGAACCCTTCCTGTTGGGCGCTTTAGAGCAGCAAGAAGAACAACAATTATTGGCTCATCTCGCCGCCGGTTGCACCGATTGCAATAAAGCCATAGCGGCGACCGCCCGCGTGATGCACGCGCTGCCCTGGGCCTTATTATCGCCGGCGGACTCCCCGGTTGAACTGGTCGCGCCTCCGGCAGCGCTCAAGCAACGTTTGCTGAACAGTATAAAGGAAGATAAAACCAGTGAGGAGGGTAGCCCGCAGGTATGGAAAAGTTGGGCGGAGAACGCCGCGCCCTTGGCCGGCTTGTTAACCGTGCACGCCCATGAGGGAACGTGGGAAAACATTGGCATTAGCGACATCAAGGTTAAGCGGTTATTCGTTGACCAAGCCCACGATAGCGTCACCATGCTGGTACGGATGCCGCCGGGCGCCGCCTATCCCTCCCATCGCCATTCTGGAACCGAGCAGTGTTACGTTCTCGAAGGCGATTTGCACGTCGGCGACCTCGTTTTTCATGCCGGTGACTATCAGTGTAGTGATTCCAATTCTATCCACGGTGTGCAACACACCAAAGCGGGATGTCTGCTGCTGATCGTTTCCTCGCTGCATGATGAAATCCTTGCGGCCTAAACGCCGGCGACAATTTTCCCGCCTGTTGGCTTCTTGGGGTGCTTGCAGTAATAATTTTCCGACAATTTTTTCTATTTTGAAAAACTGCTTTGGCCGTTCATTCGTATAATTATTAGGATTCGTGTATATGTACAAGAAACGAAAGCGAACGAGCTAAAATGACCCGCGCATGACAGATCAATTTACCGAATTGGCCGAGCTTTTCGTCCTGGGCGCCCTGGATGAGCAGGAGACGCAACAACTTGTCAAGCACCTGGCAACCGGTTGTGCGGCATGCCGTCGCGCCGTGGCAGCGGCCCGGCCCATCGCCGGTCTCTTGCCGTATATGGCGCCGCAGAACGAGCCGCCGCCGGAATTGAAACAACGGCTGCTCAACACGATTCGGGTGGAGGCGAAAATCGTCAAGAGGCGCGCGCATTCCGAAAAAGACGAAACGGCCCCATCCACACCGGCAACGATTCGCGCCTTGCCGCCGCGTACTTTTTTCCAGCGCGCACAAGGCCCGCTGGCGTGGGCCGCGATTTTTCTGCTCCTCGCCGTGGGCTATGGTTATATCTCGCAACGGGGCCTCCTCCGCCAATTGCAAGCCCAATTAGAAGAGCGCAATGCTTATATCAAATTGATGGAATTTGAAATGGGACGCCAGCAAGCGGTCATCGAGAAAATCAAAGCGAGCAAGGCTTCGCGCTTGTTGCTGGTTGACTTGCAAGGCACGGAGGCGGGGAATATCAAAGTGCTGCTCGATCCGCAAACGGCAGGGGGAAGTTTTATCGCTTACAATCTGCCGCCGCTCACCGATGAACACGATTATCAGCTTTGGTTTTTAAAAGGCGACCAACCGTTTGACGCCGGCGTGTTTCATGTGAATGAAAAAGGAGAATACATCGGCGATATTCAACATCTGCCGGAAACCTTAGCCGGCATTTCCGCTTTTGCCATCACCCGCGAGCCCAAAGGCGGTCGCCCCACCCCCACTATGCCGATTTACTGGTCCGGCGCTGTGCAGGGCGCATAAAGCCGCCCCGCCGTCGCACCAAGTTTTATCGAATCGAAGCTCGCCTATTTTCTCGCCAGGAATCAAGCCCACGAGACAAAGCGTGAGGGGATTTTTTATCAAATAACTTTTCAAAAATTCATTTCGCGGCCGCGACCCAATCGGCGTGTTTACCTGGCGCCGGGGAAAATTAGCTTGACAACTTTTTCCCGTCATGTTATCTTGTACGTTCAAACCTCGCGGTAGCTCGTCACATCCTTCTTATGAGGAAAATTTGAACAGTCAACCGATCACGCGCCGGAAATTTTTTTCCCAAACGCTGGCGGCGGCCTTGACGTTGCCCATCGCCTCTTGTGCAAACAAAACCGCCGCCCGGCTGCAAACGCCAATGCCGCCGCGCCGCCGGCTGCGCGAGTTGGGCATTATCATCGGCTCACTTCCCACCGGCAAATGGAATGCGATCACCGATGTCCTCGGCGTCAAAGTCGGCCATTGCACGCGCCGCGAAGGCAGCGGTGATTTGGTTGTCGGGCGCGGGCCCATTCGCACCGGTGTCACAGTTATTCTTCCGAACGAAGATGTTTATCATGAGCAGCTCACCGCCGGCCACTTTGTGATGAACGGCAACGGCGAGATGACAGGCATGGGCAGCATCGATCAGCGCGGCCTCTTGCATTCGCCGATTTTTCTCACTGATACTTCCAACATCGGTCGCGTGCTGAACGGCGCGATGACGTGGTTTCTGCAAACCTATCCGGAAATCGGCGACACCGCGCCGGTGCCGGTACCAGTTGTCGCGGAAACCTGGGGTGGCTTTTTGCATGATTCGGCGGGCCGGCATATTGATGACGCGCATGTGCTCGCTGCGCTCAACGCTGCGAAAACCGGGCCGGTGGTTGAAGGCGCGGTCGGCGGCGGCACGGCCATGGTGTGTTACGATTTCAAAGGCGGTATCGGCACCGCCTCGCGCGTTTTGCCGGAATCGCAAGGCGGCTACACCATTGGCGTGCTCGTGCAAACCAATCACGGCGGCCGGTCACAATTGCTGATCAATGGGGTTCCGGTCGGCAAAGAGATTCAAGATCTGCAAAGCGTTGAAGGGAAAAAATCGAAGTCGATCATTCTCATTGGTGCGACCAACGCGCCGATGATTCCCAGCCAATTGCAACGGCTCTGCAAGCGCATGGCGTTCGGCCTCGCCCGCACCGGCGCGATTTCCTCGCATGGCTCGGGCGATTTGCTTTTGTTTTTCTCCACCGGCGTCAAGGTGAAACCGGAGGCGACTCAGACCGCAATCGAAATTTTTAACGACGAAGCCATCACGCGGATGCATCAAGCCGCGCTGGAGGCGGCGGAAGAAGCCATTCTCAATTCACTGTGCATGGCGGAAACGACCATCGGCATCAACGGCAACACGGCCTTTGCACTGCCGATTGAGCGGTTGCCGGAGATTATGAAAAAGTATGGACGCTAAATGAAGTACTTCATTTAAAAACACTTTACACGTATCACGTTAAACGTCTAACGTGTAACGATCTAAATAAGACGATTTTTTTTCATGAAAAATTCCATCACCGACGTTCCCGGCATCCAAGTTGGCCATTTCACTCTCGCCGATGGTGACATGCAAACCGGCGTCACTGTGATTTTGCCCTATCCCCTTTCGCTGCGCAATCGCAAATTGTTCATTGGCAGTTTTGCGAGCGGGAATTGGAATGAATGGACCGGCCTGCATGTCGCGCAGGATTTCGGCACTTTCTCCTCGCCCATCGTGCTGTGCAATTCGACAACGGTCGGCATCGCTTACGATGCGCTCATCTCCTTCGGCCATGAGCGTGAAGAAGGCTTGCCGATTGACAACGCCTGGCCGCCGATCGTGATTGGCCTCGACGACGGCTATTTGAACGATTTGCGCCAACGCCGCATTACGCACGACGAGGTTCTGCGGGTGATCAAACAGGCGAATGACAATGCCCTGGTTTGCGGCAGCACCGGTATCGGCCGCGGGCTTTGTGCGTTGGGCGCAAAAGGTGGCGTCGGTGACGCCTCCCTCGTCGTCAAGATCGACGCGAAAGAATATACGCTCGGCGCACTGATTGCCGCAAATGGGAGCGCGAGAAAATCGACGACAAATATACCGCC
>JAJVHT010000089.1 GCA_022072515.1 bacterium
TCAAGAGTTTTGCGCAAAACTTTATGACGCCTTCCGAATTCAACGCCCTGGTTTGCGAGGTCACGCAGCGCTATTGCGAGCGGGTCAACCTGGACAAGCGTTTGATTGAGCCGCTCTTTTATACTTGTTGGATGCACCGCGCGCTCAAAGAAGCGACACGGTTAAGCCCGGCGAATTTGGAAAAAGGGCATTATGTTAGTTTGCTCCGCCTGTGCATCGAACAGCGGCAGGCGCCGGGTTTTACCCGCCTGTTTAAAGAAGAATAATTTGAGGGCACAAAAATGGCCACCTTGGATCGCTTCATCATGATCACCTGCACGGGACGCAGCGGCCAACGGTTTTTATCGCATTTTCGCTCGCCCTCGCGACGTGGGTTTTCTTTCCAAGCCCAACCAGCAATGTCCCACGCCGCCGGCTTGCCATTCCGGAGCATTTAGAGCCGCCGGCAATATTTCGAGATGAATCGTTCGCTGTGCGTACATGATCGTCAAATTGAATATCATCGTGATGAAAACAAAACGTTTTTTTATTCGCAGCCTTGTTATAGCAAGTAGTTTGATTCTGGGGTATTGGGGCATTACGTTTTTTCTTGACCGTGTCAACACGTCGTTGGTTTATTACAAATCCGGAGAAACATTGGTGATTGGGAGGCATGCTGTGGAAGCTGTATCATTGCCTCAGTTACCAGATAATCAAATCCGCAATGTTATTCTGTTCATCGGCGACGGTATGGGCTTGAGTCATCTTACTGCCGCGCGCACAAATTTGATGGGCCCGGACGGCAGGTTGCATATTGAGCAAATGCCGGTGACGGGTTTGGTGGCGACACATTCGGCGGATGATCTCATTACCGACTCGGCGGCCGCCGGAACGGCTTTGTCCTGCGGCGTGAAAACCACCAACGGCAGTATCGGCGTCGATGCGAACGGGCAGCGCCACATCACGATTCTCGAAGCGGCGCGTGACGCAGGATTATCCACCGGCCTGATCACGACGACTTCACTCGCCGATGCCACGCCGGCGGTGTTTGCCAGCCACGTGCGCTCGCGCGGGATGAAAGCAGAAATCGCCCTGCAAATGTTACGGGCGCGGGTGAACGTCCTGTTTGGTGAAGGCGAATATTTTTATCCCAAAACCGATCCGCGCAGCGAGAGAAAAGATAATGAAAATCCTCTCACCCTCGCCCAAGAACTGGGATATACGATCATTGACAACAAGGAAGATTTGCCGAACGCCGAGGCGAATTTTCTGCTCGGCCTGTTTGAAGATTTGACCACCGATAGAATGAAACCGGAAATGCAGGCCCCGGTGCTTACACCAAGCCTGGTCGAGTTGACTGATAAGGCGCTTGCCTTATTGAGTTGCAACACAAAAGGTTTTTTTCTGATGGTCGAAGCCGAAGGCGTCGATCACGGCAGCCACGTCAATCGGCCCGATTATTTTATCGAGCATCTGAAAAATTTCGATGCCGCCGTCAAAGTTGCCATCGATTTCGCGCTGCAAGATAAGCACACGCTGGTGCTTGTCACCGCCGACCACGAAACCGGCGGCTTGAATCTCCTCGACGGTTCGCCAGCGAGCGGACAATTCGAGGTTGCCTGGGCCACCGACCGGCACAGCGGCCAACCCGTGCCGTTGTTCGCTTTTGGCCCGCACGCGATGCGGTTCACTGGCTTGAAGGACAATACGGAAATTCCCAAGATCGTGGCGGAATTGATGAACTTGGATAATTTCCCGAAGGATTAAAAAGTTTGAATTTTATGCGGCCAACGGATTGAAAAACGACCAACGGATTTAAGACACCTGGTTCTCATCGTTGGTCGCTTTATTATCCTGGGCATTTTTTTGTTTATAATGCTGCTGTCTTTAGAAAGACGCGCTTGCATATTATGAAAATTCTGACAACGATTGCGCATTATGAATAATGAAGTGATCACGATTGTTTCCGGCTTGCCGCGTTCCGGCACGTCGATGATGATGAAAATGCTCGAAGCCGGCGGCATGCCGGTTTTAACTGATCACATTCGCGCCGCGGATGCGGACAATCCCAATGGCTATTACGAATTTGAGCGCGTCAAACAGATTGCGCGCGACCAATCCTGGCTGCCGCAGGCGAAGGGCAAGGCCGTGAAAATCATCTCCGAACTGCTCAACCACCTGCCGCCGGAATATGACTATAAAGTGATTTTCATGCGGCGCCAGATCGAAGAAACTCTTGCCTCCCAACGCCAAATGCTGAGGCGGCGCGGTGAGCCGGCCAACAAGATTAGCGATCAAAGAATGCTCGAATTGTTCCGCCGGCATTTGGTTTGGCTTGACAGCCGCTTGCAGAAACAGGCCAACACGGAATTGGTGTACGTCGATTACAGCGCGGTCATCGCCAACCCCGTCGCGCAGGCAAAAAAGATCAAGCAATTTTTGTCTCGCCGGCTCGACCTCGAAGCCATGGCGGGTGTAGTTGAGCCGGCGCTCTATCGTCAGCGGCGGTAACGAATATTTTTCCGCAGGGGGTTTTGTTGTAAGTATTAGTAAATAATTCGAGCACGCCCTGGACTGGTTTGCTCCACAGGCTTCTCAGGGAAACGACTTAACGGCAGGCTTTAATTTTTTCATAGAAGATGATTGTTAAGGCTTCTGATAATCGCGGTGCAGTTTGGGCCGCAAACCCTCTCGTCCGCGTCGCCCGGCGAGCAGGCAAAAAGTTGCTTATCGTTGCTCTCCTGGTTTTCAGTCTGGTGGCGACCAGCTTGTACAGCATCTATTATGGGATGGAATTGTACAAGACGAAGGCGGCGGCTTCGTATAACGATTTTTTTGAAAACGCCATGCAAACCAAGTTCAGCATGGTTCCGAATTATGTCAAAGGCGTTTTTTTCGCCAAGCCGGAACGCATCACCATCGACGTCAGTAGCGAGAATTTTCAGAAGCTGGCGTACAAGCGCGAAATCGCGCTGGCGACGCGGATTTTGACGGCCAGCGACGATGATTTCGTGCCGGCAAAAATTCACTATCAGGATAAAACCGTCGACGCGAAGATCCGCCTGAAAGGCGATTGGGTCGATCATCTGCTCGGCGCGAAATGGTCGTTCCGCATCGTCGTGAAGGACGACAATACGCTGCTCGGCATGAAACAGTTTTCCATCCATCATCCGAAAGCGCGCAACTACGTTTATGAGTGGATTTTTCATCAGGCGCTCAAGCGCGAGAGCATGATTGCGTTGCGCTATGATTTTATCAAAGTGACGTTCAACGGCAAAGACCTCGGCGTGTATGCGCTGGAGGAGCATTTCGAGAAGCGGGTGATCGAGCACAGCCAATTTCGCGAAGGTCCGATCATTAAATATAATGAAGAACTTTTGTGGAATGATCGCGCCACGCACTTTCAGCTCGGCGAACTGGGCCCGACCGGCTTGCAATCGGAAAATTCGAGCAACATCGACGCCTTCAAGATGGGCCGCGTGATGGGCGATGCGGGACTGCATAGTCAGTTCATTAAAGCCTACAGCCTGCTCGAAGCGTTTCGCTACTCGAAGTTGCCAACGCATAAAGCTTTCGATGCCGAAAAGCTGGCCAAGCTATTGGCGCTGTCGGATTTGTTGGGCGCGGAGCACGCCGTGGTCTGGCATAATCTGCGGTTTTACTACAATCCGATGACATCGAAATTGGAACCGATCGGTTTTGACGGCAACGCCGGCCACGCGATGGCGCATGTCGTCGGCTCCAATCGCGCCCTGTATCAACCGCCGCACAAATTCAAAGACCTGGCGTTCAGCGATCCGGTATTTTATGAAGCCTACATCAAGGAGTTGCAGCGCATGTCGGCGCCGGTCTATCTCGACAGTTTGTTCAGCGATCTCGACGGGGAGTTGGAGAATAAGCTGAACGTTCTTTACAGCGAATTTCCGCAATTTTATTTTACCAAAAGTATTTTTTATAACAATCAACAGGCGATGCGCAACGTCCTGCGGCCGGCGCAAGGCTTGCACGCTTATCTCAACCAAGCCGCGGCTCGCCGCCTGACCATCGATATCGGCAATATTCAAGCGCTGCCGCTCGAGGTGATGGGCGTTTCATTCAAAGACGAGGTTCCCTTCTCGCCGACGGAGCGAATCATTCTGCAGCCGATGATTCCCAATACGCCGGTGGAATATAAAGCTTTTGATTTTGCGCTGCCCGCTGCCTTTGCCTGGTCGGATACAATGAAGCCGTATTGGGAGCTTCATTACAAAGTGTTGGGCACCACCGAAGTGCGGCGCACGGCCGTCAATCCGTGGCCGCATGATTTCGGCAATTTCGCCAATGATCTTTTCCGTTTGGATGCGAATCTCGCGCAGTTCACTTTTCTCAGTGTGGTCGATTCGACCAAAAAAATTATCATCCGGCCCGGCGACTGGAAGCTTGATAAAACGCTGATCATTCCTGCCGGGTATCGCGTGATTTGCGGCGAGGGCACGCGGTTGGATTTCACGCAATCGGCGAACCTCATTTCTTATTCGCCGCTGGAATGGCGCGGCAGCCAGGAGTCGCCCATCATCGTCCGCTCGCAGGATTCCACCGGCGCAGGCCTTTTCGTTTTGCAAACGCCGGCGCCGTCGTTTCTGGAATACGTGACTTTCGACAATTTGTCCAATCCGGCGCAAGACGGCTGGGCCTTGACCGGCGCGGTGACGTTTTACGAGGCCGAGGTGCACATCGCGAATTGCCAATTCATCGGCAATCGTTGCGAAGACGCTATCAATGTTTTCCGAACAAAGTTCACCATCGACGAGTCGCTGTTCAAGAACACCAAGTCCGATGCGTTTGATGCGGATTTCGGCATGGGCAAGCTCACCCGTTTGGCGTTTCTCAATTGCGGCAACGACGCCATCGATGTTTCCGGCAGCGTGGTGGAGATCGATGATATGCTCATCCGCGGCACCGGCGACAAGGGTATCAGTGGCGGCGAAAACAGCCAGGTCAACGCGAGCAACATTGACATGAAATATTCCGAAATTGCGATCGCCAGCAAAGACAAGACGGAGTTGCAAATCAGCAACGTCAAACTGGATAGCTGTGGCGTCGGCTTCACGGCTTATGTCAAAAAGCCGGAATTCGGTGCGGGCACGCTCATCGCCAAGCATGTGGAAATGCGCAACTGCCGCGCACCTTTTTTGATCGAGACGAATTCGTCGATGAAACTCGACGGCAAAACCATTCCGCCGGCGCGCGACAAGGTCGAGAGCATTTTGTACGGCGTTGAATTTGGCAAAGCCAGCAAGCCGGCCAGGCCGTGGGCAAAAGCAAAGTGAAATGTTTAAATTGAAAATTTCACGCCGAAAATTTTTCAAGCTGAGCGCGGCGGCGGGGCTTAGCCTAACCGGATTCTTGGGCGCTGGCCGATCTTTGCATGCAAGCGCGCCGGATGAAATTGCATTCGGCATGGTGACCGACGTGCATTACGCCGATAAAGGCGTGCGCCTCAATCGCTACTATCGCGACTCGATTGTGAAGCTGGAGCAATGCGTTGGCGCTTTTAATGAGCGCAAACTGGCCTTTGCGGTGATGCTGGGCGACTTCATCGACAAAGCGCCCGACCGGGCCGTCGAGCTGGCGTATCTCAAAACCATTCGCCAGGTTTTTGCGCAGTACGCTGGTGACAAGCATTTCGTGCTGGGCAATCACGATCTCGCCAGGTTATCCAAAGCCGAATATTTGGCACATTGCGGCGCCGTTTCGCCACAAAGCTATTATTCATTCGATGCCGGCGGCCATCACTTCATCGTTTTAGATGCCAACTTCCGACGCGACGAAACGGCATATGCGGCGGGAAATTTCCAATGGGTTGACGCCTGCATTCCCGGGGCAGAGCTAGAATGGCTGGCGGAAGATTTAATGCGCGCTAATGGAATGAAGACGATCGTGTTCGTGCATCAGAATCTTCACGATGAATCAAGCCCCTATGGTGTGAAAAACGCCAAGGCGGTGCGGCGCATCTTTGAAAAATCCGGCAATGTCTTGGCCGTGATGCAAGGGCATGATCATAAAGGCGCCTACGCCAAGATCAACGGCATTCATTATTTCACCTTGCAAGCGTTGGTGGAGGGCGCCACTTTGGAAAACAACTCGTATGCCGTCGTGACGATGGCGAAGAATGGCCGCGTTAAAATTAACGGTTTCGGACGCGAGACCGGCAAGATTTTTATCTAACCGCAAATGCGTGCGACTAAAAATATTAGCGTACATTCGCGTTGATTCGCGGTTGAAAGTGTTTCGACTATAGTTTTGAGTTTATCAATAACTTCTCACATTCATTTAGAAAACGCAGGAGCACCTTTGTTATGAACCCAGCCAATGTTTTGCGAGTCGATCTGACTCCCGGCCAAATCGGATTAAGCTTTTTGCTTTCCTTTGCGCTCGCCTTTATTTGGGCCACCGTGTATCGCAAAACGCACAGCGGTGTTGCTTACACACGCTCGTTTTTCCTGACGCTGATGATGATCTCGCCGATCGTCACCATGGTGATGCTGGCCATCGGCAGCAATGTGGCGCTGTCGCTCGGCCTCGTCGGCGCGTTGTCCATCATTCGTTTTCGTACCGTGATCAAAGATGCGAAGGACATGACCTTCTTATTTCTGTCCATCGGCGTCGGCTTGTGTTGCGGCGCGAACGCCTGGTTGGTCGCGGTGATCGGTACCGTGGTCATCTCGCTGATTACCGTGGTCATGTCCAAAATCGGCCACGGCGGCGCGGGCTCGGCGGATTACATTCTGATTTTCCGCTCGAACCAAAAAGAGCCGTGGAGCGCGGTGTCGCCGTCGGCGCAAGACATGATCTCGTGGAAGCAATTGCGGGGCGTCACCGATATCGATTCCGGCGCGGAATTCGAATATACCTATAACGTGCGGTTGGCCTCAAAAGCCTCGCCGGAGCGCATAGTCGGCGAGTTCAGCAAAAACGGCGGCGTGCGTCAGGTGACCATGATCGCGCCGGAAAATCATTTGGATCTGTAATGTTCGTGGTAATGCCTTCAGGCACAAAATTCTTGAATTCAGAGCATGCTGCAATGATGCAACACGCTTTTTATTGACTCGAATCTATCCACGCCTAAAGGCGACACGACGAACTTTATGTCGGGAATTTATAATTTTAAATTTTCAATTGAAAATTTAAAATTTAAAATTGAAAGCTTTGATACACCATGACCTCCAATCGCACGCTATTATTCAACCGGCTCGAAGTGAAATACTGGGTCGACCGCACGACGCGCACGGCGTTGACGCGGGATTTGCTGGCGTTCATGCGTCCCGATCTGCATTCCAGCAGTGAGGAGGGTTATCTCGTGCGCAGCCTCTACTATGATACTCATGACTACATGGCGTATCACGAAAAAATGTCCGGCGCGGCGCTGCGGCACAAGCTGCGTTCGCGCGCCTACGGCGCCAATCCCCGCGAGAGCAAACTGGTGCGTTTTGAAGTGAAGTCACGTTATTTGACTTACATTTTCAAAACAACGGTCGATATTCCCCGCGCGGATTACGATGAAGTAGATTTTTTGCTCAAGCGCGGCTTGCTGCCGCCGGCGCGCTTGATGAATGACGTCCATGTCTCCAAAGAATTTTTCCGGCTGCAGCGGCAGTACAATATGCTTCCGAAGGTGCTCATCCAATACCGCCGCCAGGCTTTTGAGCGCATGGAAATCGGCCGCCGGGTGCGGGCCAACTTCGACGACGAACTGTATGCCAGCAGCAATCTCGATTTGCTCGGGCCGCTGAAAGGCGCCCGGCGTTTGCAGCAGTATAACCGCGCCATCTTTGAAATCAAAGTCGATGGGCATTTGCCGTATTGGATGCACCAGCTCATTTCCAAGTATAATTTGCAAAGCCAGGCAATCAGCAAGTATTGTTACGCCGTGCGCAGTGAAGCAAAGATGTCCACGGCGGGCCGGCCGGAAGAGCACGTAAATTGAAGATTAAACGTAAGGCGTAAAACGTTATTCGCATGTCACCATCCAAACAAAAAATCACCGCCGCTTTGGAGCGTTTCAGCAGTCCGGTGCGTTGGCTATGGCCGCGCTTGTCGGATGCTCTGATCGGCATCATGGCTATCGGCGTGATCACGCTGTGTTGCCTGACCTATTCCACTGCGCTCGCCCGCCGCGCCAGCGAGATTTTTACCGGCAATAAATACGTGGCGTTGCTCGACGGTTTTTTAAATCCGTTTCGCAACCGCCACCTGCTGCTCAATTCCGGCCTGCGCATTTACGATCTTAAAATTTCGCCTCAGGAATACGCCAAAGTCGAGCAAGTCGTGGAGCAGAACCTCAAACGCGGCTGGATGAACAACGAGGCCACCGACATCTGGTCGAAGGCGCAGTTTATTTACGAGGGCCAAAAGTATGGCGTCAAAGTGCGCGTGCGTGGCGCTTTGAAGCCGCATTGGGCGCATCCCAAAAAATCATGGCGCATCAGGTTCGGCAATGAGAAACTGCAGGACAATGGCAAGGTCATCGAAGAAAAGATTTATTTTCAGGGCAAGCGCCAGATCAATCTCGTCATTCCGAGCGACAAGGTTTATGGCCTGGCGATGTTCGTCAATGACTTGCTGCACAATTACAAATTGGTGACGATGCAGGATCGTTTCGTCATCCTGCGCATCAATGGCATCGTGCAAGGCGTGTATTATGAAGTCGAGCAGTTTGATAAAGCGCTTTTCGCCGCGCAGAACCGGCCGGAGACGCCGCTGTTCGGCCAAAACGGCCGCGCCATGCACTTCGAGCAATACACCAAGTACGGCACCCCCGCGGCTTCCGACGCGAAGTACGACATGGGCTCGATTGAGCGCGCGGTCGATCCGGAGAACGACATCGGCATGCGGGCGATCCAAACGCTCAACGAACATGCCATGAATCCTACGCCGGAAAATTTTCGTCGCGCCCGCAACGTATTGGATTGGGAAAAGTATTTACGTTTTCGCTGCATCACGACACTGTGCAATACCAATCACGTGCGTTTCGGCTCGGATAATTTGAAATTATACTATGATCCCAGCCGCGGCCTGTTGGAGCCGATTCCGTGGGACGTGCTTTTGGTCAAGCTGCCGAAAGAACCCGGCACCATCGACTATTGGAACAATCACGGCCCGGATGAATTGCAACGCGCCACGTTGCTCGATCCGTTGCTGCGCTTGCAACGCAACAAAATGTTGTGGGAATGGGTCGGCGACGGCGGCGACAGTCTGATGGCAAAATATAACGCCGTGCATGAACGGATTCGGCCTTACATCTGGGCGGATGTGTTAACCACGCCGATTCAAGGCTACAAGATGGATCTGGTCAAAAAAGAATTTGACTACAATGTGCGGCGGGTTTATACCGTGTTAAGAATGTCCTCGGGCAATTTTGTGTATAAACTTGAAGACAGCGACCGCGCCGCGATTGAAGTGGCCTCGCTGAATTTTAGCGGCATTCAATTGCAGAACTTCCAGCTTACCGACTCGGCAACATTCGCCGGACGTTATCGTTTGTACGAAGACACCAATCGTGACGGCAAGTTGAATAGCCGTGACTCGCTCGTCGCCGAGACCGAAGCGAAAAACGGCCAAATCAATTTCGCGTTCACGCAAAATATTTTTCCGGAACTGAAATATCGCGGCGATATCATCGATGGCCGGTATTGGGAATTTTTTGAGACCTTGATGGGACGCCGGCGCTACTTTCTTTCCGGCAAAGTGGCGCTGCCTTTTGTGCAGCGCGATCCACTGGAATGGAAAGCGCCGCAGATTCAGGTGACTGCTGTCAATGCCGTCACCGGTCTGGATATTCCCTCGGGACTTGCGGGTACGGATAAAGCACCGGTGGATAATTCGATCGGCATCACGGCTTACGATGCTTCCGATCCCTGGGACATCGACGCGGAAGATTTGACGCTGACAGAATTTTTGCGCCGCCATCCGGAGTTCGTGGCGAGTCAGGATCAACCCGGCGCCGCGGAGATCAACGGCAAAGTCACGATTTCCGGCGCCGTGATCGTCCCCAAGTCCGTCCCCTTGATTCTCAAACCCGGCGCGGATATTACAATGAAGCCGCGCGCCAGTGTGGTGTGTTATGGCGGCCTTACTTCCATCGGCACGCCGGAGCAGCGCATTCGCATTCATGGTGATGGCGGCAAGGTGTGGGACACCTTCGCGACGGTGCGGCCGAAACAAAAAGTCGTCGTGCATTATACCGACATCGAAGACGCCGGGCAGGCGCAAGTCAACGGCATGTTGTTTACCGGCGGTTTCGCCATTCACAACGGCGACGCGGAATTTATCAACTGCCGCATTATGAATATGAAAAGTGAAGACGGCCTGAATGTCAAAAATGGGCACGTCTTCATGAAAAATTGTTTGATTGCCGGCACCGACAGCGATGGGTTCGATCTGGATTTTTGCACCGGTGAAATCACCGACAGCCATTTTAGCAACACCGGCGGCGATGGCGTGGATTTTTCCGGCAGCTACGTCACGGTGCGCAATTGCCGCTTCGAGAACATCGGCGACAAAGGCACCAGTGTCGGCGAAAATTCGCATCCGACTTTGTTGAATAATTTGTATGTCGGCTGCAATATCGGCGTCTCGTGCAAAGATTTGTCGAATCCGAAAATTGCGTTTTGCACTTTTATCGGTAACAATTTGGCCATTGAAGCGAAACGCAAAAAAGAATTTTTTGGCGGCGGCTCCGGCCAGTTCGTGAGCTGTGTGTTCTATCAGAATAAGAAGATGCTGTCCGACGATTATTTTTCGCGGAATCAAGTCGCCGTGCGCAACTCCTGGCTGGATGTGCAAGTCGATTGGCCGACGTGCGAAACCGTGGCGATGCGTTTCGTCGCGCCGGGAAACCACAACTATTTGCTGGATCCCCATTCGCTGGCAAGCAACGGCTTTGCGGTCGTGGTGCCGGAATGGGCGAACTTGCAGCACAATGGTCAGACGCCGAAATTGCCCGGTATTTATTCCGATCCGGTGCGCTTGATGAATAATCAAAACGGCCAACAATTCGCCAATAAATAAACCAAGATTTTTTAGAACCACAAAGGCATGAAGCGTATCAAGCGCAGTCTAAAATTTCCCGCGCTTGGTGAACTTCGTGCCTTTATGATGAAAATGCCTTGCCATCAAAAGCAGTATCGAATAAAATGAAAAGAGTTTTCGTTTCCACGGTGTTGGCGTTGTTTTTCTCAAGTCAAGCTTCAGGGCAAGAGAGCAAGCTGGTTAAATATGAATTCAAAACTCCGCCGGTGATCGGCACGTTCAGAGACGTGACGATCCGTGAAGGCGGCATTTCCGGCCTCCAATTCATTCGCGGCTCGAAAAATGAGTTTTATTTGCTCACCGACCGTGGGCCGAACGCCGACGCGGGCGCCGCCAACGCCGGCAAAGAAACGATTTTGTTTGCGTTTCCCAATTTTTCGCCGAGAATATTTCGCGTGCGCGCGCAGGGCGATTCGCTCAAAATTCTCAAAACGCTGCCGTTGAAAAAGCATGACGGCAGAAAAGTGAGCGGCATCCCGCATCCCGCCGGCTTTGGCAACTCCGGTGAAATCGCCTGGAGCGAGATGAACAAAGAAGCCGCATTGGATAAATGGGGGCTGGATAGCGAGAGCCTCGCGATTGGGGCGAATGGCGATTTTTGGATCGGTGATGAATACGGGCCAACGATCTGGCACGTCGATCATAAAAATGGCAGAGTGATCGCACGTTATACGCCGTTTGGCGGTTCCGAGCATGAAGTCGCGATTGACAGCATCATGGCCAAAAGAAAACCGAATCGCGGCTTCGAAGGCATTGCTTGCACGCCCAACGGCAAAGTGTATGCAATGCTGCAAGCGCCGCTTTCCAATCCCGACAAAACCGCGGGCGAAAACAGCCGCCTGCAGCGGATTTTGGAAATCGATCCGCGGACGAAGGCGACGCGCATGTTTGTTTATGAGCAGGAAGCGCCAACGGCCAATATCAAAAGCAAAGATTGGAGCATCGGCGATATGGCGGCGATCAACGATCATGAGTTTTTGGTGCTCGAACATGCGATGAAAAAAGGCGAGAATGTGAAAAAGATTTTTAAAATAGATATTTCGCGCGCCACCCCGATTACCCGTGAAGATTTTGACGGTAAAACAGTGGAACAACTGGAAAATGCCGAGAACTGTATTGCTAATGGCATTGTGCCGGTGCAAAAAGCTTTGTATCTGGACCTTTTGGCTAACGGCTGGGAGGCGGCGCACAAAAAGCCGGAAGGCATTACTGTGGTCAATGACACCACCATCGCCGTGATCAATGACAATGATTTTGGCGTCGATGCGCCCGAAGCGGACGGTAATTTAGTGACGACCGGCAAGAAGACGGTGCTGTATCAATTCACCGTGCCGCGGAATATGGCGCTGAATGTCGTTGCGCATGACGAACGAGCTGGAACTAAATAAGTTTTGAACAAATTGAATGCCCAACCGCGGATAGATTAAGATCAGTGTATAAAAATCAGGTGGTCTTAATCTATCCGTTGGCGGTTAAATACGATCTTGTCAACCTCAACCGAAATTCTGACACCGGCCTCGAAAGCCTCCGAGAAGCCGGCCTCGAGCCAGCCGCTTGCCCGGCGTTCCGATCAAGACCTGCAATTGGCGCGGCGAATCGATTGGCGTTTTCTGCTGCCGGAGCCGTATTTGCGCCGTGTCGCTTATTTCGGACCGGAAAGTGGGACGCTGCCAGCCGCGCTCAAACATTTCAGCGAATCGTTTCAAATTATTTCAGCAAATGCAGAAGGGAAATTTGATCTGGTCGTGCTGCGTTTGCGTGAGATGGATGATTTGGCGAAGGCGTACGCCATGCTAGTGTCCGGCGGTTTTTTGTATTGGGAAATCAAGCCGTTAAAATGGCAAGCCTTTTTTCGCGATCTCATAAGTAGTCCCCGCCCCTTGTGGGCGGCTGCCGAAGCCACTGGTCATAGTTCTTCAACAGTGCCCCGCAAGGGGGTAGGACTACAACAAAATGTGTTCAATCTTTTTCGTGATCACGTTGGCGTGCTGGAGCGCATGGGATTTCAAGATATTCAAATGCACTGGCAGCGCCCGGGCTTCGAATCTTGTCTTGAAATTATTCCCATGAACGACGCCACGGCGTTGGATTATGCTTTCGGGCGCCCGCGCAGCGATCTGGGCAGTCGTATTAAATTCGCGGTAGGCAAAGTGATGATGCAAACCGGTTTGCTGGCGCCTCTCTCGCCGTGTTTTAGCTTGATGGCGCGGAAAAGCTAGATTTTAAAATATTATCCGTCTTATTGGAAAATGCTTTCACATTTGGCTAAGCGATGAAAACCCCTATCGAAAAGAAAGCCGTTGAAATTTTTGGAAAATTGAAGTCCGACCCACAATTGAGTCGTTTTGTGGATAGCAGTTTGCAAATTCCTAAAACATACCCTGCTGCTGAGGAAATACGATCTATTAAGCAGATACATCTAATAATCTTGGGCCAAGACCCAACTGTAAAAAATCAAAGGAGCCGAACCAAGATCACCACTGTGCTCAATCTTGACCGAAAAGGCAGTTTGCGTAATTATTTAAACGGAATTTGTAAAGACTTGGAAATAGATTTAGACAAGAATGTTTATGCGACGAACTGCTTGAAGAACTTTTTCATTAAACCACCGGCGCAAATAAAAGAAGACAATGTGTTTGAAGATTTTGCACAAGTATGGCTTCCACTATTGCAAGAAGAGCTCGCGCAATTTGATAGTGTACCCATAATTACGCTTGGAGAGCCGATTCTTTCAATCATGGTTCGTGGAGACGCTGACGCTTCTCGACTCGTCTGGGATTATTGGGGTTTCAACGAAGATTGGGATATAGGCAAAACTTTGCCATTCAAATACATAAAGCCTGATGACAATGCTCTCAATCGCTTTATATTTCCATTTCCGCATCAACCGAGTATTAGCAAAAAATTTTATAGCGCACGATTGAAAGAATATGAGGCTTTTGTGAAACAAACCATCTCAAGTCAGTTGAGGCCAATCAGTGCCGCAGTCGATGGTTAGCCACCGAATCCGTTCCTTATATGAATCTGATTTTGACATTTTTGACAAAAAATTGGCAGCGGTTGGAGCTCAAACGCTTCGGCGATCCGACGCATCTCTCATGCGTGATGATGACACCCCGATTTCGTGCGTCGAGTCACGTTATTTGTTTTATTCTCGCCGCAGGCAAAACTGAGCCGATCTTTGTTGTTAAATTGCCGCGCTTGCCAGGCGACAACGAACGGTTGGATCGGGAAGTCTCGAATCTTCACGCCGCCAATCATAGCCGCGCACAGGAAGATCATTCCATTCCGCGTATTGTCGCGTACGAAGATTATCATGCGCATCGCCTGTTGATCGAGACCGCGGTTCCCGGCCAGCCGATGAGTCCGGCGGTGGTGCGCCGTCAGCCGGAAGGGTGTGTTGAAGCGGCGCTCGCGTGGTTGCTGGATTTACAACGCGCGCCGGCTAATCCGGCAGGGCAAAGCCGGCGTGATTGGTTTGAGCGTTTGGTTGAACAACCGTTCCAGCAATTCAAAAATATTCTGCCGCCGAATACCGATGACGAACGCTTGCTGGAGCAAACGCTGGCCTTGCTGCAGCCGTTCCGTCAGCAGGAATTGCCTTTGGTGTTGGAGCACGGTGATTTCAGCTCGCCCAATATTTTGCAGGATGAAAAAGGCCGTGTCGGCGTCGTCGATTGGGAATTGGCGGAACCCGAAGGTTTGCCGGTTGCCGATTTGTTTTTCTTTTTGACCTACATCGCCTTTGCGCGCCAAAACGCACGAAAAAATGCGGAATACCTCAAAGCCTTTCAACAAGCTTTTTTCGGGCCGCAAGCCTGGGCTTGGCCTTATGTGAGGCGTTATTGTGAACGCTGCAAGCTTTCCCGCGAGCTACTGGCGCCGCTGTTTGTTGCAACATGGGGCCGCTACGTGGCGGGCTTGCTGATGCGGTTGCAAGAGTCTAATGAAACCGGGAGCGCGGTTGGTGATGAAACATTGAAGTGGCTGCGGTCGAACCGGTATTATGTATTGTGGCGCTATGCCATGGAACATGTCACTGCACTCAATGTTTGATTGGCGGTATATGAAGAAAGTCTCAAATTTATTCTGTGCGTTTGGCGTCGTGATGGTCTTCACCACTTTCGTGATGGCCGAGGTCATCCATGTTCCCAGCGATTACGCCACGATTCGGGCGGGAATTGCTGCCGCGGCTGAGGGCGACACCGTTTTGCTCGCGCCCGGCGAGTATCAAGAAAATTTTACGATAGAGAGCAAAACGATGGTGCTGGGCTCCTGGTTTGTGACAACACAGGATACCAGCTATATCGCGCGCACCATCATTGACGGCGGTGGCCAAACGATCATCACGGTGCGCAGCACGGTTGGTGCAGCGACCACGATTGCCGGTTTAACGTTGCGAAACGGCAGGAACGGCATTGCGCCGAACGCAAAAATTCGCATTCTGCACAACCGCATTTCCGGCTGCGAAGACGCGATCGATTACAGCAAGGGCAGCGGCGGCCTCTGCCGTTACAACATTATCGAGCATAATCGTGGCGAGGGCCTCGATTTGGATGAA
>JAJVHT010000169.1 GCA_022072515.1 bacterium
TCGTCCGAGGTCAAGCCGCCGGAGATGACGGGCAAGGATTTTTTCAGGCCGAACCAATTTTGATTGCAGCGCTGCGGGTTTTGGGTGATGAACTGCTCGGCAAGCAGATTCGTGTGCAGCGCCACCACCTGCGCCTGCGTTTCAATCATGTCACCGGTGATCGAGCCGATCTCGACCAAATCGGCGCCGGCCAGGCGCGCTAACTTGCCAATGGTCGTCATCGAGATACCGTGCTTTTTGTTGCGGGCCGCAGCGCCGTGCGAGGTGCGGTCGGCGTAAATAATCAAGCCGGGAAACTCGTTGCGCAGCATTTGCAAAATGCCAAAGCCGCAGGTTTGAAAATCCACCACCACACCGTTGCCGCCGGCGTTGACCACCAGGCGCGTGCGTTTGAGCACCACGTCGCCGGGGCCGGACACATTCGGAAAGTACAGCTTCGCCAACTCGGTTTTTTGAGCGGCTTCATTCGCAAGGGCAAGCACACTTTTCACGCGCTCTTCAAAACGGTTGTACGGCAGGTCAGTCAATTGATGGCTGTCGCGCACCATATCGCAGCCGCCCAACAAGACGGCGTAGGCTTTCTTTTTATACGTGTCCAAATCCATGCCGACTTCCGGCGCCATCAGCGCAGCGACGAGCGGCCGCTCCGGATTGCCAAAGTATTTGTGCAGTGCCTCGCTGCCCTGCGCCGGGCCGCGAAAGCTCTTCACCCACGCCGCCGGAAACTGCATATCAAGCACGCGCAAATTCGCAATGTTCGTCAAACCAAAAATTCTTCCCGCCACCACGGAGAGCATTTGCGGAATGTTGCCCGGCTCGAAATGCTCAACGGGATAGGCCACTTTCACAATGTTGTCGTCGAGAGAAAAGGCGCGCGCGGCCAGCGCTTCCCGGTTGGCGCCGGTGTTGGTGTCAATCGCCGCCTTGCTGCATAATTCTTCGGCTTCGGAAGCCAGCGTTCTGCCTGCCGCCGGTTCGAGATAATAGCTGCACACCAAATCTGTCGGTTGGGGACGGTACGTCGGATCAATGTAAGACATGGGCGGTTCCTTTCCCGCGTAATAAGTTCAAGATATTTTTTGTCCGCAAAATGAATTGCAACAAGCAGAAAAAATATCGTAAAAAATCCCATCAATGTCAACATGAGGTGCAAGATTTATTGAATGAAAATCACCGCCGGGAAATCACTTGATTTTGTTTGAGGAGAGCGTTAAGTTGGCTTTATGGAAATTCTCGAAGGCAAGCAGTGCATTCTGCCGGCGTTGCAAGCGCGGCAGAGAAAATTTCAGTTGTTGTTGATCAAGCAGCGCAGCCAGCCGCAGCGCCTGCAAGAAATTCTCGCCGCGGCAGCAGCGCAAAATATTCCGATCAAATACGTCGCGGCCGCCGAAATCGACGCCATGACGAAAGGCCGTTCGCATGGCGGCATCGCGGCGCTCTGCACGCCCAAACCGGCCTTTGAAATTGCAAAGCTGATCGAGCTTTGCAAAGCCCTGCCCGTTCCCCCCTTTCTGCTGCTGATCGAAGGCACCGAAGACGCACAAAATCTCGGTTACACGCTGCGCACGGCGGAGGCGCTCGGCGCGCATGCGGTTTTGCTCAAAAAACATGTGTGGAATTTCGACGGCACCGCCGTATCGCGCGCCTCTTCCGGCGCTTTTGAGCGGCTGCCGTTGGTACAAATCGAAAATGTCGAAAAAGAATTGTTGCCGTTGCAAAGATTGGGGATCAAACTTTATGGTTGCATTGCCAATGCGAAACGAAGCATCTACGACATGAATTTAACCGGGCCGGTATTGATGGCCATTGGCGGCGAACGGCGCGGCTTGTCCGGCGCGTTGCGCGAAAGGTGTGACGGTTTTGCGCGGATTCCGATGGTGGTGGGTGCCTCTTCCCTGTCGTTGAGCCATGCCGCGACCGTCGTGATGGCGGAGGTGATGCGGCAACGGCGCCAGTTGCCGGTTAAGCTTGGCGACATCAATTCTTTTGGTTCAACGGTCGTGAGCGGCAAATCTGATTTTTCGTGAACAACTGGCAAATGGTTAAAATTTTTTCACTTTCATCTTGCTTCCTCCCGGGAAAAGCCGTATTTTTCAATCAGCAATCAACAAACATTTTCCGACCGGAGGGAAATTTGTGAGTAAGGAACGTCAACTTCTCGTCGACGATAACGCCATGCCGTCGCTGCTCATCTCGCGTTCTGCGCAGATGGAACGTCAGGCGCAACATTGGCCTGAGCCAATCCAACAGGCGATTTCCCGCCATAACGGCGCCAATTACTACCGTTGTGCGCTGCAAGTCAACACACCGTTTCAACAGGACAACTTCAAAGGCTTTGATTCACGCCACCGCCGCCACACCGATGCCTACCAACGTGACTATGCGCTGCAACTGGCCAAGGGTTGCAAGAAGTTCGGTATCAGCGCCGTTGCGCTCTGCGATCATAACAGCGTGGCTTATGTGGAAACGGTGCGGCACGTGCTGGGAGAAGAAAATATCACCGTATTCCCTGGCTTCGAAATCGCCAGCACGGAAGGGATTCACGTTCTATGCCTCTTCGATCCCGAGGCCGACGTTGCTGATCTCGATCATTTGCTCAGTGAGCTGCGCCTGCCGCCGAAAGAGCGCTGGACGAACGGCGAAGGCAAGGCGCCGCGCCAATCGCGGCTGGTCTTTCCAGATATTCTCAAACAAGTGCAGCACCAGCGCCAGGGCCTTTGCATCGCGGCGCATATTGACCGTGAAAATGGTTTACTGCATGAATGCGCCAAAACCACGCGCGCCCAATATTTCACCGACGTCAATTTGCTCGCGGCGCAAATCGCCGGCCGCCGCGAAGATTTGACGGACTTCTACCGCAAGATCGTCGACAACGAATTCACGCATTATCAGCGCCAACAGCCGGTGGCGCTGCTGAATTGCCTCGATGTCTACAATTTAAAGGATTTGGGCAAACCCGAATGCAGCACGTGGATCAAAATGTCGTCACCTACTCTGGAAGGCTTGTGGCAAGCCTGTCTTGATCCGGGTTCGCGGTTGCGTTTGCTCTCGGACAAAGCGCCGCAACCGCGTGGGGAATTGATCGCCATTAAATGGGAGGGCGGATTCCTCGACGGTAATGCGATTCGTTTTAATGAAAACCTCAACTGTTTGATCGGCGGCCGCGGTACAGGCAAATCAACCGTCATTGAAAGCTTGCGTTACGTTTTGGATCTGCCGCCGATCGGCGAAGAGGTGTGCCATGCCCAGGAGGGTATTTTGCGCGACGTGTTGCGCAGCGGCACGCGCATTTCACTGGTGGTTCGCACTCATCGCCCGGCGCCGTTCTGTTATTTGATTGAAAGAACGTTTGAGGAAGCGCCGACAGTACAGGATGAAGACGGCAACGCGCTGCCGATCCGGCCGCGCGACATACTGTCCGATGTCGAGATTTTTGGCCAGCACGAAATCGCCGAAATCGCGAAAGAGCCGGCGCAACAATATCAGCTTCTGCGCCGCTTCCGCGCGCCGGAAGCAGGCGAATTAGAAATCAGGAAACACGAACTGGGCCGCGCGCTCGAAAAAAACCGTTTGGAGCTGGCGCAAACGGAAAAAGAAATCGACGCCATTGAAGACAAGCTCAGCCGTTTGCCGGCTATTGAAGAAAAATTGCGCCGCTACCAAGAGTATGGCATTGAAACCAAGCTTCAAGAACAATCGCAGCTCGCGCGTGAAGAGGCAATAGTCAAAACAAGCCGCGAGCGGCTGCCGGCGTTCAGCAAGATGCTCGAACAATTGCACCAAGTTCTGGCGCAAAGTGTCGCGCATCTGGAAAACACGGCATCGGCTGATTTGCCCAATGCCGATCTTATGGAGCGCCTTGAAGAAACCCTCGCGAGCTTCCACGAAAGCGCGCAAGAGCATCTCGGCGAAATTTCCGTTAAGCTGGCGGAAACACAAAATGAATTATTGGAGATTGCACGAGAATGGGAGAAACGGCGGCTGGCCAAACGCAGCGAATACGACCAATTGCTGCGCGAGCTGCACAAACAAGCCATCGATGGCGATGACTTTGTGAAATTGCGCCGTGAATATGAAAAATTAGTGCCGCTGCAACGCGAAGCAAAAAAATTAGCCCGCCGTTATCAAGAAATGCAGGAACAGCGCCGCCACTACTTGCAAGAATGGGAGGAAACCAAGCTACAACTATATGAATTTGACCAAAAGGCCGCCGACAACATCTCACAACAATTGGCCGGACGCGTGCGGGCCCGCGTGGCGAGAGAATTTGATGTGGAACCGTTGCTGGAACTGCTGAGACGGCATACAAAAAATCTAAGACTCGAGACCATGCGTGATCGCCTGCACGCGAAAAATTTGATTTCATTGGCAGATTTTGTTCAACACCTTCGCGATGGCAAAGAAACGCTTTGCGATCTCTATAAGCTGCCGGACAAAGCCGCCGCCGCATTAGCCGGGCTTCCGGAAAAGGCGTTGCGTGAGTTGGAAGAACTCGAGCTGCCGTCGACGATCCATCTCGAGCTCAACGTCGCGCGGCCAGAACAGCCGGAAAATTGGAAAGCGATGGCGGAGCTTTCGACCGGCCAAAAGGCAACGGTCATTCTGTTGCTGCTGCTTTTAGAAAGCGAGACGCCGTTGATCATCGATCAGCCGGAAGACGATCTCGACAACAGCTTCATCGCAGAAACGATCATCCCCACGTTGCGGCAAGAAAAACGCCGCCGCCAATTTGTTTTCGCCACGCATAATGCCAACCTGCCGGTTTTGGGTGACGCCGAATTGATCGTCGCGCTCGAAGCGACCGGCGAAGGCAAAAGCGGCTCTGCCAGAATTGACGATGATCATTTGGGCGCGATTGACATGGCCCCGGTGAAATGGCAGGTCGAGCGAATTTTAGAAGGCGGCAAGCGGGCGTTTGAAATGCGGCGGGCGAAGTATGGTTTTTAATTGTCCAACGCGTTGCCGTTTCTTTTCGCGGCCTCCCATCCCAACATTGCTTTCTTTCTCGCGGCGCCCCAGCGATAATTGCCAAACTCGCCCAGCTTCCGCACGACGCGATGGCACGGAATGATATAGGCAATCGGGTTTTGCGCCACGGCATTCCCGACCGCGCGCGAAGCCTTGGACATGCCGAGACGCGCGGCAATATCTTCATAAGCGGCCACCGCGCCGGCAGGAATTTTTAACAACGCCTCCCACACTTTGATTTGAAAATTCGTGCCGGAAAGCAATAAGTGCAACGGCTGTGGCCTCCCATTCTTCAGCGGATTAAAAATCTGGTCGACCAGCGGCTGCGTTAGCTTCGGGTTCACGGTTATTTTCGCGTTCTCCCATTTCTCTTTGAGGACTTTGAGGGCTTTGGTGCGTCCGCCGCTTTGCACAAAAGACAGATGGCAAATGCCGCGCTCCGTCACCGCCAGCAAACAGTGCCCGAACGGCGTCGGGTGAAAACCATAAAAAATTTTCAACCCTTCGCCCTTGTTTTTGAATTCACCCGGCGTCATCGCCTCGCAGGTCACAAACAATTCGTGCAACCGACCGGTTCCGGATAAGCCGGTTTCAAAAGCCACGTCAAGGAGATTGGGCGATTGCTCCAACAAGGCTTTGGCGTATTCTTTGGTCAAGAATTGCAGAAAGCGCTTCGGGCTGATGCCAACCCAACGGCTGAACAGGCGTTGAAAATGATACTCACTCAACGCCACACTTTTGGCGATTTTGTCCAAGCGGGGTTGCTGGAGAAATGATTTTTCCAACGCCAGGATGGCGCGTTCGATGCGCTGATAATCAGCGGACAATTGCGTGTAATTGGCAGACGGCATAAGCACCTCAAGTTTTGGTGAAGTTTGGCCAGAACATGGCGATCTATAAATTTCGCAAAATCCTGTCGCACTAGCTGGACTTCATTTTTGGTTCTGGTGCTATTTTAAGCATTTCACCAAATAAAAACAACCCGCTTCTTGCGATCTTTTCTCGCATTTTTTATCTACAACCAAACCCGCTTTACCCCCAACGAATAGAGTAAGGGCAACGAATAAAAAGCAAAAACTTACCGGCTCACGAAAAAGTCCGCAGGCCGAAAAAATATTTTCAGCGGCGTTTCCAATTCTGTAAATAACAATTCTTTGGGGTTCCGGCTCGTCTAACGTGAGTTATTGAGCAGAAAGACTGTCCGATTGCGCCAGGCGTTGGCGTTCCGCCACTGTCCAGGCGCTCAGAGTTTGTATGTCTGCCGCGGAGAGTTTGGCGTTGGGATGAAGCGGCACGTACGATTTGAGTGGCATGGCGCCATCTTCAACTTCTTCCTTTATTTCTTCCAGCTTGCGTTTCATGCGTTTGGGATTGTACGTTGCCCATTCGGAAAAATTCAAATGCTGGCGGCCATCGTTCACGTGATCGATGACAAACCACGAAACCGGCGCGACATGGCTGTACCACGGCCATTGCGTTTGATGGGAATGGCAATCGTAGCACGCCCGTGTCATGATCGCCGTCACTTCCGGCGACACCGTCGTTGCCGCATGAATCGTTTTGGTGGCATCAACTGCCGGATTGGTTTTGGCCGGTCCGAAAAATTGCATAACGATGAGAACCAGGCCGAGAATAATGAGAAGCCGTTTGAGAATCTTTTTCATGGATTTTCCTAAGAATCGTACAAAGCCCAAAGCAGTGGATTGGTGAAATTTTAATAATTAACACGCTAAAGTGCAAGGGTTATCTTAATGGAATTAAATTGACTTTAAGCCGCCATTGAATTAATATGTAAACGCATCATTCTTCTACTACGGTATTTATGCTTGATCTGATCCCGTGAGTTTTATGAAACGCCTGTTGATCCTACTCCATGCCGCCTTGCTGCCATATCGTGTTGAAGCACAAGCGGCCAAAACCTATCAGATTGCAGAAAATCACCTCACCGTTCGGTTCACCGAACAGAATGCCGCGCCGCAGGCGCGTGAGGTTTTGGAGATTGCCGCCCAGGCGCAGCAGCAATTAGCCGAAAAATATCAGATTGACTGGGCAACACCGATTGCGATCCGGCTAAGCACGACGACGTACGAATTTTGCCAGCTCACGGGCCAGCCGTGGTGGCAAGCTGCGATCTCTCAGCAGCGCGTGATCTATTTGCAACCACTTCGTCTGCTACGCGACCGCGGCATTTTAGAAACGACGTTGCGGCATGAGCTTGTGCATCAGCTCGTGGAAGCACAGAGTAAAGGCAGCGCGCCGCGTTGGCTCAACGAAGCACTGGCCATTTATAATTCCGGCGAGATCGCGCAGCTTAAACCGGCGCGCCACAAGGCCGGAAACGCTGAATTGGAATGGAGCCAATTGGAAAAACGTTTGGAGAGCAAGGCGAGCAAAGCCGAGGCGGAACGCGTCTATTTCCAACTTTATTACCTCGGGCAATTTTTAGAAACGGCATTCACTCCCGCCCAAATGATGGCGTTGCTGCTCCAGCTTGCGGAGAAAAAGTCGTTCGACTTGGCCTGTAAAATTCTATTCCACGAAAGTGCGGCAACGCTTGAAAAGCGTTGGTTACTGTATGCGTCAGAAAAAATAAATTGACTTGGAGCATTTTTAAAAAGCCGCTACCTGGCCATTATTTGTGTGAAAATTTCGGTATTTCAACAAATTTAAGTCACTGGTCAGCCGCATTTTCTGCTTACTAAACGCGCTCTTGCATCTGCTTTGCATCTGCTTTACATCTGCCTTGAATCTTCTTTACATCATTTCACCTATCGCCTTCAACTCAAATTCCCTGCAATAACAAAATTAAGCGCTTAATCTCCTTTCATTATTTGGCGCCGTACCTGCACCGAGCTATCAAGCTGGCACTATTCTTGATCTAAATATGAAGTGACAAAGTCATGCTCAGGAAACGGTTCAAGAATTGTACAACTTTGCAGGAGACGGCACATGAACAACGCCATTCGCAATGACCGCCAGCGGAAAAATGTTTTGAAGAATTGGGAAACACAAGCCGTGACGTGGCTATGCAGCCGCATGCCACCCGGGGTGACTTCCAATCAATTAACTGCCTTTGGGCTTGCCGGCAGCGGTGTGATTTTCACCGCGTTGTTCCTTGGTCGCGCCCAGCGTTGGTGGCTGCTCGGCGGCATCCTCGGTCTCGCCATACATTGGTTTGGCGATTCGCTCGATGGCCGTCTTGCTTACTATCGCCGCCAGCCCCGCAAGTGGTTCGGTTTTGTTCTCGACCTCATGGCGGATTGGATTTCTTTATGCCTGATCAGCGCCGGGTTCGCGGTCTATTTTCCGCGCTATAAATTTATTCCAATTACTTTCATGGCGGCATATGGCGCGGGCATGCTGATCGCCGCGACGCGCTACAAAATTACCGGACGGTATCGCATCGATAGCGGCAGATTCGGACCGACAGAAATGCGGCTTCTCATCGCCGCCATTCTGGTGGTTGAAATCGCTTTGCCGCAAAGTGTGATGCTCTGCGGCGGGTTCGCGCTGCTCGGCATGGTGAGCAGCGACGTGGTAGAGTTTCGGCGGCTCTTGCGCACGGCGAATAAACGCGATCGCGTTGAAGCCGGCAAGCGCCAACTCGTCAACGCCGTGCCGCAATTTTGCAAACACAAAAATCAAAATTCGTCCCTCGCCAATAACGCCAGAATATCATCTTGGCGACGGGGAAATTCTTGTTGACATTTTTCATATAAATCAGTATAATCATTACACGCCGCTTAAAGAATTGTACTGCCATGATCAATTATCATGCCTGATCATATTGTGCGGCCAATCAACCTACCTGAAGGAGTGCGTTTCGGATGTTTCGCTATCGCTGGCGCGTGATGGTTAATTTTTTGATTTTATGTTTTTTTCTATCCGGCTGCGCCTCGCAACACTCCCTCAAACCACCTCAAACGTTTGTCGGTCAGATTCATATGATCGGCAATGAACCCTTTTCCAGACTCGCCCTAAAACTCGCAGACGGTCAGACTTATGTGCTCGATTGCAACAGCGAAATGGAAACGATGCTGTTGCAACTTCAGGGGCAAACCGTCAAGCTTGTCGCCAGAGCCGGGGCCCAAAAACCGGAAGGGCTTTCCTTACAGGTTGTTCAAGCCGAAGCGGTAACAGAAAAATAGTGTTCAAGCATTCGATTCGGCTCACCCGTCCGCCGGCTTGAATCCAATAAACGACGTCTGATTCATTTCAATCAGATCAAATATCCCAACGTTCCAGGCAGGCGGCCTGGACGACTTCACATTTATTCACGGAGGATTTTATGCGCAGACTCTGTACGTTAATTTTCAGCCTACTCGTGCTTTGCACGCTCACTATGCCGGTTGCCGCACAAGTTGAACTGCCGTTGGCCGCCGAGCGCATCACCACGCGGCCCAACGACGCCATCTGCGGCGCGCCGTTCATGCGTGAACAGGAGCAGCAAGCGTTGGCTGCTCTCACGCGGCATCCGGAGTGGCGTGAGGCCGGGCGTTTACAAAAAACCGCGTGGAATTTCACCGTCGGTTCGCAGAAATCCTGGTATGCCCACGATTTTCGTTCGAACCAGCGTTATCTCGTTCCGTCAACCTGCCGGGCCGTTGGCACAAATTGTTATATCTTCGTCGAAGACGCCCTGTGGCGGGATACCGTCACTCAAACGGCGGTCGATGCCTTTCAAACCGCCTACAATACGAAAACACCGGCCAACGCGACGAAGGGAAGTTATCAATCCAACGTCGAAGTTTTTGGCGCGCCGCCCAACGTGGATGGCGATGCAAAAATTATTATTCTCATTTTGGATATAAAAGATTCTTTTACCGATGCCGGCTCCGGCGGCTTCATCGGGGGTTACTTTACGGGTTATAATGAACTGCCGGTGACGGTGGCGCCGCAGAGCAATGTGGCTGAGATTTTATTTATCGACGCCAATCCATTGGACTTGAACTCGACAACGGGCTTGGAATTCGGTCTGAGCACGCTGGCGCATGAGTTTCAACACATGATTCACTATAATTATGATAATAACGAAATAACTTTCATTAATGAAGCTTGCTCAGAAGTGGCTTCCGTCATTGCCGGTTATCCCATCTCGGATCAGAGCTATTATGTAACTGAGACGAACATCAACCTTCTGTCATGGCAAGCTGAAATCGGCGACTATGCCCGCGCGGCCCGTTTCATGACCTATATGCGCGATCAAGTCGGCGTTGGCTTCTTTAAATCTCTCGTACAAAGCCCGTCGGATGGCGCGTTTGGAATTGATGCCGCTTTGCAGGCCATCGGCAGCACTTTGCGCTTTAGCGATATTTTCAACAATTTTGTCATAGCCAATATCCTGGATGACAAAACCGTGAACCCGGCTTACGGTTACACGTATCCCAATCTTCCCAAAGTACAAGGACGGCTGTTAGCCAACCCCAACGTGACGACGACCAATAGCAACGTTGAACTTCTGGCGGCAGAATATTTGTCATTCAAGTTTGGCGCCAACCTGCGCGTGAAATTTACGGTGGCGAATCCATCGGTGGTGATTAAAGCCGTGGAAATTGGCGCGGCCAGTAAACGCGTGCTGGACGTGACGCCCAACGTTGATTTTGTCGAACCCGACTACGGCAGCACCTACAGTGAAATTCATTTTGTTGTGACCAATACCAGTCAAGCTTTTTCCTATGGCTATTCGTATCAAGCGTCGGGGACAGCCCAAGCGGTCGAGTTGAAGTGGGATCAAGGTGAGCCGTTAGGCGCTTTTCAAGTCACTCCCAACGACACGGTTTGCGTGGCGTTTGATGCGCTTGCCGGCGGCAGACTCGATTCGATCCGCGTTGCACCGCGCCAGGCCGGAACTTATACCGGAGGTATCTGGCAGTTTACCGGGGTGACGCGCCCCACCCCGCTTGGCAAGCGGTTGGTATTTCCAATAACAGCAACGCTAGGCGTCACCCCACAACGTCCCTTCCCGGTGCCATATCCACGCGAATATTGGAGTAAAATTGATTTGCAATCATTAAACATTAGCACAGACCGGCCATTTGCCGTGGGTTTTGTGGTTGGCGCAAATGCGTTGACGCTGGTTGTCACGGAGGGTCCGTTCCAATCGCCGTTTACGCAATTCACCTATTTGCAAAATCCCTCCAGCGGTTCAGCCAACTGGTATATTATTACCACAACCGAAACCACAATGGGGATTTATCTCGTGCGTGCGTATGTCAGCTTTCCGACCACCACGGGCGTTCGCCGCACCGTCGAGTTAGCCCCCTCAACATTTTTCCTGGCGCAAAATTATCCCAATCCGTTTAATCCGAGTACGACGATTGAATTCTCCCTGCCGAAAGCCAGCCAGGTAACGCTGAAAATTTTTAACGCGCTGGGAGAAGAAGTTGCCACGCTGTTGCAAGAAAAACGCGCGGCGGGCAAATATAGCGTGGCGTGGAACGCAGCTAATTTACCCAGCGGCATTTATATGTATCGTCTGGAAGGCGAAGGATTTGTAGAAACGAAGCGGCTCGTGTTGATGAAATAGTGAGTAAATCGTACTGGCGTCATGCGTAATTAAACTTTACGCATGACGTTTTACGCTTTACGAGTTAGATCGGGAGGAAAAATTGCTCAAACCCCTTGAGGTGTTTCGTCAAAAAACTCACACCTATCGCCAGGCCTACGCCACGACCAGACAAAAAGGCCGGGTGCTGTTTCAGCAAAAGAAACAAAACGCCGAGCAACTTTATCAGCGTTATGAAAAGTATGTTCCGCTCGCCGCTTTCATCAGCGGCTTTGCCTGGGACAGCCTGACGCTGACACGCATCGATTCACGGCTCGATAATTTTATTCTGCTCGCCTACACGCTCGCGGCCGGTATTCTCATTGCCGTCATCGGCTTGATTGAGCGCGGCCGCCTGCGCCAGAGCCGGCTGGTCACGCGTTTGCATTGGATTACCGGTATTACTCATTTTTTCCTGGGCGGCCTGCTCTCGAGCTATGTCGTCTTTTATTTTAAAAGCGCCGGCGTCGGCAAATCGTTCATCTTTATCGGCCTGCTCGTCGGCCTCATGCTGGCCAACGAATTTTTCGCGGCCCGCTTGCGCAATTTGAAATTGCTCTGCGCCGTCTATTTTTTTTGCTGTTTCGCCTTTCTCACCTTCTTCTTGCCGGTGATGACCCACAAGATGAACGCGCTGATGTTTATTTGCAGCGGCCTGCTGAGTTTTGTGGTGACCGGCGCCATTGTCGCGGTGATTTATTTTGGCGGCATCCAGCAGGCCCGCCGCGAGTTGTTGGACATGGCGTGGCCGCCGGTGGTG
This sequence comes from bacterium, assembly GCA_022072515.1. Taxonomy (GTDB): domain Bacteria; phylum Zhuqueibacterota; class Zhuqueibacteria; order Zhuqueibacterales; family Zhuqueibacteraceae; genus Zhuqueibacter. The sequence continues at coordinate 12,273 of JAJVHT010000169.1, forward strand.
ATTTTTCTGGCGCTGGTGCTTTTTTATTTTCTCAATTGGATCCCGCCGGTGCCGCTGGCGTTGAAAAGCGGCGGTATTTATCGTACCGTTAAAAAGGTTGGCACCCAATACGCTGTGCGCTACAGCCAGCCGCGATGGTGGCAAGTGTGGCGAAACGACGATCGCCATTTCGCGTATGCTCCCGGCGATACGGTTTATTGTTTCACGGCAATTTTTTCACCAACCGGATTTGCCAACCAATTTATCGTTTATGATTGGCAAAGAAAAAACGCCGCCGGCGATTGGATTTCGACCGAACCGAATCCCCACAAAACGGCGATTAAAGAAGGCGGGCGGGACGGCGGCTGGCGCAGTTATAGTTTCAAAAAGAATATCACGCCGGGCAAGTGGCGCATCGAAGTGAAAACGGCGGAAGAGCAACGGTTGCTCGGGCGAATTCCGTTGGAAGTTATCCAGGTCGAAACGCCTCCCCAAAAGATGAAGATCGATTACCGTTAAAGAGTCGTAAGTTGTAACGAAAAAGGAACCGCAACGAAAAACATTAATTCCGTTGCGGTTCCCTTTTCGTTGCGAATCATTTCTTTATTTCATTCACGCTGATTGCTGAGTTCAGCCAGAATGTTGCGGTGAATGCGAAACGCGATATTCTCCGGCAATTGCGCCAAATCGAACCAGCGCGCTTCGAGGGCATCGTCACCCGGCTGCAAATTCCCGCCTAAAATTTCACCGCGATACACCACCAGCAAAATTTCGTGATCCGGGCGTTCCTGGCCGGGATAGACTCCATAAATGCTGCGCACGGCAATATCGAGTCCGGTCTCTTCGCGCAATTCGCGAATGGCGGTTTGCTCCGGCCCTTCGCCCCATTCGATGAAACCGGCGGGCAAGCTCCACTCACCGGCGCGCGGCTCGAATTTCCTTTTGACCAGCAGAATCTGTGATTGCTTTTGCAGAATGACGGCGACGGCGGGAACCGGATTTTGATAAAAAATGAACCCACATTTTTCACAAACGAGGCGCTCACGGCCTTCGGCAAAACGCCGCTGCAAATGGCCCCCGCACTGTGGGCAAAACTGATAATTCTTCAGCATAAGCAACTCTCCTGGTTGCAGAATATTAAATTCCTATTTTCTGTCTTCGCTTTTATAAAAAGTTAGTGACATTGGACGAGAAGTCCACCCTACTTCGATATGGAGTTTTTAACAAATTCTTCAATCCCCGCGACAATGGCCGCCGCAGTTTTTTCGCGAAAGGCGGGATCGAGAATCAGTACTTCTTCCAGGGGGTGCATAATAAATGCCGGTTCAATGAGCACCGATGGCATGCTCGTGACGCGGCAGACCGAAAGATTGTCGTAAAACAGGCCAAAATTCGGCAGTCGCAATTGTTTCAATAGATTTCGCAACACACTTTGCGCCAGCGGATAACTTTGCGGATGGAAATAATACACGCTGGTGCCGCGATTTTTATCGGGATTGACGCCATCCGGCAGCGCATTGTAATGCAGGCTCACAAAAATATCCGCGCCCGCCGCCTCGGCCAATTTGGTACGCGCCGCCAGCGCGATGCCTTCTTCCGGAATTTGGCGCGTCAGCACGACGTGACTGCCTTTGGCTTCAAGCTGTTTCGCCACCTCTGCCGCCAAAAAAAAGGTCGCATCTTTCTCATACAGGCCGGTCGGGCCAATGGCATTGGGTTCCGGCCCATGGCCGGGATCGACGCAGATGATCAAATCCCGCAACGGATGCTTGTGCGCTTTGGCGGTGAGCGGCGATTTTTTAATTTCAAGGACAAGATTATTCTCCTCGTAAAACGCGCGATAGCCCCACTGTTGTTTCTGATTGAGATCAATGGTCAGACGATACTTCTCTTCACCATCTTGTGACCAGCGAATTTCATCAATCAAAGGATCGCCGAAATCATGGCGAATCCAATCCGTGTCGGAGGTCGCGCCGTAGATGGTCACCTGCAAACGCTGGTTTTTCCTCTCCTGCTCGATTTTATACGGCAAGCGCTCCGAGAGAAAAATGGTTACGCGTGAAAATTTTTCCAAACTTTGCGTGCGCACGATTTCAACCACGCTTTGTGGCAACGACGTTCCAGCCGGCAAAAACTTTGCACTGTTCTGCGGCACCCAAACCGATTCACCGGTAGCCAATTTGGCGCGATAATAATAGCCTTCGCGTCCGGTAATCCACAATTTGACGCCGGCCGGCAAAAACAATTGATAGCCCCGGCCGGGCTTGGTGCGCGCCACCGTTAAATCTTGCGTCAAGCTCGCAATGCGAGGAACGCCAGAATTCCCAATTTTCACTTTGCCGGGCGCCGTCATGGTGATACGACGCCCCGACGAATCCGTGATTTCAAAACGAATCGCGGCATTGGTTGCCGTATCTTGTGGGCGAATCATGTAAACGCCGGTGTAGATACCGCGCACGTACGGCGTCGCCGGCGGCCGCGCCTGCCCGAAGACGGCTTCCCCGACATAAAAATTTTTCCTCGGCGGTTGTTCCGTCATCGGCAAATTAGCGGCGACACTGTCAATCGTAAAACGCGCGAAGCCGCCGGGCGAAGCTTTCACGGACACGCCAAGCACGTCGCCGGGCATCATTTCCACATCGACGTTCGGAAAAACGTAACTCGAATCGACGACGAGCGTGTCATCGGGAGAAGTGGCGAGATAATATGGAATAAAAACGTTGCGATCAACGCTGGTCGAATCCGCCTCCGTGCCGTCGGCAAAAATAGGCCGCAACACCGCGTGAAAGGTAAACGCGCCGGGCCGCACCGG
>JAJVHT010000143.1 GCA_022072515.1 bacterium
GCGCTATCCAAAATCGTGGCGACAATCCCGGCGTGGAGAAAGCCGTGTTGCTGTGTCAAATCCGCGCGAAAAGGCAGGACGATCTCCACGGCGCCAGGCTCGACCGCAGTTAAGAGCGCCCCGATCGTTTGCATCACCGCCTGGCGCGCAAAACTGGCGCGGACACGCGGTTCGAATGCGGGATCGGAAGGCGTAAAATTGGGCATGAGTGATTGGAAAACCTCAGCGTCCGGAGCGTTATTGCGAAGTACACGCCGTGGAACATTACAAGCGGCGCAAATCAGCCAGCAGTTTCTGTCCCTGTGTTTTTATTTTTGCACTGCCGGTTTTGGTTGCTTCATCCAACACGGCGATGACTTGGGGGCGAAGCTTGGCATTGTCAAGGGCCAAATTCGCCAGCGCCTGCATGGAAAACAACCGGACTTTGTTGCTTTTATCGTGCAAATATCCCTTCAATGTATCAATCACGACAGCAAGCTCATTCTTGTTCAGTTGCAAATGGCGGCGATTTTCATCCGTGGGTTTCAACACCTTCATGAAGTACACTCCTAAAATTCATCCTAAAAAACTTTCAATTGTAGACAGAGCCTATTCCGAAAAAGTTTTACGTTGGGGCAGGCAATTTAACAAATCATTGCAGCACATTCCAGACGAAACTCATACAAGCTTGGGAAACGACGTTTATTCATACGCGCAAAGGCGGGCAAGGTTGCCGCCGGCAAGAAAGTTTCTTGCCGGCCGGGTGGACTTAAGCACGGCAGCGTCGGGGCTCTGGCGGTGAATCCCCCAATGCAAAAGCAGGGCTACTCGAGCCGGGTTTTGAGAATAACCGGTTCTTGCAATTTTTCCAAAGGGAAAATCATTTTATCTTTGGTGAAGCTGCCCCATTGGCTGTTGGCGATGAAATAAAATGTATCTTGCAGCAAGAGACCGAGCGTCGGCTCGTTGAACAGCGGTTGGTTGGCCGCTATCACCTCGGCGCGCTCAATCCGATCAAAGCTTTGGTTCAAAAAAAAGCGTACGACGCGCTGCGGATTGATGCCGTTTTGAATCGCAATTAAGCTGTTTTTATAAAAATACATGCCGTCGACGGTGGTAAAAGCCACGTTCGCAGGCGCCGCAATTTTTTTCACCTGCCGGGCCGCCACATCAACGACCAGAAGGCCAACGGAATAGTCCGCGACAAAAAGATATTTTTCATCCGTGGAAAAAGTGACCCCCTGCAAGGAACGAAACAGCTCACTGGTGAGAAATAACTCCAATTCATCTTTTTCACGTGTAATGCGATAAAGCACCGGCGCGACGCTGTCGGAAATGTAAACGTCGCCGTTGCCGCTGATCGCTAGATCGCCGAACACATGCGCCTGCGGCTGATTGGAAAGGATATACGATTTTATCAGCCGGCCGGTCTTGGCCTCAAACTTAAAAACGCCAGCGTAGCCCTCCTCTTCTTTCTGGAAACCTTGCATCTCCGGCACCACGGCGCTGCACGCCCACAAAATGCCGCGGGGCGCGTCGACTTTCATGCCCAGCACACTCCACAGGCCGGCTTGGCGCGTCGCGAAATCTTTGCTCTCCCCTTTGGCATTGAGGCTGACGATTTTTCGCTTGTGCACGCTGCTGACAAAATAGGTTGCCGTTTGCGGATCAAACGCAACGCTTTCGGTGATGAGATCTTTTTCCGGCAGCTTAAAAGCGATTGCACTCTGCCCAACCGGCGTTTGGTTTTGGGTAAATTTTTGGAGAATATCTTTGAATTCTTCCGACTCCTTGAGCGAGTTAAAATCCGCATCCGCGGCGGGATCATAAATCAAACCCATATCGGCAAGCTGCGCGAGCAACGACAAGGCGGCTTCTGGTTTGCCGACCAATGCATGCGCGCCGGCGAAATTGTATTTCATATTCGGATTATCGGGGCGGAATTGCACCACCCCTTTCATATTTTCAAAATAGGCCGGATAATCTTTGGCGTGATAAGACTTTTGGGCCTGGCGCCAATAAAAAGAAAAATCTTTGGCCACATTTTCCTGCGCGTTTAGGGGCAGGGTCCAGAGAACCAATAAGTAAAAAATTAGCGCCATTTTGCGCATAACAACTCCTCCGTTTTGGGGTTTATCAACAAGACGGCGGGAACAGGCGTTTGTTCAAATCAACAAAAAAAAGAGCGGCTAAAAATCAGCCGCTCCGCAAACCAGAGGTTATTCGACAAAGCTCCGAAAGCACTTGCCGCACTTTTTACAAGAGGCTCAATTATTGCCATTCGCGTTGAGTAAACTTTCATTACCACTGCCACGCGCGATGAGGTTCTGCCAATTGGGGTCTTGCAACTCACCTTGCAGCGTGGAGTGAATTTGCTCATAGTTGCCAAAACCGGTGCGATCGGCAAAAATAAACTGCACGCCTCCCTGCCCTTTCAAATTGTCATAACTCCACACCTCATACGGCAACGTGGTCGTGCTGCTCGGAAAACGTTCGAGGTGATTGGGCGCGCCGTAAAGAATGAAGGCGCGGCCGCGATCACTTTTCCAACCGGGCCGCAGGGGTGATTTAAAGCGCGTCCCGGCTTCCGCGGCGCGCGCCAAATATTGCTGGCGATAAGCCATGCTGGTGAGAGCCGCGTCGGATTGGGCGGATTGCCAGAGCGAAGCGATAAACTCACGTTTGGCATTGGCGGTGACAAGATTTTTATAAAACTTGCGCTCTTCCACGCCGGCGATTAAAAGCATTTTCGCAAATTCGTCATCAAGCATTTTTTCGTTCAATTCCTGCAAAGGCCCGATCATCGTCGTTGAAGCAACGTCCGCCGCCGGCGAGGGCGCGCCATCTGCCGCCGGGTTGTAAACATAAAATTCCTTCCATCGGCTCGCCAGCACGGTTTCGGTAGAATCGGCGATGCCGTAAATCAAACGATATTTTCCGGAGGGCAGCGCGCCGATACTGAGCATGCCCATTTCGACGCTGGCGTCAACAGTTTTCTTGCGCGTTCGCGTTAGCCGGGCGGCGCCGGCGTTCATTTTGCCGTCCGGGGTCTGTACGTAGCCAAAAACTTTGTATTTCTCTCCGGGCAAATTTTTCAGCAAGTGATAGGCTTCGAAATAATAATAAAGATTGGCGGCATTTTCGCCGAACAGCGCCGCGGCGTTGGGAACGATCTCCTGCTGGTGTTTCTTAAAAATCGCGGCCGTGGCGGCGGAGCTGGGTTTGATGCTCGCGGCCAACTCCACATCGCTGATTTCAACCTTTTCCGGATTGAATTCACGAACGGTAATTTCCGCGCTCGTGCTGTCGAGGCGATCCGGCTGGTGCAGGTCTTTGACGAGCAAGGTCATGCGGTATTGGCCGGGCGCGTCCAGCAAATAACTCACGACGTCCACCAGTTGTTGCGGCCGGGCCAGTGCTGGCAAAGTATCGGGGTGGGATTTTTCAATTTTCCAAAGTTTTGCGGCCCACAAAGTGCGGTCCCGATAAACCTGCAACGAGAGCAAAAGCTGGCACGCCAATTCTTTGCCGTTGTTGGCGGGTACGTAGGTTACCGCCGCTGCCGGCAGGGCATAATAAATCTCCAAATAAGCGCGCTGAGTTTTATCTTGAAATTGGGCGACGTCGAGGCTGGGCTTGAGACTCGGGAGAGTTTTGCCGGCGGCGGGCAGCGCGAGGCACAACGCCAACAGCCCGTGCACCAGCCGCGAAGCCATGCCGCTATCTTTTTTGAGTGCGAAACACATACAGCGACCTCTCTTTTTACTCGCGAAAAGCAACAAGAATGTTGTAGCGAAATAATTTGCCAAGGGCCGGAGCATAACTCCAACCCTTGGCGAGGTATGAGGAGCGCGATTAAAAACCTTTGAAAATTTTAAATTGAAAATTTACAATTTAAAATCTTCAACCATTGCAATTACGGGTCAATTAAAATCCCAGCGACACGGTCAACACATTGCTGGCATTAAAAAACGATTGCGCCCGGTAGGCGTAGTTGACATCGATGCCGAGGCCGGTGAATTCATGATGCAAGCCGGCGCCGAACGTCAAACCATAAATATAGGCGTTATCGCCGACGGCATCATTCGGCGTGTCCGGCGAGAGCGTATAGCCGCCGCGCAGGAACAAGGTATTGCGCAGGTTCAGCTCGGCGCCGAATTTACCGACGTTCTCCTGGTAATTGTTATCCTGGTACATCGAGGCCAACTGCAATTTGGTATTATTGCCCAAAGGCAGCGAATAGGCCAGACCAAGCTCCAAGGTCGTCGGCAGTTCATCCTTTTGCGTTACCACTTGCAACGGCGTGGAGCCCCGGTCGACTTCATCCGGTTGGGCATTGCGCAACAGGCCGCTGCCGCCATATTGCATGGCGGGCCCGATATTTTTCACGGTGACGCCGATGTTCAAGCCGTTGATCTTGCCGAGGTCGTTGTACTGCACGCCGGCGTCGAGCGCGATGCCGCTGGCGCCGACCCGATCAATGTTTTCACTAATCACGTTCATCGTCGCGCCGACATGCACGCGATCACTCAAGGCGCGCGAATAAGTGAACCCGATGGTGGTAAACTGCGGATTGAAGCTCGCGCCATTGCCATCCGGCGCCTCTTCTGTGGTGACGTTGATTTGGCCCAAATCCAGCGATTTCAGGCTAAACCCCAACGTGCCGAAGCCGCCGAAACTGGCGCTGACCGCCACAAAGTTGACATTGATGTCGGCAATGTGGCGCATATACGAAAACATGGCGTTGGCGGAATGCGAAGACCGGTTGAGGCCGGCGGGATTCCAATAAATCGCTTCGATTCCTTCGACCGAAGCAATCGAGGCGCCGCCCATGCCGATATAACGCGCGCCGACCGGAATCAGCAATTCAGAAGCGGCGTTCGTGCCGGTGCGGTTTTCCTGCGCGAAAACAGTGGCCGTCGCCAGCGCCACAAAGATCAGCAAGAACGCGAGGATGATATAAAATTTGTGCTGCATAATTTTTCTCCGTAGTTGGGCGAAGCCGGACCGGCGCAACATAAACGGAAGCAAATCGCCGCGTGATGCGCAAGTCCGGCTGCACTATTTTAGAAATTCCGCAAGAACTGCTGCTCCTGCACGATGGCAATTTTCAAGTCTTTCGTCACACCCAAATCCGGAAATTCGAGGTGCGCGATATAAATGCCGCTGGCGACCGGCAGACCGGCCTCGTTCTGCAAATTCCACCGCAGGAACTGCGCATTGTCCGCAGCATCGATGCCTTTGGTCAGCGTGCGGACCAACACGCCGGCGAGGTTGAAGATGCGCACAACGGCTTTATCAGGCAGATGAGAAAACGTGATGAAGCGAGTGAACGTGTTTTGTTCAAAGCGGTTGACGCCGTAGTACGGATTCGGGTAGCAGTTGACTTCCCGTAGCACGTCGGCTTTGGCCACCTCCGGCGAGGCCGCGGTGCCGGCGGTTCTAAACGTATATTTGTTTCCCGGCGACAGCCGCAATGCCGGCCGGATTTTGAAGACGATGTCGCTTTCGTACAAGTTGTGCCCTTCCACCAAGGCCAACGAGGTGCCATACATGACATCGGCTTTGTCGCTCGCCGTGCATTCGTTGTCAATCGGCGTTTGGCCGTTGTCGCTATGGGCAAATTGCGTCATCGTGGGATCATACGTCCGATAATGAATGAAGAGCAGCTCGAGGCCATCGCCTCCCACCGGTGGATTCCAAACGCCATCATCGATTTGGTCACGCCAGGAAATTGTCAACTGCCGCGGCGCTGCTGGGTCGCTAATGTCCCACGCCTGCACGTTAATTTCCGGTGTGGGGTTGGTGGATTGGATCAAATACGTGCCACCGGTTCCGGTGCGGCGCAAGCGATAGGCTTTCTGCTTAAAGCTAGGGCCGAACTTCAACAGCACCGGCACCATGCCACGTGCGTCGAAGCTGGAATGGAATTGGCCCAAAAAGTTATTGCCGAGGTCCTCGCCGGTGGTGATATCGCCACTTTGCGTTGCCGGGGAACCGGGAACGCCGGCGAAGAGACCGCCCGAGGTGAGCCAGAGGTTGTCTCCGCTGATGAATTGCGTCGAATCACTGATCAGCAGCGGCGAGATTTGCCGAACCTGAACGAGCAAGCCGTCGACAATGGGGAATTGATAATCGTCGTTCGGGTCGCCGGTGTCGGCGGAGCCAAAAACCTTGCTGGTTAGCACGTCTTGTGCAGCCGTGACATTACGCAACGTCCATTGCGGCACGCCTGCCCCATCGGTTTCGATGGAAATCATGTACTCGGCATTTTTCGTCTTGGACGGATCGATAATGGTGATCGGCAGCGTATTGACGTCGCTGAACCCCGCCACCTTTGTGGCGACGATTCCCTGGCTGACGCCGTCACCGTAGCGCACGCCCGGTTTCGGTTTTTGCGGCGTCACCGTCACGACCGCCGGCGGGCTTTCCAACGTTTTGAGCACTTCGAGCGGATCAGAATTGTAACTATATGCCGTCACACCAAAATAGTAAGGCTGACCGTTGACCAAAGGCTTATCCCGGATTTGATCTCGAGTCACCACAAACGAGCGCTGGAGATGGGTGTTGTTGCCAAACTGCACCGGCAGATTGAGCACCAAGCCAGATCGCGGATCGAACGTTTCCTGCGAAATGACCGTTAATTCATTTGCCACGTCATAAGTCGCGAGCTTAATGCCTTGCTCAATCGGCGCGCCGGCGGTCGGCAATTGATAAACGTTGTACCCCTCAAAGTTATAGCCTTTTTGCACCACATTTTCGGTGGCCGCGATATCGGCAAGATTCGCGCCCCAGTTCAACACAATCTGGCCGTCAAATTCGGAGGCGGCCAATCGCGGTGACGCCGGCGGTTTGGGCAAATCGAATAAATTATCAAAAGCGGTTTGCGCAAAACGATCGAAAAATTTCAACGCCGAAATGCTCGACAGGCGATCCGATCCGAGCGCAGAAATCGAGGCAATCACCGTCTCCTGGGTGTCGCCGAGCGCCATGCTGAAACTACCGGTTGCCAGGAGCATGCGCCGATCACCGGGGTTGGAGTCGAGGGCGCCGAGACCCTTAACCGGATCACCGGCAAGGCGATATTTGGTGATGGTGTTGTCATCCTCTTGCAAAGGCTGCGGCGGATTGATCGGGCGAGGCCGGAATCCGCGCATGAGATTATACCATTGGCCGGTGCCGGTATATTGGCCATTGCGGTCCGGATCCTGATCTTGTTGTCCGGCGGCAAAGAAGGCAAACGCCGTCATGGGCAAGTTACGGAATCCCGGACGTTGTTTTAAGCCGAAAATGGCGGTGCCGTTCGGATCGCGCACCAACGGCCCGGCGAAGAAATCATAGCCTGCCGCGGGTGGCGGCAACCCCAGGGCCACGTAGCCGCCATCAATGGTCTGGGAATTATAAACGTAGCCGAGACTCAACGTCGTATCACAACCGACGAAGTCATCGCCGTAGCTGCCAAGATCCGGATCGACAAACTGGCAAAAATACATGCTGTCAATCCGAGCATTCACCGGCGTCGTTTCCGTGCCTTTGTAAATGACCCGGAACTGTTTGAAGATCACATTACCCAGCGCATCGGAGCGGCGATAAGCCCATAACGTAAGCTGCATTTCAAGGCCGATTGGGTCAGAGCCAAAAAGACTTCTGGTCGTTCCCGTAGCCAGATCATTGACCACCAGCCACACCACCTGGTCGCCATCGGCATAACCAGGCTCATCGGCATCTGGAAACAGTTTCGGTGAACCGTCACCCTTAAACTGGGGCGAATAGACGCCATCGTTGTTGGCGTCATAAAAGGGCGCGCCTTTATATACCGGCCATTCGATCCAGTCCTGGCGGTAAATGTTGCGAACTTCTTGAATCTGCGCCTCGCTGACGTTCGGCGCGGTGATCTGATTAAATTCAGCCGCATCCTGGCGCAAATCGGCGGTGGCAAAATCCCGGCGAACCCGCCAGACCCGGTCGACGTTCACCCGATCATTCAGGTCTTCCATCACGCCGCGGCTCAGAATGGCGCCGGGATTGGTGCCCGCACTGAATTCCTGCCCGCCGACACGAATGAGCTGCTGGCCGCCATCATTGACACGGCCACCCCAGAGAAAACCATCTTGAAAGATAGTCGCGACCAGGGGGTTCGTGCCGCGCGGAAAATACAGTCCCGGGCCGGTAATTGTCGGATTGGTTGCCGAAGTGGCGTTGGATTGGATCCACATCGCCACGTTGCCAATATTGACCAGTGTGCGATTGGTGGTAGGCCCTGCTGTGGCTTTCGCCAGCTTCGCCGGTTTTCTACTCCTTCCTTCTTCTGCAGCATGCGTGGGCGCACGAAACGCCGACAGCATCGCCGCTGCCAGAAAGAACAGGAATATTTTTTTTCTCATTGTCACGCCTCCGTTATGGGGTAAACACATTTGATTCGCGAGTCACGTTACACGCCGCACGGTCGGCGCGCGGCGTGTAACGTTCTCCAATACGCTGTCCATGTTGCTTAAAATTGCACGCGGGCGCCGAAGCGAATGGTACGCGGCTGACCCAACAATTGATTGCCGGTGTTCCAAGAATAGTTGGTGCCGTTGCCGTTCAAATTAATGGCCTGGTGCAGAGCCGTATAGGCCGGTCCGCCATTGGCTTGGACGATGGAACTGCTCAAGGCCGCATTGTCCAAAAAGCCATCGTTGAACGGATTGCCGGTCCGGTTGTAAACATTGAGCACATTCATGCGATTGGTCAGGTTTTGCACGTAGAAATAAAAATTGGTTTCCACCGGACCCAGGTCAACCGTGCGATCAAGACGAAGGTTCAATTGCATGTTCCACGGCGTCAGCGAAGAATTGATGCTTTCGAGCGGGATTTGCGCGCGCGGATCGGTGATTTCACCGGCGAATGACTCGTCTTGCTGGCCGAAATCACCTTTCGACAAGGTAAAGGGATGGCCGCTCGAGAACGTAAACAGCAGATTCAAGCCGGTACGCTCCAACCAACGGCCGCCGTCACCTTTGCCGAACCGATAATCGACATTCAGTGAACCAACGTGCGGGCGGTTGAAATTCAGCGGCGAAATCACCGTCGGCAATTCCTGGCCAAGTTCGATGCCCGCAATGGCGCTGTTGGGAACGGAGCCGGTGCCCAGCGAACGCGAAAACGTGTAGTTGATTTGCCCGGCGACCCGGTTCGTGCGCCGGAGATTCAGCGCCAACTCCAGGCCGGAGGTTGTGGCATAATCGCCGTTGATCAAAAGATTGTAAGAACTGGCCGGCGAAGACGCCGCATTCGTGAGAATTCTGGCGGTTTGCAGTTGGCCGCTGATGTTTTTATAGAAGAGGGTGACATCAAAAGCGGCGTTATCCGAAAACTGCTGGTTGAAGCCGATTTCATACTGAATCGTCTTTTCCGGTTCCAAACCCACGCCGACCAGATTGTTCTGAAAAGAAGTGCCACCGACAAAGATGGCATCGAACCAGGCGTTACCGTTGTACAGGTTGGCGAACGCCGGCGCTTGAACAAATTTGCCGTATTGCAGGTGAAAAACCGTGCGCTCCGTCACGGGAAACGCCAAGCCCAAGCGGGGACTGATTTCGACATCGGCTTTCTTCTTGACCAACTGGTCTACGAGCAGGCGATGATTGGTCCGATCCCACGGTGGACTGCTGGGATCCCGAAACACGAAATCATCGTTGTCCATCATATCAAGGCGCAAGCCGGCATTGATCACAAGATCGGACACTTCAAAACGATCTTGCAGATAGGAGGAAAAATACTGCGGATGTCTGGGGCCGTCCGGTCCATCGACATTGTTTTCATTGCCAAACGGATCATATCCGTAAGTCAGCCATTGCGCTGTTCCCGCGCCAGAGGCAAAATTGCTCAGTTCCACGGGATCGCCGGCCAAGGCCGCGCGATAATCGTCGGGGTGAGCTCTGGCGTTGAGCAGCAATTGCCGCGGATTCGCCGAGAAATTTCTTGCCGTCCAACGCTCGATCGAGGCGCCCAACTTCAGCTCATGTGAGCGATATTGGGTGGTGAAACCAAAGGAGCCACCCACATACGAACGCTTGTTTTTGTTGTAGGCCAAGCCGGGAAAAGTGGGAAGGCCCTGGCCGCCCGAGGGAGCACCCGGCGCGAAAAAGTCAAATCCATGAATGTCGAAACTGTTGCCGCCCTCCCACAACGTCGGGTCCTCCCAGTTAAAAAAATTGATGCCGCGTTCGGCGCTGGCGGTACTGTCCCAATAGGCCCAGATGTTATGCTTAAAAATGGGATCGGCAAGCACCTGCCGGCGATCGAAGTAATTGACATTCACTTCGTAAAATGATTTCGTACCCAACAGATGCGTGAATTTAAAATTGTACAAGCCCGTGCTCAGCTCATCCTGGCGCGTGCGATCGCGATTAAAATAGTTGGCAACGAAGTTTGGCAAGCCACCGATTCCATCTGCGCGCAGGTGCGACAAGGAACCACCCACCCGGAACACAAACGGATTGGCGTCATAGACCAAGGTCCCATTGCCGATCCATTGCTCGTTGGCAGTTCTCGGAATAATGCCATCGCGCATGTGAATGCCTTGCTGCTGCACCTGGGCTTCCAACGGAGCGCCGCTATTGGTCGTGAAGACCAAGGGAAAGTTGTGCTCATCCACGTAAGTCGGCGCATGGTTGAAGTCAAAGCCATTCCAAAAACGCGCGATACGGTCGCGGTTAAAAACATTTTGGCCGGCGAGAAAGAAGCGCAGCCGGTTGTTGGTTTTCGGCACCGGGCCGCTGAAGGTCGCCGTATAATCGGTATGGCCGTAAGAGTACGTATTCAAGAATTTATTTCCCGGATCGACCAGATTATCGGTTTCACCCTGAAGGGTAAAATGATAGTTTTGGTTACCGGATTTCAGCGTCTGACGGATGATGCCGGCATTGGCGCCGCCAAATTCGGCATTAAAGCCGCCGGCCTGCACTTGAAACTCTTCCAACGCTTCCGGAATCACCGTGATCGCGTTGACGCCGGTGTTGCCGTCGCGTGAGTTCGCGCCTTCAAGATAATATCCGACTTCGTCGTTGCGACCGCCGCGAATGTACAGCGCGCCATCTTGCACGACGACGCCCGGCTGCAGCGCGATTGCCGCGCCGACGCCGCGCACCGGCAGGTTCTGAATGTCTTCCGAGCTGGTGATGCGTACCGCATTGGTGGCGTTCTTATTCACCAGCGGTTTTTCGGCGACAATATTCACCTCGCCGACCTCCACCGTCGTGGAAGGCAGCTTAAAATTGGCCTCCGTCGTCAAATCCGCGTTTACGCGCAAATTGGCGATGCTCACTTCTTGATAACCGACAAAAGTTGTTTTGACAGTATAAACGCCCGGCGGGATGTTGAGAACGACAAACTCGCCGTTAAAATCCGAAGCGGCGCCGAGGGTGGTTCCAACCACGACCACATTGGCGCCGGGCAAAGGCTCACCGGTATCGCGGTCGGTGACCTTGCCCTTAATTTTTCCGGTCGTTCCCGCCCACAGCAGCGCCGGGCAAACCAGCGCCGCGATGAAAAGTGGGAAAAAATTTCGTTTCATAAGTTTTCCTCTCAAATAATTTTTTTGATACCTGAAGGCAAAGCGAAACCACCTCAATCATCCGCCAGATTCACCAGCGCCAACGTTTGCGCGCTGACACTGCCCAGGATGATACTGGTTTGGCGCTTGTTCGCGGCCGCAAGAGTAGCGCTGGCCAGAACCGTTGCCGTATCACTGGCCGCCGCCACGGAAATGGTGTAATTGCCGGCCGGTAGCTCCAAATAACCGGAATCGGTATTAAAGGTTCTGTTGTTCAAGCGCACGGTGCGGCTGGCGCCGGTAATTTTCACAAATAGCTCCGGGGCTTGGGCCGCATGGACGAAGCGTAACAGCGCCGTGTTGGTGTTGACGGGATCGAACACGCGGCGCTCGAATAATTTGATGATCTCCCGAACCGGGCCCGTTTTGGGCAAAATGACCACGGTCCCGCGCTTATACGAGTCCATCGAGACGAGCACAGAGTCACCCGTGCTGAGCACCGCGAGACGCGAGCCGGCAGGAAACTGGGTGTATGGAACGACGCCTTTAAAAGCGACATTCCCGACTGAAGCGCCGTCAACCGAAATCCCAACATTACCGAGGTCTCCTGCTGCATTTACGAAGCGATACTCCGAAATTAAGTCAGGAGGTGTGGGTCCGGTCGAGGGCACATCCGCACAACCCATCAGCCAGATTGCCGCCAACAACAGGAGCAACCCGGCTTGCGTTGTTTTAACGTGCATGTACGACCCTCCTTTGAAGGTTTGGAGCATGCAACACTGCCGCCGCGATAAAGCGATGCCGCTACGTGGCGATGAAAGTATCGCACGCTGGAGTGAGTGGATTAGGAATTATAAAGGTGAATTTCATTGGCGTCCGGGCGGCGTCGAAGCTCTGGCAATTTAGCTCAACCCCGGCACGGGGTCAGCAACAACCGCCCGGACGCGGAAATTTCAAGCCAAGGCCAAATGCTCGCCAGAATGATTTCGCCAAGTGGAGAGGGCGGCCAGCTTGTCGAGTAATTCCTCGACATCCAGCGGCTTATGAAAAATATTGGTGACGCAACATTCCTTGGCGGCGGCCATGATTTCATGATTACTGTAGGCGGTCACCAGAAAAAGCTGAAGCTCTGGCTGCAAATGGCGCAGTTGGTGGCACACTTGCAACCCGTTCATGTCCGGCAAACTGTAATCACAAATCACGATATCAATCGACATGGCCAGTATCGTTTGAATGGCTTGACGTCCGCGCGTGACCCCATTGACCCGATAGCCTTCCTGTTGCAGCAAATCCTGCAACCCAGAGAGCGTGTTCGGATCATCTTCGATGATGAGAACGTGGCTCATTTTTCAAACCCCTTGGTTGAATTAAAAAATGTAGAAACAAGATACAGATTTGGCAGGTCTAATTCTATAACCTGGAGGGGGGATTTTGCGGGAGAATTTCAGTTCGTTGGAAGAAACGAGATGCCACAAATGGGGCATAACGAGAATTAGTCTGTTACAATTTCTATCTTTGTCGCCGATGGCGCCGCCGGCGCCCCGTCACGCGGCGTAAAAAAGGCTTGTGGCTCATGAAATTGGAACACTCCGTGCGCGCTCCAATTCATGGACGTCTATTTTTTGGGTTGTGGCTTGTTCACACGGGGGGAATCAGTATGACGAGGCAGTCATGCTTGCAATAAACGGATTGCGCGAATTGCTTCGGCAGGATCAAGTGGATTTTGCAAAACTTAGCGGTTGTGAAAAAATAAGCTTTACATTTTTCTGCGCGTTATTTTTCTGCCGAAGCTGCTGTTGCGCCCGGCACGATGTGATCATCCCCCCAAAAACTTGGCGGCAGAAAAATAGATGACAGAAAAATATTTTTTCACAGCGCAAAGACCAATTTTTCTTTTAACGCTTTCGCGACGGCTTCGGATTTGGAACCGACTTGCAACTTTCTGTAAATATGTTTGATGTGCCGGCGCACCGTTTCCTCGCTGATGAACAACGTGTCGGCGATCATTTTGTAGCTTTTGCCCTTGCACAGTTGCTCCAGCACTTCGGTTTCGCGCTGCGTCAACGCTGTGTGCGGATTGATGCGAAATGACCCAACCACCATGCGGGCGATTTGCGTGCTCATCGGCGCGCCGCCCTCATAAGTCTCGCGGATGGCTTCCAGCAATTTGGCCGGAGGAGTGTCTTTCAACAGATAGCCGCACGCCCCGGCGCAGAGAGCGTCAAACACCAGCTTGCTTTCGTCGTGCACCGTCAGAACGAGCAGATTAATCTCGTCCAACCTCTCCTTGAGCAGGCGGATGCCTTCAATGCCGGACATGCCGGGCAGTCCGACATCCATCAGCACCACATCCGGCGGATCTTCGACGATGCCGTCGAGCGCGGTTTCACAGTCGCCGTAGGCATTGATGCAACTGAATCCCGGCGTGCCGTTGATGAGCAGCGCCAAACTTTCACGTATATCCCCATCGTCTTCAACGATAGCAACAGTGATCATGATTTGCCTCGCGCGGAGTGAAGAAATCTAATGCCCAAATGCCCGCTGCAAGCACCCTGATTTTGCATGTTCAGGCTCAAGTCGTTACCTTAAAAGTTTAATGACTAAAGAATAATCGGGTTGCCTTATCAATGGGCAGAGCTTAAGGCAGTGAAACTCTTCTTCCCTTAGACGGCGGCGTGAGAAATTTGTTGCAGGGAAATTTAAAATAGGCCCCACGGAAAAAAAATTGCAATGACCCATTTGGGGGATACAAGAAAAATACAAATTCGCAACCGTTTCTCAACAAATGCAAAAGGTTTGACCCCGTGTCTATCGCGATGAAAATTTAAAAACACCCCTCCATCGTATCCTTGATCAAATAATCCACCACGGCCTTCAAATCGTGGCCGCTTTCTTCGTAGACTTGCAACTGACGGTCGGCGCTGGTGCCTTCCTGGAGGATTTTGTGGATGTAATTGATCGCGGGGCGGCTATCCAATTCGTCCACGGCTTCGTCGATGAAGCGAATGTATTCATACATCAATTCCCGGTAGTCCACTTCTTCCTGCTTGCCGAAATCGATCATCTTGCCGTGCACGCCATAGCGGGCGGCGCGCCATTTGTTTTCTTCGATCAAGGTGGGGCGATAAATGTTGAAGCTGAGATTGCGCCGGCGCAGATTGTACAGCGTGACAATGGTCGCCTGAATCAGCGCCGCAATGGCGATGGTTTCGTCGATTCGCGTCGGCAAATCGCAGATGCGAACTTCGAGGGTGTTAAAAAAGGCGTGCGGCCGGATGTCCCACCAAATTTTCTTGCCGTTGTCGATGCAGCCGGTTTTGACCAGCGTATTGATGAAATTTTCAAAATCGGCCCACGAGATAAAATAATCCGGAATGCCGGTGCGCGGAAACCGTTTGAAAATGCTGACGCGCACCGATTTGTGGCCGGTGTTGCGGCCCAACCAGAACGGCGAGCTGGTCGACAGCGCGAGAATGTGCGGCAGGAAATAGCGCATTTGGTTCAT
>JAJVHT010000208.1:0-8095 GCA_022072515.1 bacterium
CCGGCAACAAAACCAACGCGTTGGAAATCTTTCTGATTCGTGCTGCGTTGCACTTCGAAGCCATAGTTGTTGGTTTCACTGGCCGTAGTCCAGTTTAATTCCACGCCGCTGCCAATGACACTAACCGTGAAAGAGGCAAGCTCAACGGGCAAAACGGTTTGCAAATCGAGGATCACAATGGGTTGTGGTGGGTCAGTTGCGCCGTCGGCACCTCGTGGCGTTCCGGTGTAGACGACTTCCAATTCGGCGTCATTATCAAGGTTGGCGAGAGCAATCACATCAAATTGAGTAACTTTTGCTCCGGCCAAGCTATCGATCCTCGTCACCGCATAATTGTTGGGATCCGTAATCGCACCGCCCTTATATTGGAAACGGTGAATGAGACCGCGCGGGGTTGATTCGCGCGATCCATAAACAAAGTCAAGATTGCCATCGTTGTCAACATCACCGGCCGCGCCGCCGTATATTCTGCCCGCCGGCGTGGGCAGATCGATAAGCTGCGTGCGTTTCAAGCTATCCGCATCCTGTTGGAGCAGCCAGATTTGGTTCGTGGTCGCACCACCAAAGGATCCCGCAACAATGATTTCTTTTTTCCCATCTTTGTCTAAATCTACCACTGCAGAGGTTTTCCATGAGCCGCCCGGAACCCATGCATTCTGGGTCCGGCCAACGCGAAATGAGTCGCCGGAGGCAGAATAAATGAAGGCGGTTACCGCGCCATTATCTCTGAAGCCGTAAATCGTTGAATCGACGATAGCCAAATCATAAAAAGTCAGCGATGCCGTGCCGGTGGTCCCAGTGTATTCAAGTGACCACGTTTCTGAACCATCGCCGTTGTCGGGAATATTATTAACGGAATAAACCTGTATCCGATGGGGACCGCTTCGCAAGCTCGCCACGATTTCATCCTTTCCATCCTTATCAATGTCATTGATAAACCAACGGAATGGTCGAATTTCTTGGCTATTGAGAGTCGTAATGGTCCATTTGGCATTCGGCAGATATTTTTTCCCCGTGCCGTCGTCAATTCCCATCACATCACTGCCATCACCTTTCGTTTCGAAAACAACAATGCGCGCCGGATTGGGATTGGTCGTCGCATTCAGATTATTAACCGGTCCAAAATAGATTTCCGACTTGCCGTCTTTATCCAAGTCACCCCACGTCAGCGCCGGCCAGGTATTTTGCAGCGGAAGGTCCAGTGCCGTCGACCATACCACCTTCCAACTGTTGCCATCGTTTTCGTATTTGTAGATACGCGGCGTCAGATCTTTTCCCGCCAGATCGTACCAGTCGTTGTTGACTGCATAAATTTCCTTTTTACCGTCCTTGTCAAAATCGACTCCTGCGACGATGTTACCGAAACCTCCGGGATCCAGGGTGTCCGCGGGAATTTCTGCGACTCGAACAAACTGTTTCTGAGCCTGAACTGGCGCAATCCAACAACACAAACAGACGAACAGCAATAGTACACGAACAAATCGCATAACAGACCTCCGGTTTGTTGGTTAAGAATGAGTTGGGAGTTAGCAAACGCCTATAAGATAAACAAATCTTCATTCGACGCAAGTATTTTTTTCTGAATACCGGTGAAATTGAGCAGCAAAATTTTCCGCTATCGCCGGCGCGGCGCGAACGCATAGACAAACCCGACTTCATGCGAACCCGCGCTAATCAAGCCGAGATCGTTGGTAGGCCAATTAAAGCTGTAAAACAAAGAAGCCGCACCGCGTAACTGGAGCTGGCCGTCAAACGAGACATGGTCAAGCCCATAGCCGAGGCGAAACCGGCCGCTGCGTGCCGAGAACACTGCGGCACCGAGGAGAGGGTATAATTGTTTTTGCCATAGGTGCGCACCGAGATCGAATCGCAAAAAATTGTGCGCGAAATTCAATCCGAACAGCGCCTCGATGGGCAATTGCAATTCCGCATCGCCGAGCGCGACGTTGGGTTGGGTGAGATGAAAAAAAGACGCCGCGAACGCGAGTTTCTCATTTAATTGCGCCAACAACCCAATGCCCGGATCGAACACTACCACCGAGCTGCCGCCACGAAAAACCGGATCGTCGAGATCGACCAGATCAAAATTTTCTTTGGCGTAACTTTTGAACAGCACTCCGAGATCGAGTCCGATTGCCACACGTTCATTCAATTCGCGCGCGATGCTGCCGCCGAAACGGCCTTCTTGAAAAAGCGGCGTATTGAAAAAACGCCCCTGCAAGCCGGTCGCTATTTTTTCCGGCCCGACTTGCGGCAGCGAGAGACTAAAAAAAGATGCCTTTAAGGCAAACGTGTTACTGGGGATCGCACCGGGATAGATGAGTTTATAACCGAGATAGACGCGCGACGCGGTCACCGCAGCCATGGCAGGATTCGTGAGCAAGACGCGGGCGTCCTGTTTGTTGGCCGGATTGACGGAGACAGCGATTTGGGCGTAAAGCCGGCTTTCCGCGCCCAAAAGCAAAAACGCTGCGAAAAGAAAAATGTCGCGTTTGGGGAATTGCATGTTGTTTTGAGATCGCGCTGCGAGTAAAAAATTTATTTCAAGCTGGGGACATGATACAAAAACAGGGAGAGGAAGTCAAGGAAAATTTGCAGGTGAAAGAAGTTCCGACTCAATGACGCATTGAGTTTATCACCGCCCGGGCGGTTATTCAGCAACTCGAAATGATACCGGTAAAAAACGCGGCGCCCGCAAATGCGAATGCAAACGCTTTCGAATAAATGCGCATTGGCTTTGCCATCCCCAATTACTCACGCCCGTCCAAACGCCCGTTGCGGCGAGTCCCCGCGGCCGCGCTCGCGCTGCGGCTGGCGGCTGCTCGGCGGAATCATGACATCGACGCGAACGGTGTTGGCGCCGAAAAGCTCTTTGACCCGCTGCAGGAGATTCGCATTCGGGCGGATCTTCAAGCCTTTGGAACGAAAATCATAATTCGCCGCGCCGCCGTTGCGCAGGCGGAAAAACAGACTGCACGAGCCTTGGTTCGCCCGGAGCAATTGAATGAGTTGTTGAATCTCCGCATCGTGCGCGTGCTGCACCGGTATCTCCAAAATAAATTTTTTCGGAATTTCGTTCCAGGCCTCATCCAGGCTCATCGCTTTGTCGACCAGGATTTTCGTTGCTTCATCCTCGCGGGTGGATGCGGTGCCGACGAGCACGACGACGGCGTCCAGCTGCAGCAGCTCACGATGCACCGAGTAGGTGTCGCTGAATACAATCGCCTCAACGCTGCCGGCAAAATCTTCAATCGTAATAAACGCCATCGTGCCGCCTTTGCGATCGATAGTGGTTTTCAAATTGGTGATTTGGCCGCAAATCATCACACGCGCGTTATCGGGCAGGCCTTCCAAATCCTGCAGCGGTGTGCTCGAAAAAAGCTTCACTTCTTCGCGGAAGCGCTGCAGCGGATGGCCGGAAAGATAAATACCGAGAAATTCTTTTTCGCGCGTCAGCCGTTCCGCATCCGGCCAATCCTGCACCTCCGGCAAGGCCGGCTCGGAGAGCGCCGTGCTGTCGCCCTGGTCGAAAATCGAAACCTGGCCGCTGGAACGTTGATCGTTCACACTCTGCGCATAAGCCGTCGCGACATCGAGCGCCTGCAGCAGTTGCTGACGATTGCGCTTCGGCGAGAGGGAATCCAAGGCGCCCGACTGCACCAAACTTTCTAAAACCTTCTTATTGGTCAACCGCAAATCGACGCGGCTGCAAAAATCGAAGAGCGAAGTAAATTTACCTTTCTGCGTGCGTGCTTTCACGATGCTGTCAATCGCGCCCAAGCCGACATTTTTGATCGCGCCGAGGCCGTAACGAATCGCTTTGTTGGTCACATGGGCCGCGGTGACATGGGCTTTGCCGGTTTTAGGTTCTGCCGCCATCGCCACATTGTCCATCACGGTAAATTCGGCAAAGCTTTCGTTGACCTCCGGCGGCAGCACCGGAATGCCCATGCGCTTGCAATCATCGATCAGCGTCACGATGCGGGAGGTGGTGGTCATTTCGCTGGTGAGGTTGGCGGCCATAAATTCCGCCGGATAGTGCGCCTTCAAATAACCGGTTTGAAACGCCACCACCGAGTAACCCGCGGCATGTGATTTGTTGAAGCCGTACGCCGCAAATTTGTCCATCAAATCGAAAATCTGGTTGGCCGTATTTTCGGCAATGCCGCGTTCTTTGCAGCCGTCGACAAATTTTTTGCGCTGTTCGGCCATCAACTCGGCGATCTTCTTGCCCATCGCGCGCCGCAGCAAATCCGCGCCGCCGAGCGTGAAGCCGGCCAGCTCGCTGGCAATGCGCATGACTTGCTCCTGATAAACGATGACGCCGTAGGTCTCCCGCAAAACCGGCTCGAGCTTCGGGTGCAGATATTCGATTTTTTTCGTGCCGTGCTTGCGCGCAATGAAATCGTCGATCATGTCCATCGGCCCGGGGCGATACAGCGCGTTCATGGCGGTGAGATCTTCCACCGATTGCGGCTTGAGTTTTTTGAGATACTCGCGCATGCCCGAACTTTCAAACTGGAACAGGCCGATGGTCTCGCCGTTGCCAAAAATTTCGTAGGTGCGTTTGTCGTCGAAGGGAATATGATCGAGATCGACCTCGATCCCTTTTTGCTTGAGCATCTTGATGGTTTTGTCCATCACCGTCAGCGTGCGCAGGCCGAGAAAATCCATTTTCAGCACACCGATACTCTCGAGCGATTTCATGTCATATTGCGTCGTCACGTCGCCGGTGTTGGATTTGTAGAGCGGCGCATAATTCGTCAGCTCATCCGGCGTAATGACGACTCCGGCTGCGTGCGTCGAAGCGTGCCGCGCCAATCCCTCCAACACCTGCGAATAATCCATGAGCTGTTTGTAAATCGCTTCGCTGTTGATCAGATTGCGCAAATCCGCCGTTTCTTCCAGCGCTTTGTCGAGCGTGATGCCAAGTGTTGCCGGAATGGTTTTGGCAATCTTGTCGACATCGGTGTAGCGGACTTTCAACACGCGACCAACGTCGCGCACCACCGCGCGCGCCGCCATTGTTCCGAACGTGATGATCTGCGTAACGTTGCTCTCGCCGTATTTGTGCCGGACGTATTCGATGATTTCTTCCCGGCGTTCGTAGCAAAAGTCGATGTCGATGTCGGGCATCGTCACACGCTCGGGATTCAGAAAGCGCTCGAAGATGAGATTGTATTTGATGGGATCGATGTTGGTGATGCCGATGCAATAACTCACCAGGCTGCCGGCAGCGGAACCGCGGCCGGGCCCGACCGGAATGCCGCGTTCGCGGGCGGCGCGAATGAAATCTTGCGTAATCAAAAAATATCCGGCGTAGCCGGTTTGTTTGATCACCGCCAGCTCGTGCCGCAGGCGTTTTTCAATTTCCGGCGTGACGTCTTTGTAGCGTTGTTTGAGACCTTCCCATGCCAGTTGTTCCAAATAATCGTCGAGGCTTTTATTGTCGTTCGGCGCGGGAATTTGGTAAGTCGGCAAATACACTTTTTTAAAATCGAGCTTGAGATCGCATTTCGCCGCAATATCCGCCGTGAGCTTGAGTGCGTCTTCATTTTGCGGAAACGTTTTCTGCATCTCCTCGACGCTTTTGAAATAAATTTCATCCGTGGTGTAACGCAGCCGCGTCGGATCGTCGCGATCTTTGCCGGTTTGCAAACAGATCAACACGTCATGCGGCATCGAATGCTCGCGCTTGAGATAATGCGTGTCGTTCGTCGCCACCACCGGAATGCTCAATTCCTGGCTGAGCTGGAGCACGCCCGCCCGCGCTTCGTCTTCCTCGGGTATGCCGTGGTTGTGAATTTCGAGATAATAATCATCGCCAAAAATGTCACGATATTCCAGCGCCACTTTGCGGCTGGCCTCGTAACCTTCGTGAATCATTTTGTATGCCACTTCGCCCTTTAAACAGGCGGAGAGGGCGATGATACCCTCGTGATATTTCTGCAGCACTTCGCGGTCGATGCGCGGGCGATAATAAAAGCCTTCGAGAAAACCGATGGAAACGAGGCGCATCAAATTTTGATAGCCGGAAAAATTTTTCGCGAGCAGGACGAGATGGTACGAAGTGTCGGAAACATGGCCCTTTTGCACGGCTTTCTCTTTGCGGCTGCGCGGGGCCATATAAGCTTCAACGCCGATGATCGGCTTGATGTCGGCTTTCTTGCAGGTTTTATAAAACTCAATCGCGCCGAACATATTGCCGTGATCGGTGAGCGCCAGTGCCGGCATATTGCACTTTTTTGCCGCGTCAACGAGATCCTCGATCCGGCAGGCGCCGTCTAGCAAGCTGTAGTGGGAATGATTGTGGAGATGAATGAAGCCGAGCATATTTGCCTGAAAAGATAAAGTATCGGAAGTTTTTACGTCCCACCTGACGTGCCACTTGGCAAAATGCTTTTCAATACACCAACATTGTTAAAAATGGCAGTCGTGATGGAATGAAAAATTATTCTGAATGCAATGATTCTTTCAAAATTTAAAAAGATTTTGCAGATTTGCAACAACATTTCCGCAACAGAAATAAAAAGCCAGACGCGGTTGGCCTGGCTTTAGAAAACCGGAATCAAATTTCAAATATGCACTTTTACCGCCGCACCACGGCCACTTTTCCCACCGCGCTGGCGCCGCTGGATTCGACGAACGCAACGAAAAGATAAATACCGCTCGGCACGAGCTGGCCTGAGCCGTCGCGACCGTCCCAGCACACTTGCGCGCCGGGGACCTCTTCCGTGGTATAGTTCCGAATCAGCTCGCCGTTGATCGTGTAAATTTTCACGGCGCTCTCTTCGGCCAGATTGTTGATGTGAAAGCCGCTCGCGGTGCCGCAATTCGCCGTGGTCTCATCCAGGATGAATGGATTCGGATAGCCCGAGAGCTGACTCAAGTCCGGCTTCGGCTCGGTGAAGGGCGTACGAAAACGTGACAGGCCCGTCGTGGTGCCGAGCCAGGCATCGCCGGTTTGCGGATTGAAAACAATGCTCGTCACGAAGTTGCCCACCAGCGGACTGTTCTCCACCGTGTAGTGGGTGAGCGAGCAATTGTCTTGACCGGAGAGGACGGAAATACCGGCGCTGGTGCCGATCCATTTGTTGTTGCGCGGATCGACGCGGACGATTTTAACGTCGTCGCTGATCAAGCTGTAACAAAAGCGATCGTTGGCGCCGCCGCTGCGATAAAAGTAATTAAGGCCCTTGTCGGTGCCGATCCAAATATACCCGTCGCGGTCTTGCGCGAGGCTGGTGACATTGTTGCTCAACAAATTGTCATTCGCATCCAATTCACCGGTTAAATCATCATCGGCTTTGTTGGACAGCGTGCCGTTGTAATCCAGCACGCTGACGCCGCGATTCGATGAGGCCACCCAGATGCGGTCCGGCGCCTCTTCCCTTTTTTCGATTTCCAAGGAGAAAACGGAGCTGCTCTGTAATCCATCGCTGGTGGAAAAATACACAAAATTATTCGCCGGCGTATACGCGAGTAAAACATTGGTATTCGCAGCATTAAAATTCGTGATCCAAATATTGTCCTGCGCATCAAGTTTTAAAAAGGGCACGACCGGATAATTCGTTTCGCCCAGCGCGGTTGCCAGCTCGCCGGTGGTGGCATTAATGCGCCTCTTAATGGTCAGCGCCTCGATCGCGCCGCTTAAGACGTAAATCCCCGCGCCCCAGGTGGCAACCCAGTGCTCGCCATTCGCTGGATGCACGACCTGGCGAACATCGGACCACATTGCCAGCGGCTGGGAAGTTGGCGTATAGTTGTACCAACGCGTGCCATTGTAGATTTGCAATCCGCTCGTCGAGGAAGTGCACCAGAGATTGCCATCCAAATCCAAACTCAGGGACGAAAAGCTATTGGTGGAGGGGCCATCCGGTTCGTGCAATTGCCAGGTTTGGCTGCTGCGATCGAATTCGTAAAGGCCATTATCGTAAGTTGACGCCCACAGCGTACCGGCCTCGTCAATAATGATTCCCGTAATGATGGTAAAACTGCGTCCCACCAAGCTCCAAGCGCCTAACGTTTCGGCGCGATAAACGCCGGAAGGAGTAGCCGCATACAAGATGGCCTGGTTGTTCTCTTGCGCCACGAC
>JAJVHT010000208.1:8195-15005 GCA_022072515.1 bacterium
CCCGTGGTGGCGGCCCAAATGCCCTGCGGAGTGCTGATCAGCAGCCGGGAAAACGTATAGGCGCCGTTGTCCGGCTCATGATAACCGCGCACGGTGCGCATATTGGTGAAGGAACGCCAGAGTTGCTCTTGAGCGGCTGAAACCGCCGGCAGCACAAAAACGCTGACCAGAAACCAATAAGAAGATAGAAAATATTTCCGCATACGATTCACGCACTGATTCTGAAAGGTAGTTGAAAAGAGATTGCGCACTGAATATGGAATTGCAAAGCAAAAGTTAAACGCCGCCGGCGGGGTTGCAGTTCACGATTCTTTCATCTGCGGCAGCAAATTCGCCATTTCGATGCCGGCCAGCGCCGCGTCCCAGCCCTTGTTGCCGGCTTTGGTGCCGGCGCGCTCGATGGCTTGTTCGAGATTATCGGCCGTGACCACGCCGAAAATCACCGGCACGCCGGTGGCAAGCGAAATCTCGCCGATGGCCTTGGAAACGAAACCGGCAATGTGATCGAAGTGCGGCGTCGCCCCGCGCACCAAAACACCGAGACAGAGCACGGCGTCATATTTTTTTAATTGCGCCGCCCGCGCCGCCGCCAGTGGAATTTCGTATGATCCGGGCACGCGATACACGTCGACGTCTTTCTCGTCAACGCCGTGGCGCCCAAGGCAATCGTTGGCGCCGTGCAGAAGCTGCTCGGAGATGAAGCTGTTGAAGCGGCTGACAATGATGGCGAAACGCTTGCCGTGGGCGGTGAGGTTGCCTTCGATGAGGGGCATTGCATAAATCCGATCTGTAAAATACCTTGGTTATCTGAAAGCCATTTGTGATCCGCATAGAGCTATTGCAATATAAAAACTCTATTCGCCTTTGTCAACGGGTATTCGTTTCTTAAAATGTTATTGGCGGGTCAAACGCAAATCTTAAGTGCTCTGGGCGAGCCACTAATAAGTTACTGCGCCGTTATTTTTTTGGTAAATTAAAATAATTGTTCTTGCCCCAATGAAAAATTTTTATTAAAATTAAGTGTTGTACTGCTGTTCTAACCGCATGGAGATCATGACGGTAAGAGAGCGAACGAACACCGGGAAGTTATCTGCAGCCATGCGTTACCCAGGATGGGAGCAGCTTAGGAATCGTCATGGGCGACGCCCGTTGGGCGAATTGTTGGAGACAGCACCATTATGGCAGACAAAGGAGCGCCGGCGAAGCCGCCGGATTTGACCCCGTTATTTCTGATCATGTTGATCATCATTATCGCCGGTTTGGGGAGCATCCGCTCGTGCGGCCCGGGAGAGCCAGGCAGCGGCGGTTGCGCGCAAACGCCGCCGACACAGACGCCCGCCCCGGGAGAGCGGCCGGGACCGCCGGTAACGACAAATCTAAATCAGTACACCGTACAAGTGGGCAGTTTCAAAACGCGGCAGGAAGCCGTCAATTTGGCGGCCGAGTTGCGCAGTCAAAATATCAATAATTTTCTCTTGCAAATCGACGGTCAATGGCTGGTGTGTGTCGGAAAATACGTCAACGCCGGCCGCGCCAGCCGCATGGCGAATGACTTGAAAGCGCGCGGGGTGGGAAAACCGGTGGTGTTGCCGCCGAAGAAACAGTGAGGCGAGTTGGATTTGAAAATAGTATTCATTATTAGTTAAACCGCTTACCAACTTTGGGGTAAACCAACAATGCGTGATAAACCCGTGAACTCACAAAAGGGGAGGGTGCGCTGTCCCTTTTTGACGTTGTTGCTGGTTGTCGTCTCTTTGTATGGGTGTCCGGATCCACCCGATCCGCCCAGAAACTTCAGCGGCAAATTGCCGCCACCGGTCGCATTTTCTGCGGCAGAATTTGCCAATGCTTATGAAGGCTATACTGTCTTAATCGCGAGTTTCGATAGCGGCAGTGAGTCGGATGCTTATTATCTTGCCGGCCAATTGCGAGCCGCGCAAGTCAAGAGTTTTATCTTGCGACGAGAAAACGATCAACTGGATGTTTGCGTCGGAAATTATAAATCGCAACGTCAAGCCAAACATATCAGGGATTATTTGAATCAACGTTATGAGTTGCAAGCCACTGTGCTTGCGCCGGAACGATTCGAACAAGAGTAATATGATTTTTTCACCTCATCATCTGCACTGGTGCTGGATGAAAATTCTACCAGCTTTTCTCGCACTGCTTATCTTTGTATTCTTCTTCACGGGCTGCACCAAAACCGATCAAAACCAGCCTCCCAGCAACCGCGAAGAGACCCCAACCACCGGACGCGACGACCGCGCGGATAAACCCGTTGAGGGGCAACAGCCGCCGACCGGCACACCGCGGGCGCCCAAAGGCGAAGTGAAGCGCAACGAGTACACGGTGCAAGTCGGCATCTTCAATCGGGCGGAAGACGCCGATCAGCTTGCCTATGAGCTGCGGGCGCAGCGCGTGAATAATTTTGTCCAATCCGTCGGCAAGCAATGGCGGGTTTGCGTGGGCCGGTATTACTCCGAAGCGCGCGCCACGCGCATGGCAAACCAGCTCAAGGGCATGGGCTTCACCGATTCCAAAGTGATTGCCCCGGGAAATTAAATTTTCCCATAAAAAAAGGCGAATCGTTGAATCAACGTTCGCCTTCCCTTCCTCCTCACCAAATCCGTTCGATGGAATTTGTGCGCCGGGCTAAGATTTTTGCGACAGAATTTTGTACATGCCCGTCCCACAAACGCCGCATTTGCCGGTGATCGCGGGCCGGCCATTTTTCATGGTCACGCGTTGGGTTTCAACCATTGGATTTTTCTTGCGGCATTTGACGCAATACGCAATCTCAGCACTTTCCGCGTTGGTGTTCGCCTGTGCGCCTTGATTTTCCATCCCTGGCGTTTCGTTCGTGTCACTCACGAGTCATTCTCTCCATATTAAGACATTGTCATTTTAGCCGTCATTCAAACCAGGTAGTAAAATAGTACTTTTTGCCTGAAAGTCAAGCTAAATTTCCGGGCTTGATCTGCAACCTTATTTCACCAGCAGGATTCTTTTAAGCTGAACGTGTTTGCCGTTTTCCAGCCGAAGAAGATATGGCCCGGCCGCAACGCGCTCCCCCGCATCATTCCGGCCATCCCATTGCTTCAGATGATTGCCGGCAGCCAGCGTTTCTTCCGACAAGGTTCGCACCGTTTGGCCGATGAGGTTAATGATCGTCAATTTGATGCGGGTATTTTTTTCCAAATGAAATGCAATCGTCGTAAAGGGGGGGCCGAAAGTCTTGCTGGCGTCAAATGGATTGGGGAAATTTTGTTCAACTCGAAAACCCTCTGGTAGCGTAGGCGGTTGCGCTTGCACATTCGTGACGAACGGCGTTGGCAGCGAAATGAATGACGGATAATTCGCCTCGTGGTAAATATAATTCGTCGCGAGCAGCGTATCTCCGGGAGCGTACAGCGCGCCGCCGTTGTTCAGATTGATGTCGAAATGCGGATAATCGGAGGAACTGATGACGAGACGCAGTCTGTGCCCGGGCAAAAAGGTTATCGCCAAATTTTGCAGTTCGATCGTGACCGGATAAATTTGTCGCGGTTGCATCAACTCTTCATTTGTATAGGAATTGCGGAAACGCATGCGGCGAATGCCTTGCGTCATAAGCAGCGAGCGGCCATCCGGATAAACATCGCATAGACGCACGGCAAAATCGGTATCTTGGCGGTTGGAGGCAACCAACAGTGAAACTTTAATGGCGCCGTCAATCACTAAATCCTGGTCTAAAACCGGCGTTGAATAAATCAGCACGTCAGTCCGGCTCTCGACGGTCTGCCGCAAATCTTGTGGCCCCACTGGCAGGTTTGGATTAAAAGGATTGAACCTTGAACCGCCGACCGCCGGAGAAGGGTCGCGCGGATCGTAGTGGAATGAATCTGGCGGCGCGTTGTCCGGTGGTTGGGTTGGAACGAGCCGGCCACCGGCTTGCAAATACAGCTTGAGCGTGGAATGGCGCACCGCAGACCAGTCGTTCGTCGTCCGCCATTCATTCACGCCCATTTGATAATACCGCACAATCGGGTCGCGATCCTGGCCATTACGAATATCACGCAAATAATAATCGAAAAAACGTAAAGTTAGAGAATCGGGAATGCCGGCGGCATGGGGATAAGTCAACTGGCCTTGTTGCGCTTTGCCGACTGCGGTGTGCAGCCACGGGCCCATGATGAGGCGGTGTTGGGCGCGAACCGGCGCTGCGCTTTGGGCGCGCAAATCAGCAAAGGCGCGAATGACATCATCGGGAAAATGATCGAACCAGCCGCTGATGAGCAGCATCGGCACCGCGATGTCGTCCGGGTAATTCGAATTGTTTTCAACGACGCGCCAAACGAGATCGTTGGCCGGATGATCTAAAATTGTTTGCACCGTGAGAAAGCCGAGCTTGGCGAGACTCTCGACGTGCTCTTTGCGAAAAACGCCGCCGTAATAGTAATCCGAATATTTCGTTTTAAAATCTTTGATCATCGGCACGCTGCACACGAGATGGGGTGGATGCTGCCGCGCCGTTTGGAACTGTATTTGCCCCAAGGCCGACCCGCCCCACGTGCCGATTTTGCCGTTGCTCCATTTTTGTTGCGCGATCCACTCGACCGCATCATAGCCATCGAGGCCGCGATCGTAGCCGGGAACGTCGGCGTCCCGCGAGCCGAAGCGCCCGCGCCAATCTAAAACGACATAATTGTAATGCAGGCTGTCGTACGGAAACGCCGAACCGCCGGCTTCCGGAACCCCCACGCGTGTGCGATAGAAATTTTTATTGTAGGGTGTTTGAATCAAAATCACCGGCAAGGCCGTGGTCGTATCTAAAGCATACAAATCCGCCGCGAGGTTTTTGTGGTCACGCGTGGGAATGGTGATCGGTATGTAGCTCGACCGGGATTGCGCGAAGCTGGTTGAAAGAAAAGTTTCCAGCGACAAAAGGAGAAAAATATAATTGCGCATATTCGTTCAGTTTTTTTCACGCAACCAGTGAATCAGGGCCATGGCCTTCATGCGCGCGAAGAGAAAATCTTTGGTCAGCGGCCGAAAGATCTCAAGCTTCGGATGATCCGGAGCAAAGCGTTCCCACATCTCAAGCCATTGTTTGGCCGCCTCAAACTTTTGATCGCCAATGACGGCTAAAAGAATTTGCGCCTGGCAGAGATTGATGAACTCATCAGCATGCAAATGCTCGAGCGCCATGACCGGTTTTAGGTAATCATGCGCTTCTGCAATGCGGTCGTTGGCCAGCGCGTGCAAAGCGAGCTTGCAGTGCGCAAAAGAATATTTGGGGTGCTGCACGGCGAGCTTTCGCACTTTGGCGATGGCGCTGGCAATCTGGCCCTCATACGCTTCAATCGTCGCGAGATTAAATTGCAGGCTGGCGGAATGGGGGGCGCTGACCAGCGCTTTGGTCAAAAATTTTCGCGCCTCTTCCATGTCTTGCTTCTGCATGGCCATAAAACCAAGCCGCGCCGGCTCTTGGGCCGCCGGCGGCAATTTTTCGTATGGCGTATCATCAATGCGCCAGTTCATTGCAAAAATTGTGGTTTGTTCCCCGCGCGACCAAAAGCTGATTTTTTCGCCGGGTTTGATGATCTGGCGCTCTTGCAGAAATTGTAAGGCCTTAAAGCGTAATTTGTCCGGGCCGTGCGGGCCATGTGCAAAATTTTTCAGTATTTCAATGGACTCGGCCGTCTCCGCGATTTCAGCAAAGGCTAAAATCACCTGCCGTCCGCTCGGGTCGCCGCGCTCCAAAAGTATGGGAACCAACGGCATGAGGTGGGGATGTTTTTCAATAAAGCGCCGCGCCGTTTCTTCGAGTTTTTTATCCGTCTTCGACCCGGCGACGCGCGCAAAGGTGTTAATCAAATCATCATACAGGCGCCGGGAAAACCAGTCCGCCGTCTCAAATGGCCACGCGCCCTCACGCTCACCAAGGGGTTTTTCGAGATCGTCGAGATTTTCGCGCGTTCTTCTCCATCCGGGGTTGTTCTGCAACCCCGCTTCCCAGAGCTGGCGCGCCCGTTTTTCGTCGCCCAGCCGAGCCGCCGCCACGCCTCCCAGATGCAGTAGAAAGGGATCGGCATGTTTGCTCCAGAGTTCACCCGCTTGCTCAGCCTGCTCAACAACTTGCAGGACGGTCGCATCGTCTAACAAATAGGAGAACGCCTCGGCTTTTTTTGCCCAGACATTCGTCCCCGCCGGCGCCGCATTTTTTAGGCGCTCAGCAATTGTTTTCGCTTCGGCAAGTTGGTTGTTGAGCCGCAGAAAGCGGGTGAGATTGCCGAGCGCATGAACATTGTCCGGGTCGATCTCGAGGGCCTTGCGCTCATCGGCAATCGCCTCCTGCATTTGTCCATTGGCAAAATAGGCGAGGCTGCGATTGTTATAGGCCGGGACGAAATGAGGCAAGGCTTTGAGCAAATCCGCCGCTAACCGTTCGACCTCGGCCAGGCGATTGCGTCTGAGCGCAACCTGCACCCGATCATGCAGCGCCATGTATTCCAACCACTTGTCCTCGGGAAAAGCGTGTTTGACGGCTTCTTCTTTTAAAAACGGCGTGAAGGTTTCAATATCTTTGCGAATATCATTGCCGAGATCCAGATCGGGCCAGCGGCGCAGAAAATCATGTCCGGTTTGCAGCGCCAAAGCCACAAAGACGTTTTGCATATAGACGCCGTGCAAATTGAAATGATGTGCTGGAACATACGGTTGCAGCTCAACGAGCCGGATCGCGGGTTCAAGCATCTCGTGGTGATCTTCTAATTGCATCGCGAGCATAAACATGGTCTCAAAGACTTCAACACGATGCGGCAGCCGTTG
>JAJVHT010000025.1 GCA_022072515.1 bacterium
GCGCCATACATGATGAAGATCTTTTTACCATGAAAAACTTCCATCACCTCGCGAATCAGCGCCGGCGCCATCGCGCCACCGGCCTGCATCAAATAGCGCAGAGCCGGAAATTCCATTTTACGCACGGCAGATATGCTGAGTAAAAAAGCATACGTGGAAGGTACACCGGCAAACCCGGTGGCGCCTTTCTCCTGCATCGTCTGCAAAATCACATTCGGAAAAACAAAGCGGTTGTCGAGAACGACGGTTCCGCCAACGGCGATATGCGTGTTGAGCAAAGACTTGCCATAAACGTACGGGAACGGCAATACCACCATAATGCGATCTTCAGGACGCAAGCCGACATAATCGACAATGCTCCGCGTGTTGGTCATGATGTTGAGATGGCTCAGTGTCGCGCCGCGCGGGTCGCCGGTGCTGCCGGAGGTATAGATGATGGAGGCCAAATCCAAATCGAGCATCGTTAAATTTAGCGCATGCTCCGACTGTTGGACCACGTATTGCCAGTTGACCATTTGCCAGGGCCACTTTGCGAATTCAAGGCCGGCATGGCCGCCGGTTCCAGCAGTATTAGCGGTTTCGACGGCAGCGGCTGAATCTTTCGGAGCGGTGGCATTTTCAGTCTCCCGCGTCAGGCTGAGGGCATCCAACAACACGACAGCACGCAGCTTGGGCAATTGCGCACACAGCGCCTCCAGCAATTTGAGATGCTTGGCTTGGGTCAGCAGGACGAGCACGTCGCAGTCATTGAGAATGAAAGACAGCGTGCGTGTCGTGGTGGTGGTAAACATCGCCACTGTGACGGCGCCGCATTTTAAAATGCCGTAATAGGCTGCAATATAAGCGCTTGAGTTTTCTATGAGCAAACCGACGCGATCGCCGCGGCGCACACCGAGTTCATGCAGCGTTCGCGCCACGCGATTGGCCTGGCGTTCGAGTTCGCCATAAGTTACAAATTCATCGCCATGAACACAAGCCCATTGCTCGGGCGTGGCCTGCGCATATTTTTCGAGGAAGTGGTGAATGAGATAGGGTGTCATGGCATGACCACAAAATTCCTATTTATAACCAATTTTTTGAGTTGTTGACAATAGAAACGACTTGATCAATGACTCATAGAGCAATATATTCAAGCTCCTGCCGGGCGGGGGTTGGCTTGGATCGCTTATCCAAAATCCACCACGGTGTTTTATTCTCCCGCGATGGAGGCCGAGCACCGTTCATAAAAAGCTTGATCAGCATTCCGGTGGTCACAATCGCCACCAGCGCCATTTCTTCGCGTTCAGAAACTGCCATGTTCGGATGCTCGAATTTCTTTTTTAATAGAGCGACTTTTTCGTTGGCGAAGAGGCTATCCTGCTTGATGGTTGTGGCAGAGAGAAATTCTTC
Organism: bacterium; assembly: GCA_022072515.1. GTDB lineage: Bacteria > Zhuqueibacterota > Zhuqueibacteria > Zhuqueibacterales > Zhuqueibacteraceae > Zhuqueibacter. Next base: position 1,390 of record JAJVHT010000025.1, read on the forward strand.
GAGAACTTGCCGGCCCGCGAGATAAGCATCTTTAATCGGCGCGCGATAGGGGGTTTTGTTTCGTTGCGTCACTTCTGGCGGCAGCAAGCGGGCAAAGGCTTGTTTCAAAATCCATTTTTCTTGCAAACCTTTCAGCTTGAGCGACGGCCGCAACCGGCTGGCCAGGGCGATGAGACGTCGATCCAAAAACGGATAACGGCCTTCAATGGCATGACTCATCAGCATGCGATCACCTTGCGAGCTGAGCAAATAACTGCCGAGAAAAATATATGATTCCAAAAAATGTGCCCGCACCAGCGGCTTCTGAGTTTCCCACCCGGCGTAGTCAGATAATTGTGCCGCCAGTTCCTGGACCGGCTCGTCCACATGAAGTTGAGATAAAATTTCGGGATGGAGAAAATTCAGAACAAAAGCGCTGTTCTGCCAACGAATCCGGTGCGAATAAAATGGATCAGTGGTGTCCAATAAATGCTGTTGGAAAAAGTCTTGCCAAAAGGCGCCGCCGCGGCGATTATCAAAATTCAGATACGGGTAGAGGCGTTTAAACAACCACGGGCGAAATTGCGAATCCGGCTGACGCGCATTGAAACAGCGCAGTTTCGTTTCTTTGAAGATATTGTAGCCGGCAAAAAACTCATCTGCACCTTCGCCAGTCAGCACGACTTTGAAGCCGGAATCCTGCACCAGTTTGGAAAGCAGGAAAAGTGGCGCCGGTGCGGTGCGCAGCAACGGCTTTTCCGTGTGCCAAATCACTTCCGGCAAGATTTCGCCAATGTGTTGATTTGCGCATGTGAAGCACGAATGCTCGGTGCCGAGGTGGGAGGAAACCAGTTGCTGATAGCGGGTTTCGTCATACTGTGTATGAGCAAAGCCAACTGAAAAGGTGCGCAGCCGATTGGGATTTTTCGTCTTAATTAAAGCTGTGGTGATGGATGAATCTAACCCGCCGCTCAAATAAGCCCCAACCGGAACATCCGAGCGGAGCCGGAGTTTGACGGCATCGGCGAGCAGGGAAGTCAACTCTTCAACCGCTGCCGCAGTATCGTGAATCTGCTGCTCATCGGGCGGCGGAAAGGGCAGGCTCCAATAGCGATGTTCATGGATGCGTTCGCGTTCGGCCCAGAGATAACATCCCGGTTTGATTTCTGAAATTTTTTGAAACGGTGTTTCTCCCGGCAGCGGTGACCAGAATGTGAACGTTTGGTGCAACGCCGACAGGTTTAGTTCGGGCACGAAACCGGGAATGTGGAGCAGCGCTTTAATTTCCGAAGCAAAAGCAAATTGCCGATGATTTGTAAGATAATACAATGGACAAATGCCGATATGATCACGCGCCAGCAAAAGCTTGCATCGGTGACGATCCCACAGCGCGAAGGCAAATTGCCCATTCAGGTGATCGAGCAACGCTTCACCATAATCTTCATATAAATGTACCAGCACCTCCACATCCGTATGGCTGGCGAAACGATGTCCGGCCGTCTCCAGTTCGGCGCGCAGCTCGAGGTAATTGAAGATCTCGCCATTACAGGTCAGCCAGATCGAGCCGTCTTCATTGCTCAAAGGCTGGCGGCCGCCTTGGGGATCGATGATGCTGAGTCGTGCGTGGCCCAACGCCGCATAATCATCAATATAAACGCCGCGGCCATCTGGCCCTCGATGACCCAATGCTCCCACCATGGCCTTGATTGTTGCAAGCGTCTCGGGAGTTTGTTGCTGCCAATTCAATATTCCACTGATGCCACACATGAGAAAATTCTACTCAATGAGAGTGTGAAAGCGACTGGCAAAATCTGCACGTATTAAATTGAACGCGAACATCGCCGGAGAAAAATGGCCGCGAAAATTCTGCAATGTTCCATCCCAGACATTGGTTCGCTTCAGACAAAATCGCGTCTCTTTTTCGGGGCGGTTGATTCCTTTACGCATACTGCAGGCGTGAGCATAACCGGCTTTGACCACCGCCTCAAGCGCTTCCGGTGAAAAATGTCCACCGGGAAAAGAAAAAGTGTCAATCGTTTCATGCAATCGTGTCTCGAGGTCTTGCCGCGACAGCGCCACCTCTTCCTGCAGGCTCTCCTGTGAAATAGCGGCAAGATTGAGATGATGGCGTGTGTGCGATCCAAAATGAACGCCGCTTTTTCTAAGCGTTTCTACCTCATCCCAGTTCATCAACACATTCTTTTCATCCCCACGCTGCCCATTTTCCAAGTCATCTAAGAGCGCCTGTACTTTGGCAAGCGGCCAGTTTTGAAAAAATTCGATTAGTTGATAAATCAACGGTGCTCGTTTCGGGACCGGGACTTTGACGAGTTGTTGAAGAAGCGGCGTCGCGCCATTGAATTTTTCATTCCTGCCCAATCGCTCTAAATGCATGCAGCGATGATAGAGTCGGTCCCACCAGAAAGCGTGAGCGGTGCCAATCAGGGCGGTTGGCAAAAACATCGTGACGGGTATTTTCTGTGATTGTAAAACTGGCCAGGCATAGTGCATAAAATCGGCATACCCATCATCAAAAGTGAGGATGCAATAGAGTTTTGTAACGCCGCGTTCCTGGCGGGTGAATTGGGCAAATTCTGCTAATGAACAAATACAAAAATGTTTTTTTAAGAACTGCAGTAACATTTCAAAATTGCTTTGTTTTACGATGAGGCTGCGCAACGCCAGATGTTTTTGCAGAACCGGCGAATCCGCCGGTAGGATGCGGTGGAAATTTAGGATGATTAAATTTCGGCCCGTCCGGCGATCCCACCAGAGGTAGAGTGCAAACAAGCCCGAGTAATAAAACAGCCACGCAATGATAGAGCGCCAGAACAATTTCCACTCTAATAGGGCCGGATATTTCAAAGCAATCGACATAAACGCGATCGGGTTAATTTTGCCGGAGCTGTTCTCCGTGTTTTCGAAAAGAAGTCATCTGTTACAATGTGTTTGGTCAATCCTGCAGCACCGGATAGTTCGCTGGTTGATAATCATATTTGTATTTGTAGTAATCCTGCTTGTAATAGTAGGGCAAAACTTCGCGCAAATTGTTGAGAATGATGCCGGGAACATGGTTGCTGGAATCTTTCATCAAATCGATGCCGCGTTTGACGACGTCACGGGGGGTAATGCCAGCTTTGATAATATAAAAAACTGCATCCACATACCGGCTGAGAATCAGGGCGTCATTAACCGGGATCACCGGTGGAGCATCAACGATAATGAAGGGAAAATCTTTTTTAAGCTGGCCGAGCACGAGCGCAAACTGTTTGGACGTGAAAAGATCAAGGGGCGTGCGCTGCGTTTGGCCGCCTAACATTAAGGACAACTTTTTGTAACCTGTCGGCAGGAGCGGCGAAGTAGCCGAATTGTCATTTTGCTCGATTAAATCGGACAACCCGCTGCGATTCTCGACCTTGAACAAGCGATGTAAATTCGGCCGGCGGAGATCGCCATCAATCAATAGCACCGGCCAATCCTGCAGCATAGCTAAACTGGTGGCGAGATAAGCAGCGAACGTGCTCTTGCCTTCAGCAACGATCGAGCTGGTCACCAAAATGGTTTTCTGTTGTTCCGAAGGAAAATCGTCAGCCAAAAAATTTTGCAAAGGTGAATGTTTCATGATCGTGGCGGTAACGCGTTGAATTTCAATGGTGTCCCTGTCTTCCAAATCAAAAGTGAAATCCTTTTTTTCGAGCTTCGGCATAATGCCAACCACCGGCAACTGCAAATACTCACCGACTTCTTCAACTTTCATGAAGGCTCGATTTAAATACTCAAGACCGAATGCCAAAATAATACCCAGTCCGCCACCCATCACGCAAAAAATCATCAGTTTGTTGCGCCGCCCCATGCTGATGGGCTCTAATGGGATTTGCGCCGGCTCGAGAATGCGGTACTGGTATTCGCTTTGGGCGTTTTGCAACGCGGCTTTCATTTCCGAGCCTTGCGTTTGCCGCAGAAACACCTCATAAAGCTCACGCGCTTGGTCCACTTCCTTTTTTAACCGTTCTTCGGTAATGGCTTGCAGTGGCACGCTGGAAACAGAAGTCTTGCGCGCCTCCAGGGAAGCCTGCAGTAACTGCTCAATTTTTGCTTGTTTCTTTTCCAAGAATTGAATCCGGCGCTCGGCCATCGTCCGGTCAAACCAATACTGGCGCTCGGCCAAGCTGCTTTGGCTGGCCAGCAAACGTTGCGCTTCCGTTTGGAGGCTTGCATCAAGATCTTTGATATCGCTATTGATCCGGTTAAGCTCATCTTCATTCCCGCCATTTTTTACCAAGAGGTTTGCCAGTATATTCAACTTGTCAATTTGTTGCCGGAATAATTCTTCCAGCAACGGCGAGGTCAATATATTCACTGCCGTCTGCTCGAGACCAAGATGGCCATTTGCCGCCGCGAATGTCATGCGTTCGCGCTCCAATTGTGTCGAGGTGGAAAAAATAATGGAGCGCAGGTTTTCGATCCGTTCGTCTTTCACGGTGTTGCTGCTCAACGCGGAGATGGCGGCGCCGGCCTTAAATGCTTGCCACCGGGCCTCCGCTTCCTCCAAGTTTTTTTTGTAGATTGCCATCTGACCCCGGCTAAAAGCCAAGCCGGTCTCCACGCCGCTCAACTCCGTGCGCCGGCTTTGCTCAATAAATATATCCACAAGGATCTTGACAATATTATGCGCGACCCGTGGATCGGAATGATCGGCGGCAATTTGAATCATGTTGACGCCATTGGGCGTAATCTTTAGCGTCTCCTGCCGCAGTTTCTCGATCGCCAGCGCCATCTTGATCTCATCGAGCGATAAGTAGGGCGTATCGTGGTGCGTTTGTTCTGCCAATTTGTTGAGCAACGAATCATTTTTAAGTCGCGCTTGTTCAATCAAGCGACTAAGAATTTCCGGACTGAGAATTTTTGCGCGTAATGTCGTGAAATCAGTCAAAGCCCTGACTTCCGGGGCAAAACGCTCGACTGTCCGGGACTCCAAATCGATTTCCCGCAGCAGAATCTTCGCTCTGGCTTCATATAATGGCACGGACGTTAAAGCGGCGTATAGTCCCAAGAGTGAAAACACCAGTGTCGTGATAATCACCACCCATTTATGTCGCCACAACATATCCCAATAAATCATGAGGTCGACTTTTTTGCTGTAGCTAGGCATGGCGAATAACTCAGGTTTCGGTTATGCAATTGGTGACGATTTTTTCTGGCAATTTAGTCTCTGGCTAAGCTGTATACCACAACGGAAGCCGCCGTTGTCAGCACAATGCGATAGGTCTCCGTAAACGCTCCACCCAATGCTTGCAAGAAAGAGCGCCGCTTGGGCAGATAAATCGTATCTCCCGCATGGAGAAGCAACGGCGGCACCGAGGGCGCCTCGTTAAACATTTGCAGATCGACTTCAGCGACTTGTGTGTAAAGTGAGTCCGTGCTGATTAAACGCACGTGTTTGAGATCGGCCGTGGGGTTCGGCCCCCCGGCGTTAATAACCGCTTGCACCATGTTGGTGCTGGCTTCGTATTGAAAGGCGCCCGGACGCGCCACCTCGCCATAGACATAGACCAAAGTTGATTGCTGGAGCGGCGTCCGTCCCGCAATCACTGTTCCCGTGGTCGGAACGTAAATAATATCACCCGGTGTCAAGCGTGGCAGTTCATTGACGGCATTGCGGTTCAGCGCTTCGGCTAAATCGACGGTGAGAACTTTGCCGGCGTCTTGTCCGGATCCTCGCACCACGGTGATCTGACTGAGATTGGCGGTCTCTAAGGGGCCACCCGCCTCAAGAATCACCTGCCATATTGTTGGCATGGTCGCAAAAGTAAATTTTCCGGGCCGAGTGACCTGACCATTGATGTAAACTTTTTTGCTGCCGAACTCCAGCACGGAAACCCTGGCTTGCGTGATTTTAGCATTATAAAATGAATACTGCCGGACGATTTCGATTTCCAGCTTGGCCGTGGTATAACCGGCGGCATTCACGCGCCCCACAACCGGCAGATCGATGGTGCCGTCGTCGCCAACACGGCTTTGTGTATTCAAAGAAGGCTGTTGCCAAAAGGTAATGGAAACGAGATCGTCTCGTTCAATCACGTATTCCTGCGCGGCTAACGGCGCGGCAAACACGAAAATGAACAAAAGCCATGGCCAAGTTTTTTGAGTTCGTCTCAACACGTTTAATTTGGGCATCAGTTGCTCCAATTTGCCAAAATCCCAGAACAGCATGTTATCAAGTTATGAGGATAGCGGTGCTACCATGAATCCGACTGCCATCGCGTCAATTGGCCGGGACCGTTCCGCTCACTTCGTTGCTCGCGCTGGACAGACCGGTACGATTATACACCGCCACGCGATAGTAATATGTGGCGCCTCGCGTCAAACCCCCATCATCGTATCGGGTGGTGGCCGCCTCGTTAATAATGGCTTGGGGCAGCACTTCAATATTGACCGGGCTGCTGGTGGAACGAAAAATTCGATAGGAGGCAAAATTGTCTTCATTGTAACGCGACCAGGATAAGCGTAATCCAGCGACGGTATCGAGCGGCGCCGGTTGCGCCAACATCACCGGACTGGGCGCATAGTCTGGGGTAAAGAGAATGGATAAAGTTTCAGAACGCCGGCCTTCATATCCATCTTTTGAAACGGCTGTCACACTATAAATATACGTGAAACCCGTGGACAACCTTTGTTGGTCATGATACTTTGTTTGTGAGCTTTTGCCGATTCGTTGCTCGCCTCCGTCGGGTGCGGTTTGGCGATAGATATTGAACTCTTTGATCGGCAGTGAATCATCAAAAGTCCACGAAAGAACAACTTCCGCCACCGTGATTGAGGCGTTGAGATTTTGCGGCGCCACCGGGAAACTGTTGTCCGGAAAATCCGGAGGGGCCACAGGGGATTCCAGGCAGCTTGACAGCATCGAGGTGGCCGCCACCATTAAAAGTCCAAGCAAGACAAAATGATAAATCTTCATAAGCCGCTTCAGAAGGAAATGGTTAAATTCACTTGCGCATGTGGAAATCCGATGTGGCTCGACAAGTCCACTTTCTTTTTTTGACTCTGGCCGGGGCCGGGAGACAGAAAAAACGCATCAATAACGTTAAGAGCCCATATTGACGAGGTAATCAGCAAAGCACGCTCATAGCGGTCATAGGAATGCTGTGCTTGACGGTGTACCGCCTGCCACTTCGTCCAGGCGGCTTGCGCGGTGGCAAAATCTTGATGCAAGCTGTTCAAATAATTCGCCCGTGCCGCGTCAAGATCATCACGATCAGATTGATAGTTGGAACGCGTCACCAAGGTTCCGATACCGGCGCCGGCGACGAGCCCGGTAAACAACATGCCGCGGCCTGACACCCCCTTGTAGCGTTGTCCCCAACCCGGAAAGAGCAGCGAGCGGTATGTTGCCTTCAGCCGGGAAAGCGGCTGCATGGTAATCGTGAGGGTTTGATTCGGATAGTCGTTGAAATCAATTTTCATATCCTTGCTTTCAAAACCCCGTTTCGTGGCGATTAACTTATAAGGCCCGGCCAGGTTTTGTGAAATCGTAAATGGTGTTTTCCCAAAAAATGTATAAGGGCCTTTGAGCTGAATGGTGGTTCCGGAAGGGGCGCTGATAATAAAAATTCTTTTTTGCAAAATGTAATTTTGGGCAACAACGTCAGACAATAGTCCTCCTGCCCAAAGCGGCAGGAGGAAAAACACCAGATTGCTCCTTCGTACCATGTACAGAAATGATTTTCTCATGAAAATAGCTCCGCTCTCTCAACGCCAGGCATTCTTTTTTTTGGTGTTGATTGTCTATATGAAGTTTTACTTTACAACAGGTACAAAATTTCACAATTTACCTCTCCAGCTTATCACACTGGAGCCTACTGGTATTATGAACCCGGATAATTATTCGCCCGGGTGGTAGCCAGCAGTACGAATAGGCGATTACGCCGTTAACGCAATAGGTGGCAGGCGCCTTAGGAAACTTGAATCCATTTCCACTGCCACGCCACGTTGTAACAAATCGATGGAAATAACCACGCGATGCTGCCGGTTGGTCATTCCGGCAACGATGCCCGAGACACCCTGTAGCGGGCCGGCGATGATTTCCACCGTTTCGCCTTGCTGCCAATACGTGGTCTCTTCAAAGCGCTCGCCAGATTCCAGGACGCACCGGAGGTTATTAACCTGCGCGTCCGGTATCCAGGAAAGCCGCGGCCACGCCTGGCCGACAAAGTTGAGTACGCTTTCGGTTTGCAGAATATGCAAGTACGTGGAGGAATCAATTTGCGCTTGCACCAAAACATAGCCTGGCAAAAGATTCCTTCTCGTGTTGCGGAGTCGAGTGCCCCATTGCGCGCGCGTTTGGTAATCAGCTAAATATGTTACAAAACCTTTGGACAGCAACCTAGCGTTGACTTTGTGTTCGTGCCGGCTTTTGCAATAAAGGGCATACCAATGTTTGTCGTTTCCCAGGGTGAGCATTTTGCCCTCTGTGATCTTACCAGTGCAACCAGCGCAAAAGCAAAAGCAAAGCAAATAAGAAAAGAGGTGTGGACAGCAACAATTTCGTTGAAATTTGTACAACTTCCCACGTGCCTTGAACGCGGCTATTGTTCCAATACAGATAACTTTTGAGTCGAAGCATTTCACACCTGTAATTTGTGAACTGAAAGGTTTCCCGGCCCATTCGTCGCCAACCCGTGATAACTACATGACAACCGGTTTATTTTGATGCGCAACTGTTCCGTCTCTTCGGTGATGATCTGTGATAAGGTAATTTTTCCACTAACAGTCACTTGCTTGATTTTATATCACCGTCTTCGTGCTTACAGACTGTTGTTACTCGTCCGCGCCACGGCAATGTGTATTTGACGTATATTTTCGGGTGGGAACTTCGCACCGCAACAACATGTATAAATTTTTCAACGTAGTGTTGAATGCCCGCAGAGTAGGTCCAACACTTTTAACTGCTCAATATTTTATAATTATAAGTTCGCTCGGGAAATAATTGGTTGATTTCCAGAGCAAAAAGCGTCGCCGCTTTTTCTTTAAATTCAGGCGTTGGCTCTAAGCGCCCGTTTTCAACCATCGATAAGTATGATGAGCTACAACCCAAGCGGGCGGCTAACTCATACTGTTTCATGCCCATTTCCCACCGTTTGAATTTCAGTAAATTCTTCACCGATCGACTCCACTGAACAAAAAATTATTTATATTTTGGGGTAAAAAAATAGTTTTATTCATTTATTGCTCCATCAATAAACTTCTGCTCCATTCATTTTAGTTTTGCGAATACTCGCGTAGATTTGCTTTAAATTGTCCGCAGCGATGGGCTTTGCCATACGAAAAAGAACGCCTTTGTCTATGAGGGATTTGGTGGCTTCGAAATTTTCATTTTCGTAAATGAGTATAGAAGGGATGCGAGGATGGGAAACGCGCGTGACCGAAAACGCTTCCATCGCACTGAGGGGCAAAAGATCAGCATCATAAATGATCAGATCGATCTTTTCTTCCGCAAGTTTTTCAAAGAACGCCTTAATGCTGCTGACTGAAATCATTCGACTCTCGATGTCCTGCAACGTCTGGGTCACAAGTTGGTGAAGCGATTCGTCTTGTGATGCGATTAGAATCGTCCACATGTCACATCGCCCTTCGTGCCCGACACCTTAATAGAGCAAAGCGCAGATATCGGTGCGGTCGTTCTCTCATCGTATAAATCAAGAAGATGAATTTGAGTTGCAACACTGCGGTAATGCAAATCTGTAGCCAAACTTACAATGCACTTGGTCCAATAGCGTTACAATCAAACAATTTCAGCATTTTCAACCAGTAACGTATTTTAAGAAATAAAAATTCGCATCGTGTTGCTTAAAAAATAAAAAACAGTTTTGACACGTGTGACAGTTAAATCAGTTAAGTTTGAGGACGAGTAATATAATAAATAATATCTTGGCAGGATTTGACAGCGGTGTCACAATTTTGCCGACACTGTCTAACTTGGCGAGAGAAAAAAGAATCTAATGGCGCGTAGCGCCGCAATGATTACTGTGCCGGAAAAGCGGAGTGCATTGTTACCCCGAATTTTTAGAGTCACCCGGAGCAAAGCCAGAGGGTGTTCATGGTTGGACTCCGCTCATCATGACTAAAAAATTAAGGTAACAGTGTAGGCAGTAGAAGTTACTTGCCGTAGCCGTAGCGGCTCATCATCCGATAAATGGTTCTGACGCTAATGCCGGCCATTTTAGCCGCTTGGGGAATATCGTTGTCGGTTGCCTTCAGCAGTTTGTGCAGATATTTTTTCTCAAAAGATTCTAGCCTCATTTTTTTCGCTTCGTTGAAAGGAATATCAAAAACAGATCCCCGCTGCATAAAGCTGCCCGCCTCATCGTGAAATGGCAAGTCCTCCACATTAATTACCGGACCGGGAGATAAAGACGTCAGGCGTTCGATAACGTTCTTAAGTTGCCGAACATTTCCCGGCCACGCATAATTTTGCAACATTTCCATGGCGCTGGCGGAAATCTGCTTGGGGGCCAAATTCGACTCTTCGCTGGCTTGGCGTAGAAAATAATTAACCAAAAGCGGTATGTCCTCGCGCCGATGCCGGAGGGGGGGAACGCGAATCGGAATAACATTCAAACGATAGAAAAGATCCCGCCGCAAATGGCCGTCGGCTAAGGCTTTCGCCGGATTTCTATTCATCGCGGCGACGACGCGAATATCAACTTCGATCAGTTTTGTCCCTCCAATACGCCGGAACTTGCGTTCCTGTAAAACGCGCAACAGCTTGGCTTGCAAGTTGACTTCCAATTCTGAAATTTCGTCGAGGAATAATGTGCCCTGATCGGCAAACTCCAATAGGCCATGTTTATTACCGGTCGCCCCGGTAAAGGCGCCCTTCTCATAGCCGAACATTTCGCTTTCTATCAGATTGGAAGGAAGGGCGACACAATCAACCGGTACGAATTCGGCGCTTTTGCGCAGACTGCGATAATGGATAGCGCGCGCCACCAATTCCTTGCCGGTGCCGGTTTCTCCCACGATCAAGACATTGCTGTCGGTGATTGCCGCCTTCTTGATGATTTCCACGACATGATGCATGGCTTTGCTCTGCGTCAAGATGTTATCAAGCGCCGCCTCGCGGCCATGAGCAAAGACTGGTTCGGTTTCGCTCTTGTCTACCGGCGCAGGTCCGGCAGCATCCCAAGCCGCTAATTCATCTGGCGCTGAATCTTTAGCCGGCGTACTCGACCATGCCGGGAAAAAGCGCTTCACTTCATTGGTACTCGCCAGTTTCTCCGGCAATAGATGTTGAGATTTTGCCTCGTTGTTGAAGCGGCGAAACGCTTGTGCCCGCGCAACGGACTGATGGACCAACTCCAGCAATTCGTCAAACTTGATCGGTTTGATTAAGTAGCCGGCCACCGGCAAGCGCGTTGCCAGCGAGGCCGTTTCTATCGAGGGATAGCCCGTCACTAAAATTGCCATTAGACCGGCGGCGATTTGGGGGAGTTCTTTAATCAGCTCCATCTCGTAATTGCCCGGCATTTTAATGTCCGCAATCATGAGATCATACTTCTTCTTGCCGAGCCATTCGATAGCACTTTGCCCCGTCAGGGCACAATCGCATTCATAACCTTCTTCCCGCAACAAATCGGCAGTTGACTCCAAGAATGTCTCTTCGTCGTCGGTGATAATGATACGGCCCAATTTGGACATGCGTTTTCTCCTTGAAATCATACAGTGTCGAGAGGGAGGATGACGCGAAATGTCGTCCCTTGCCCAACTTTGCTGTCGAACTCGATAGAGCCCTGTTTCGCTTCCACCAAGCTTTTACAAACCGGAAGTCCAAGTCCAATTCCGCCCGGCTGCGAACCATTTTTTGTGGTGAAGAAGGGCTCAAAAATATGGGGTCGCATTTCTTCCGGAATGCCGTTGCCTTGATCGTTCACCATGATCGTCAAACGCTGTTGGTCAATAGCGGCGGTAACGCGAACCAAGCCATTCTGCGGCGACGCGTCGATGGCATTTTGAACCAGATTGTACAAAATCTGGCGCAGATGATTCTCGGGAAAGTTTATCACTACTGCCGCCTTCGTGGTCTCCACCTCAATCTCCACGTTGCGCTTTTGCGCTTCCAGTTTCATCAAGGCCAGAACGTCTTGAACGCATTCACCCACCTGGAAATGGTTTGTTAACGGCTGTTCGGCCCGGTGCAAATCGAGCATCAGGCGTATAATTTGCGCAATCCGTGCAATTTCGTGATCAATCTTGCCGAGGTAGTGGTAATAACGATGTTCTTTGGGCACGGCGCGGCTCACGAGACGCAAGGCATTTTGAATGCCGGCCAGGGGATTGTTGATTTCATGGGCAATACGTGCCGCCATCCCGCCGGTGGCGGCAAGCTTCTCGCTCTCGCGCAGCGCCGCCTCTGCAAGCTTCTGTTCGGTGAGGTCCTCACAAACAATAAGAATAATCATGTGCCCGTCATTATCCTGCACTGCGCGCGCATCTTCTTTCACCCACAATATACTGCCGTCTTTGCGAACTTTGCGTATTTCCCAATGAAAAACCTGCCGGAGATGCTGTGCGCATTCGGCCAATTGCTGCAGCACTCGTTGGTGGTCGTCGGCGCAGAAAGCTTTAAGCACGGATTGTCCAATCAGCTCTTCCGCCGTATAACCCAGTTGTTCCGCGCCAAAACGATTGACGGAAAGCACCTGGCCGGCCGGATCTACCGTGAAGTACATGGAGGGATTGTCTTCATATAAAGCGTGATAGCGTACTTCACTATGGCGTAACTCCGTCTCAATTCGTGCGCGTTCGACAATTTCGTTTTTGAGCGATTCGTTGGCGGCGCGCAATTCAGCCAGACGCATGGCAATTTGCTGTTCCAATTCTTTATGGGCTTGACGCAACCCGAGCACTGTCCGCTGGCGTTCGGTAATCTCACGCACGATGCAGATGATTTTGTCGGCCTCGCAAGGAACCAGGCGAGCCTCATAATAGTGTGTTTCATCCCCCTGGAAAAGAGAATATTCCAGAATTTGGAGTTCGCTGGTTTGTTGAATTTTCTCTATGCCGCGCAAACACGTGTCGGCGACTTGCAGCGGCAGCACGTCGCACACATGGCGGCCCAGGAATTGTTCGGGCGGGACAAACAAGAGGCGGTCGTCGGACGCGTAGTAATCCAAATAAATGCCGTCATGACTAAACAAGAACATCAAATCTGGCCATGCTTTAAACAAAACCTGGCGCTTCGCTTCTTCCTGGAGACAATTTGTTTCGGCAAGCATAGTTGTTCGCGTAATCATATTATGGTCAAATTGATAGCAAAGAATTACTGGTCTCCAAAACCAACTTCTTTTCTAATCGTATGGCACTTTGTATTTTACAAAGTATGTACCAGACTAAGACACAGATTGATGAGAACTTAAGCTGGTCTAAGGTGCTGTTTTGCAATCGGTTGATACCGGCAAAATAATTCCACCTATAGTCTGTTTAACGCCAGGTGGGGCAATTCACGATTTTACCCGCGAATTCACCCAATGGCGCCATTACAAAGTATCGC